>NZ_CP098604.1:3680779-3987510 GCF_024499015.1 Xanthomonas hortorum pv. pelargonii | reverse complement strand
TATCGACGCGCTCGCACGCGACGGCATCGCCTACGTGCCGTTCTTCCCACTTGGTGGTTTCTCGCCGTTGCAATCGTCCACGCTTGCCGCTATTGCCGAGCGCCTGGCCGCAACCCCGATGCAGGTGGCACTGGCATGGCTGCTGCAGCGCTCACCCAACATCCTGCTGATCCCGGGGACGTCGTCGGTGGCGCATCTGCGCGCGAATCTAGTTGCAGCCGAGCTGAAACTTCCGGCCGATGCCGTCGAGGAGTTGAACAAGATCGCAGCGTAGAAACGCGGGCGATTGCGTCTTGGCAAGCAGCGCCTGGCAATCGGGCGTCAGCGCCCTGGCTCGTCGTTCCACAGCAACTTGTGCAACTGCATCTGGAACCGCACTGGCAGACGATCGGCAACGATCCAGTCTGCCAGCTGCCGAGGCGTCACTTCGCTTTTGCTGGGCGAAAACCACACCGTGCAGCGACGGTCCAACGCATGCGCGGCGACAATCTCGCGCGACCATTCGTAATCGGCGCGGCTGCAGATCACGAACTTGATCTGGTCGCGCGCGGTCAGCAGCGGCAGGTTGTCCCAGCGATTGCGCTGTTCTTCACCGGATGCCGGTGTCTTGATGTCGACCACGCGCGAGACGCGAGGATCGACTGCAGATACATCCAGTGCACCAGAGGTCTCCAGCGAGACATCAAAGCCGGCGTCGCACAGTTTCTGCAGCAGCACCAGGCAGCGCTTCTGCGCCAGCGGCTCGCCACCGGTGACACAGACATGGCGCACGCCGTGACTGGAAACCTCGGCGACGATCGCATCGATATCGTGCCACTCACCGCCATGGAAGGCGTATGCGGTGTCGCAGTAATGGCAGCGCAGCGGGCAGCCGGTCAGGCGCACGAATACGGTCGGCCAACCGGCAGCCTCGGCCTCGCCTTGCAACGACAAAAAGATTTCGGTGATCTTCAATCGCGGCAATGGCGATTGGACGATCTCGCTGGGGACGGCGGCGGCGTTCATAGGCAAAGTATGCGCCGCGCCCAAAGGCGCCGACGCGCGGGCTCAGCGCAGTTGCTGGCCGAGACGGATGGACTGCAGGCGTTCCTGGGCGACGCGCGCCGCATCGGAGCCGGGATACTGCGAGACAACTTGCTGCAAGGTCTGCTGGGCTTCGTCGTTCTTGCCTTCGCCATATTGCGACAGGCCAAGCTTCAACAAGCCGCCAGCGGCCTTGTCATGCGTGGGATAGCGGCCGACGAGATCGCGAAACTGCGCCTCGGCCAGCTGAAAATTTCGGGTGGCGTAATAACTTTCGCCCAGCCAATACAACGCATTGGGGGTGTAGACGCCGTTCGGATAGAGCTCCAGAAAGCTCAAGAACAGTTGCGACGCATCGTCGTACTTGCCGTTCTTCAACGCATCGAACGCCACGTTGTAAGCCGTGCGTTCTTCGTCACTGGCGGTCAGCGTGCCGGAATCGCCATGCACACTGGGCGGCTTCTCGGAAGTTGCCGCCGCTGCAGGCCGCGCGGCCGGAGCCGGCCGGGGCTGGGGTGACGCTGCCAGTGGGCGATGGCAATGGCGGTGTTGCGCCACCTGCACCTTCCAACCGATTCAGACGCCCGTCCAGATCCAGATACTGGTCCTTGGACTGTTGTTTGAGTTGTTCGTTGTCGTGCTGCAGCTGTTCCACCGTCGCTCGCAATCCCTGCAGGTCAGAACGCGCCTGCTGTAGCTGATTGAGAAGATCGTTGTTGGCCTGACTGTTGGCCTGCTGCTGCTCGAGAACGGCAACACGATCAGCGAGACTGGCTCGCTGCGCGTAAGCCGGCGCGGCGACCACAAGGGCCGCCGCGACGAACAGAGATGTCACTCGAAAGCGCATCGCTTCTTACTGAGCCGTGTACACGATTTCGACGCGGCGGTTCTGCGACCAGCAGCTTTCGCTGGTTTCGGTGCAGACCGGACGCTCTTCACCGTAGCTGACGACGGTCAGCTGGCTGGCGGAACCGCCAGCAGCCTGCAGCGACGACGACACGGCATTGCCGCGACGCTCGCCCAGGCCCATGTTGTACTCACGCGAGCCGCGCTCGTCGGCATTACCCTGCAGGGTGATGCGCGAGGAAGGACGGTCACGCAGGTACTTGGCGTGGCAAGCCATGATGGCCTGGAATTCCGGCTTCAGGGAGTCCCGATCCAGATCGAAGTAGACAACGCGCTGGCGCAGGCAGGCATCGGTATCCAGGTCGCCCGGGCCGTACAGGCCTGAGGTTGCCGGGCCGGTGGGAACGGAGGAACCGGTGGTGGTGTCGGTCGGAGCAGGCGGAGTTTCCTTCACCTTTTTCGAACAACCAGCCAGCACGGCAACAGACAGCAGGGAGACAAGCAAGACGCGGGTGGACTTGTTCATGGGATACCTATGGTGGCTCCTGGGCCAATGGGGTTTAACGCAGCGAAATATTAACATTAATGCGCGGTTCGGTAAGGCCCCCATGCGGGTTCTCTTACATCACCATCGGCCAGGACCAGACGCTGGCGCACCCGAGCGTCGGAAGAGACGGCATACAGCACGCCTCGGCCACCCTCGCGAGCGGCGTACAAAATCATGCTGGCGTTGGGCGCGAAGCTCGGCGATTCGTCCAGAGAACCCGGCGAAATCGTGCTCCAGCTGGGCGAACCCAGGCTGCGATCCATCATGGCGATACGGTAGGTATTGCCGCTGCCCTGCGCCACGGCGACCTTCTTGCCGTCGAACGAGACGCTGGCGGTGGCGTTGTAATTGCCCTGGAAGGTCACACGGTTGGCGCTGCCGCCGCTTGCAGCCACCTGATAGATCTGCGGGCGACCGCCGCGATCGGAGGTGAAGTAGATGCTGCCGCCATCCGGCGCCCAGGTCGGCTCGGTGTCGATGCCGAAGTGGTTGGTCAGCTGGGTCAGCTGCTTGCTGCCCAGATCCATCACGTAGATCTCCGGGTTGCCGCTGCGCGACAGCGCCAGCGCAAGGCGACGGCCATCGGGCGAGAACGAGGGCGCACCATTGATGCCGCGGAAGCTGGAGACCAGTTCACGCGCGCCAGTGGAGATGTCCTGCAGATAGATCGAGGAATTGCCGCGCTCGAAGCTCACATAGGCCAGCTTCTTGCCGTCCGGGCTCCAGTTCGGCGACAGCAACGGCTCGGCCGAACGCACGATGGTCTGCGGGTTGTAGCCATCCGAATCGGCCACCATCAGCGCAAAACGCATCGAACCGCCGCTACCGCTGGCAGTGACATAGGCAATGCGGGTCCAGAACGCACCACGCACGCCGGTGATCTTTTCGTAGATCGCATCGGCCATCTGATGCGAGACATCGCGCATCGCATTGGCGCGTGCGGTCATTGCCAGGCCAAGCAGGCGCTCACCCTTGGCCACGTCGAACAGTTCGTACTCGACGCGGTAAGCGCCTTCGCCGGCATCCATCACGCGGCCAACCACGATGTAGTTCTGCTTGAGCGTGCGCCAGGTCTGGAACTGCACCTCGGTGCCACGGGTCGGCTTTTCGACGATCTGCGCGGCCGGCAAGGTCCGGAACTGGCCGGAGCGGTCCAGATCGGCGCCAACCACGGCCGCCACATCGGTCTGCGGCGCGGTGCCGGCGCCTTGGTAAGCCATCGGGATGACAGCGATCGGCGTAGCCGAAGCGCTACCGCCGACGATATCGATAGTGAGCCCCTGCTGCTGCGCGAGGGCACTCAGCGGAAGCAACAAGGCGGTCAGGGCAGCTAACCAACGCAGCGGTTTTTTCATGGACGGCTCGGATCGGGCAGGAAAAGTGTGCAAGAGATACCAATCAACGAGTGAACATACTCGCAATCGTGAACGAGACAGCGTGAAAGTGGAGCGAGTAGCCGCAGACAGCACGACACCTCTGTATTGCCAACCGACCGGTCGTCCAGACCGGCCGTTACTGATCCTGCGCAGTGAACACAAAGGTCAGATTGCGCTGGAACACCGATTCGTAGCCGCGATACGGCAGCGGCTGCGCGCTCAACACCGCGGCCTCGATCGAGCGCTGACCCGCCTCGTCGTACGGGCAGCCCGGCGCGACCTTGGCTTCCATCACCTGCCCGCCCGGCAACTGGCGGATGTTGATGGTGCATTTCTGACCCGGCGGCACCGACGGCGGGCGCACCCACTGCCCCAACACCTTCTGCTGGATGGCAGCGGCGTACTTGGCCGACAGGTCGGTGTTGGTGCCGCCCTGCCCTGCAGTCGGTTGGGCAGTGGCAGCGGCGGCCGAAGACGCCTGTTGCGCACGTGCGGCGGCCACCTGGCGCAGCTTCTGCTCGGCCAGTGCGGCTTCCTTGGTAGCCTGTTCGCGCTGCCGGCGGATATCGGCGATCTTCTTTTGGCGTTCGGCGTCTTCGGCCTGCTGTGCGGCAGCCTGCTTCTTCTTGGCGTCGGCCTCTTCCTGCTGCTTGGCCAGGCGCAGCTTCTGCTCGGCCTCTTCCTGGCGTTTGCGCTCGGTGAGGTCGATCTGCTCCTGACGGCGCTTGGCTTCCTGCTCCTGCTTGGCCTTTTCTGCCGATAGCGCAAGCGCATCGACACGCTCCTGATCGACCTTGTCCGGCTGGGCCACGCGCTCCTGGGCCTGCGCCTGTTGCGGGGTGGGCGCATCCTGCGGGCGCGGCTCGGGGATCGGCTGCGGTGGCGGCACGCTTTCTTCCGGCGCGGGCTCGGGCACCGGTGCGGGCGGTGGCGGTGGCGTCTCCACCGGGGTCGCCTTCAACGCCTGCCGCGCAACGCGCGCTTCGGCTGCGGACACGTCCAGCGAGGCTTCCATGCTGGGATCGCCAGCGGCCGGCTCGACCGAACGCTCGGGTGACCACAGCCAGCCGGCAATGAACACCAGCGCGACCAGGACGTGCACGACCAAGGCCAGCACGACTGGTCGCAACCAGCCATCCTCGCGCGCGGTCTGCGTGGGGAGTGCGTCAGCGTGCATCGCTGCCTGCAGCACCGCCGGAGTCGGAAATCAGGCCGACCTTTTCGACCTTGGCCTGCTTGAGCACGTCGATGGCATCCATGATCTTTTGATAGGGGGCGGCGCGATCGCCGGCCACCACCACGCGTGCCTCCTTGTCCTGCGCCACGATGGCGGCCAGCTGCGCCTGCAGCGCGGCCACGTCCATTGCCTGCGGCTTGCCCTTGGGCAACTGCAGTGCGAGCTGGCCGTCGGCGGCCACCACCACCACGATCGGATCCTGCTTGCTCTCCAAAGCCTTGGCGCGCGAGCTCGGCAGATTGACGTCGGTGCTCAGGGTCAACAGCGGCGCGGTCACCATGAAGATGATCAACAGCACCAGCATCACGTCGATGTACGGCACGACGTTGATGTCGGATTTGAGCTTGCGTTTCTTACGGCGGGAAATACTGGAAATCATCGCGACACGTTCCTAATTAATCCCCCGCACATGCGTGTGCGGACTGCTCCGAGGGACTCGTCCATCCTGTCCCCGCACACGAAGGTGCGGGCGTCTGCGAGGCACTCGCATGCAAGCCGGCTGTTGCGAGGGAGCGGCATCACTCGTCGGCGCCGGCCTGGCGCTGCAGGATCGAGCTGAACTCGTCGGCGAAGGTTTCGTAACGCACCGACAGCCGTTCCACGCGGGTGGTGAAGCGGTTGTAGGCCCACACCGCCGGAATCGCCACGAACAGGCCAATGGCGGTGGCGAACAAGGCTTCGGAGATACCCGGTGCGACCGCAGCGATGCCGGCCTGTTCGCCGCTGCTGACCATGTCGTGCATGGTCACCATGATGCCGAACACGGTACCGACCAGGCCGACATACGGCGCGGTGGAGCCGATATTGGCCAGCAATTCGAGATTGCGCTCGAGCTGGTCGACTTCGCGGGTGAAGGCGGTGCGCATGGCGCGCTGGGCGCCTTCCAGCTGCACCCGCCCATCCAGACGGCGGCGATCGCGCAGGCGCGAAAATTCGCGGAAGCCGCTTTCGAACATCGACTCCAGGCCGCCGACGGTGCGGTTGCGATCGGTGGCCGAGGCGTACAGCTTGGCCAGATCGGCGCCGGACCAGAAGCGGTTTTCGAACTCGTCCGCCTCGCGGTTGGCCTGCTTGAATGCGCGCGCCTTGCGGAAAATGATCACCCAGCTGATGAACGAACCGATCAGCAGCAACAGCACGATGATCTTGACCGGGATGCTCGCCCGCAGGATCAACTCGACATAGTTGATGCCGCTGTTGTGCGCCACGCTGGCGGTCTGTGCCGCAGCGGCGGCAACGTCCTGCGGTAGTGCTTCCACTACCGTGTCCTGCAGGGCCAGGAGCAATGCAATCGACATCCGTTTGTTCCTCAGTCTTCTGATTCTGTGGTTTCTAAAGCTTTCAACACGTCGTATAGCGCATCGTCCATGCCGCGCGGGCGGAAGTCGCTGGCACTGAGTGCGGCAATGCGCACCTCGGCAGTCAGCAGCACTTCGCCCTCGCGACGCACCGACTGCGCGAACAGCAGGCTGGCACGTTTACATCTGAGCAGGACCGCCGACACCGACAGCGCGTCGTCGAGCCGGGCCGGCTTGAGGAAATCCAGTTGCATCGAGCGGACCGCGAACACCAGATCGTGCTGCTGGCGCAGGCGTTCCTGCTCATAACCGAGTGCGCGCATCCATTCCGTGCGCGCCCGTTCCATAAAAGCGACGTAGCGCGCGTGGTAGACCACCCCACCGGCGTCGGTATCTTCCCAATACACGCGTGTCGGCCAACTGAATCGGGGATCAACCGACATCCTCGTCCTCCACGAACAGGTCCGGTGCCGGCGCGGCCTTGGGCTTGAGCCCGAGGTGGCGATAGGCCTTGTTGGTGGCCATGCGCCCACGCGCGGTGCGGATCAGAAAGCCCTGCTGGATCAGATAGGGCTCGATCACGTCTTCCAGGGTGCCGCGTTCTTCCGACAGCGAGGCGGCCAGCGATTCGACGCCGACCGGGCCGCCGTCGAAGTGATCGACGATCACCCGCAGCATGCGCCGGTCGAGCTCGTCAAAACCTTCCGGGTCGACCTTGAGCATCTGCATCGCCGCCTGCGCCACCGGCAGATCGATATGGCCGGCGGCCTTGACCTGGGCGAAGTCGCGCACCCGCCGCAGCAGCCGGTTGGCGATGCGCGGGGTGCCGCGTGCGCGGCGTGCGATCTCGGCGGCGCCATCGGGCGTGCAGTCGATACCCAGGATTGCGGCCGAGCGGATCACGATGCGGGTCAGCTCTTCCGGCGAATAGAACTCCAGCCGCTGCACGATGCCGAAGCGGTCGCGCAACGGCGCGGTCAGCAGGCCGGCACGGGTGGTGGCGCCGATCAGGGTGAACGGCGGCAGGTCGATCTTGATCGAGCGCGCGGCCGGGCCGTCGCCGATCATGATGTCGATCTGGAAATCTTCCATCGCCGGATACAGCACTTCTTCCACCACCGGCGAGAGCCGGTGGATCTCGTCGATGAACAACACATCGTGCGGCTGCAGGTTGGTCAGCAGCGCGGCCAGATCGCCAGCTTTTTCGATCACCGGGCCGGAAGTCGAACGCAGGCTCACCCCGAGCTCGTTGGCGATGACGTGACTGAGCGTGGTCTTGCCCAAGCCCGGCGGGCCGAAGATCAGCACGTGATCCATCGCTTCGCCACGCGCCTTGGCCGCCTGGATGTAGATATCCATCTGCTCGCGCACCGGCTGCTGGCCGAGATAATCGGCAAGTCGCTTGGGGCGGATGCTCGCATCGGCGGCATCGTCTTCCCGGGTGGCACTGCTGGCGATGATGCGGTCCATTGAAAAGCCGGGAATGGGGAATCGAGAATGGGGAATCGAGCGGACAATAGTAGCGGTTACCGGCACGGCTGGTGCCCTTTTCAGCCGCCGCCGAGTGTCTCGGGCTGGCGCAGGCCGTTGCTTTTCCTATTCCCCATTCCCGTCTCCCGATTACCAAGGCCGCGACGCTGTCGCAGCCTCAGATCTCGACCTGCGCGCCCAGCTCTACCAGGCGGTTGCCGGGGATGCGGAAGAATCCGGTCGCCGGGGCGGCGTTGCGATGCATCAGCGCGAACAACTTGTCGCGCCAGATCGGCATGCCGCGGTTGGCGCTGGCCACGATGGTCTCGCGGCTGGCGAAGAAGGTGGTGTCCATCGGGTCGAAATGGATGCCGCCCTGGTCGCAGGAACGCATCAATGCCAGCGGCACGTCGGGGGTTTCCATGAAGCCGAAGCGCACGTAGACGCGATAGAACTCGTCGCCGATCGATTCGATCTGCAGGCGCTTGTCGGCCGGGGCATACGGAATCGGCAAGGTGTCGACGTTGAGGAAGATGTTGCGCTCGTGCAGCACCTTGTTGTGCTTGAGGTTGTGCATCAGCGCATGCGGCACGACCATCGGGTCGGCGGTGAGGAACACCGCCATGCCCGGTACGCGCGCAGGCGGCGCCAGCATCAGGCCGGGCAGGAAGCTGTCGATGCGGATGCCGTCCTTGCGGATTTCCTCGCGCAGCAGCGCGCGGCCGCGGCGCCAGGTGCGCATCAGGGTGAACACCACGATGCCCAGCGCCAGCGGGAACCAGGCGCCTTGCAGCAGCTTGGCGCCGTTGGCGATGACAAAGGCCAGTTCGATGATGAAGAACACCACGCACAGCGGCAGCACCCAGTTGCGCCAGCGCGGCCACAACGAACGCGCCACCAGCGCCAGCAGCAAGGTGTCGATCAGCATCGTCATCGACACCGAGATGCCGTAGGCCACGGCCAGATTGGTGGAGCTGCGGAAGATCAGCACCAGCGCGATCACCATCACCATCAACAGCCAGTTGATACCGGGCACGTAGATCTGGCCGATGGTGGTGCGCGAGGTGTGCTTGATCAGCATGCGCGGGATGTAGCCCAACTGCATCGCCTGGCGCGCCACCGAATACGCACCGGTGATCACCGCCTGCGAGGCGATCACCGCCGCCAGCGTGGCCAGGATGATCATCGGATACAGCGCCCAGCTCGGCACCGCTTCGAAGAACGGGTTCTTCAAGGCTGACGGGTGATTGAGCACCAGCGCGCCCTGCCCCAGGTAATTGAGCAGCAGCATCGGCAGTACGAAGAAATACCAGCCGTGACGGATCGGCTTGGCGCCGAAATGGCCCATGTCCGCGTACAAGGCTTCGCCGCCGGTCACTGCCAGCACCACCGCACCGAGAATGAAGACACCGTGCCAGCCGTGCTGCATGAAGAAGCGGATCGCCCACCACGGGTTGAAGGCCTTCATCACTTCCGGCGCATCGACGATGTTCCAGATGCCGATCGCCCCCAGCGACAGAAACCACAGGCAGGTGATCGGGCCGAACACCTTGCCCACTTTTTCGGTACCGAAGCGCTGCACCATGAACACCACCAGCAGCACCACCACGGTGATCGGCACGATGAAGGGATGCAGGCTGGGCGCGGCGATTTCCAGGCCCTCCACTGCGCCCATCACCGAGATGGCCGGGGTGATCACGCCATCGCCGAAGAACAGCGAGGCGCCGAAGATGCCCAGGATGCCGACCACATACGCCGAGCGCGACCCGTTACGCATGGTGCGCTGGGTCAGCGCCATCAGCGCCATGATGCCGCCCTCGCCCTCGTTGTCGGCGCGCATGATGATGGTGACGTACTTGAGCGTCACCGTGACCATCAGCGCCCAGAACGCCAGCGACAGCACGCCCAGCACGGTGTCGTGATCGCTGGTCAGCCCGTAATGCGGCGAGAACGCCTCTTTGAGGGTGTACAGCGGGCTGGTGCCGATGTCGCCGAAGACGACGCCGATGGCGCCGATGACCAAGGCCATATGGCTATTGGCAGGCGCATGGCCGTGGCCAGCTGCGGAAGTGGGGGTCTGTGACATGAAGTGGGCAGGGTATCGCCAAGTGGCGTGAAGGAGAGGAAGACAGCGCGGTTTTCCTGGCGCAGTGCGGCCTGGAGGGCCTTGCGAATGACCGTGGCGACTTCGTCGCCTTCTGACCCGGCCTCGCGTGCCATGCGTGCGGCCTCGGCCGGCTTGTAACCCAGTTGCTGCAAGGCCACGGTGGCTTCGGACACCGCATCCGGGCCGAGCTGGCCGGTGATCGGCGCGCCACTGCTGAAATCGGCGGCGCGGTCGCGCAGCTCCACCACCATGCGCTCGGCGGTCTTCTTGCCGATGCCGGGGATGCGGGTCAGCGCGGTGATGTCGCCGCTGGTGATCAGGCGGGCGAACTCGTCCACGGTGACCCCGGACAGCACCGCCAGCGCGATCTTGGCGCCGATGCCGGTGACCTTCTGCACGTCGCGGAACAGCCGCCGCTCGCCTTCGCGCAAGAAGCCGTACAGCGACACGCTGTCTTCCTTCTGCGCGTAGTGGGTGAACAGAATCACGTCGCGGCCGACATCGGGCAGGTCATAGAAGGTGCTCATCGGCGCCTCCAGCTCGTACCCCACCCCACCCACATCGATCACCAGCCATGGCGGCTGCTTGTAGGCCAGGATCCCGCGCAGGCGGCCGATCATTGGGCACCGCCTTGGCGGTGCCGGGAATCGGGAGTCGGGAATGGGGAATCGCAAGAGCGCGTGCTGCTCTGGACCCTGCGTTTGCAATTCCCGATTCCCGATTCCCGATTCCCGATTCTCATTTCTTGCGGCTCCAGGCCTGTTGGGTATTGACGCCCAGGCGCTGCGCGGTGGCGCGCACGTGGGCGTGAGTGATGGCCACCGCCAGTGCGTCGGCGGCGTCGGGCTGCAGCTTGCCTTTCAGGTTGAGCATGATGCCGACCATGTGCTGGACCTGCACCTTGTCCGCCCCGCCCTTGCCGACCAGCGCCAGCTTGATCTCGGTGGCAGCGTACTCGTGTACCGGCAGGTCGCGTAGCACCACCGCGCAGATTGCCGCGCCGCGCGCGTGGCCGAGCTTGAGCGCCGAGTCGGCACTTTTGCCCATGAAGACCTTCTCGATCGCCACTTCCTGCGGCTGGTAGGTCTCGATCACCTCGCCCAGCCCGTGCAGCAGGCGCTTGAGCCGCTGCGCGAAGTCGCCCTCGCCCAGCAGCACCAGCGGCGCGTGATAGACATGCCGGCTGCGACCGCTCTCGTCGATGTCGATGACGCCAACCCCAGTGCGCTGGGAGCCGGGGTCGATGCCCAGGATGCGGGTCATCGAGGGGCCGGGAATCGGGAGTTGGGAATCGGGAATGGGTAGAGCGGCCTACTGGCGTGCTCGACGCTGCCGAGCGATGCAGGATGCGGCTGTTTCGATTCCCGATTCTCCATTCCCAATTCCCGGCGCTTACGCGCCGAGCGCCGCTTGATCGACGTTCGAGTACACGTCCTGCACGTCGTCCAGGTCTTCGAGCATGTCGAGCAGCTTGCGGACCTGCAGGGCGGTGTCGCCGTCGACGGCGATGTCGTTTTCGGCGCGGAAGGTGATTTCCGCATGCACCGGCTCCAGGCCGGCGGCGGCGAGCGCCTGCTTGACCTGGGCGAAGGCGTCCGGGGCAGTCAGCACGTCGATGGCGCCGTCTTCCGGGTACACCACCACGTCGTCGGCGCCGGCTTCGATCGCCGCGTCGGTGAGGGTGTCTTCGTCGGTACCGGCGGCGAAGCTGAGCACGCCCAGACGCTTGAACATGAAGGCCACCGAGCCGTCGGTGCCCATGTTGCCGCCGCACTTGCTGAAGGCATGCCGCACATCGGCCACCGCGCGCACGCGGTTATCGGTGAGGCAGTCCACGATGACCGCCACGCCGCCGGGGGCATAGCCCTCGTAGCGCACTTCTTCGTATTCCACGCCTTCCAGCTCGCCGGTGGCTTTCTTGATGGCGCGTTCGATCACGTCCTTGGACATGTTCGACGACAAGCCCTTGTCCACCGCCACGCGCAGGCGCGGATTGTTGGCCGGATCACCGCCACCGCCGCGTGCAGCCACGCTGATCTCGCGAATGATCTTGGTGAACATCTTGCCGCGTTTGGCGTCGGAGGCGTTCTTGCGGCCTTCGATCGAGGGGCCTCTACCCATGGGTGGTTCCAGACTGGCTTGGATGACAGGGCGCGGATTTTACCTGATTGCTCGCCCGCACCGGGGCGGCAGCGTTCAGTGGCGGACTCAGTGGCGAAATCGGCCGGTCCGCAGGAAGCTCAGCGCCTGCTGCGCGGCCTCGGGTGAGCGCAACAGACCGCTATGACTGGCCGGCACCACGCAATGGTCGCGCAGCCCGGGCAGGCGGGTTTCGGCCAGTGCCACGGTGCCGTCCGAGCCGCCGTCCAGCGGCGCCAGCCAGCGCCCGACCCCGCGCGCGACATTGCCGGCGACCTGACCGATCTCGGCCTCGCCCTCCCACTGCATGAAACCCTGCTGCAGTAAGCCCGCACTCCGCCCCAACGCCCATCGCCCGCCACGTTGGGCCAGGCCGCGCGCGGCGGCGCTGCCGCACAACGGCGAGCCCAGGCAGACCACGCGGCGCACCGGCAGCTCAGGCGCGGCGCGCAGAGCCTGCAACGCCATCAGCCCGCCCAGGCTGTGACAGACCAGCAGTTGCGCGCCGGTCGTCTGCAGGCGTTCGATCAGCTGCGGTACCGCCTGCGCGGGGCCGCCAAGCACGCTGGCGTAGCCGAACAGCGCAGGCGCCAGGCCCTCTGCACGCAGGCGACGCGCGAGCGGCAGCAGCCAGTGCGCGGTATTCCAGATGCCGTGCACCAGCAGCACATCGGCGGTTGCGGTGGTCGGTGCAGTGCGCGGGGCGTGTCTGGATGCGGCTGGACATGCCGAGGAGCTGCTGGGCATCAGCACGATTTCCAGAATGTGGCGCGCGATCGCCGGGCTGCTGCGGACGGCGCCTGCATGCGCTCAGTCGGCCGCGACGATCGGCTTGCGGCGCAGGATGTGCTCGCGATCGACAATCTTGCCGACCGGGAAGTCGTACTCGCCGACTTTTTCGAATCCGTAGCGGGCGTAGAAACGTTGCGCGCCGAAATTTTCCGACCACACGCCGATCCACAGCGTGCGCGGGCCATTGCGCTCAAGCCATTCCAGTGTGGTTTCGAACAGCCGGCTGCCCCAGCCGCTGTTCTGGTAGTCCTTCAGCAGATACAGCCGCTTGAGCTCCCCATCGCCGGGGCGCACGTCTTCATGCGGCAGCCCGCACGGGCCGGCGGCGGCGTGGCCGACCAGCAGGTTGTCCATCTCCAGCAGCCAGATCGCGTAGTCCGGATTCGCCAGCACGATGCGCGCGCGCTCGACCGCGTAGGTCTCTTCGAGAAAACCGCGCAGGTCTTCTTCCGGATACAGATGCCCGAAGGTTTCGGTAAAGGTCTGTGCGGCCAGCAGCGATAACGCTTCGGCATCGTCCGGTGTGGCGCGGCGGATGCGGGTCATGCGGGGCCTCTCGTGCCAGGTGGACGTGGCAGCTTCTCGCATGCAGATGCGCTACCGCAAGCGGGGATTGGGGATTGGGGATTGGGGATTGGGGATTGGGGATTGGGGATTGGGGAATCGGGAATCGGGAATCGGGAATCGGGAAAGCATCTGCGATGTGTGGATTCCGCGTGTGCAGGATTCGGCATGGGCGCTGACGGGTTCAACCAAGCGCGCACGACCGGCTCCGCATGGCACCGCGCAGGAAAGATAAACACTGCGAGGGATGGCTATCTACTTGCGGAGCTCAGGCGCGCTTGGGACGGACCTGCAGGCGCACTGCCGCCGGTGATCGGCGGCGGTTGGACGGCGGTGCCCCGTGCGCAACACCCAGCCGGCGCTAACGGTTCCACCAAAGCGCGCAGCGCTGGCTGCGCTGGGCGCCTTGTACAGATGACCACGCACACGGCATGGCCACCTGCTAGCGCAGGTCAGACCTGCTTCGGCCGCACCTGCACGTGCACTTCGGCCAGCTGCTCGGCCGGGATCGGCGACGGGGCGTCGGTCATCAGATCCTGCGCGCCAGTAGTCTTGGGGAACGGGATCACGTCGCGGATCGATTCGGTGCCGGCCATCAGCGCAGCGATGCGGTCGATGCCGAAGGCAATGCCGCCGTGCGGCGGTGCGCCGTAGTTCAGCGCATCCAGCAGGAAGCCGAACTTGGCACGCGCTTCGTCGGCGCCGATGCCGAGCAGCTCGAACACCGCGCTCTGCATGTCCGGGCGATGGATACGGATCGAGCCGCCGCCGATTTCATTGCCGTTGAGCACCATGTCGTAACCGCGCGACACCGCCGTGCGGGCATTGGCGCGCAGGTCGGCGATATCGTCCACGGCCGGTGCGGTGAAGGGGTGATGCAGGGCCACGTAGCGCTGCGCCTCCTCATCCCATTCGAACATCGGGAAGTCGGTGACCCACAGCGGCGCCCAGGTGTCGGCGATCAGCTTGAAATCCTTGCCGGCCTTCAGACGGACCGCACCCATAAAGTCTGAAACTTTGTTGTATGTGCCAGCACCAAAAACACGATGTCACCGGGTGCAGCTTTAACCGCGTCAAGAAGAGCGACAGTTGTTTCAGGACCCAGCACTTTAGCGACGGATCCCGAGACTTGGCTGATGTCAAAGCCGCTCTCAATAGCTCCGCCCCCTGCGCACCATCAGGAGTCTGTCCATGCTTGAGCCAAGCCAGACCCTTGGCGCCATATTTAGCAGCGTGTGCGGTGTACTCGTCGATCTGCTTGCGCGACAGCGCGGCACCGCCGGGGATACGCAGCGCTGCCACTCGGCCATCGGCGTCGTTGGCAGCGGAACTGAAGATTGCGAATTCACTGGACTTGACCAGCTCGGCCACATCAACCAATTCCAGCGCGATGCGCAGGTCCGGCTTGTCCGAGCCATAGCGACGCATCGCCTCGGCCCAGGTCATGCGCGGGAACTGCGCGGCCAGCTCGACATCCACCACTTCCTTGAAGATGGCGCGGATCATGTCTTCGACAAAATCCTGCACGTCGCGCTCGCGCACGAAGGCGAATTCCATGTCGAGCTGGGTGAATTCCAGCTGGCGATCGGCGCGCAGCGCTTCGTCGCGGAAGCAGCGTGCGATCTGGTAGTAACGATCGAAGCCGGCCACCATCAGGATCTGCTTGAACAGCTGCGGGCTCTGCGGCAAGGCGTAGAACTCGCCCGGATGCATGCGCGCCGGCACCAAGAAGTCGCGCGCGCCTTCCGGGGTGGCCTTGGTCAGGATCGGGGTTTCGATATCCTGGAAATCGCGCGCATCCAGATGCCGGCGCAGCGCCTGCACCAGCTTGATGCGGGTGCGCTGCATGCGCTGCATTTCCGGACGACGCAGGTCCAGATAGCGGTACTTCAGGCGGGTTTCTTCGCCCGGATTTTCGTGCGCGTGGAACGGCAGCGGCGCGGCCTTGTTGAGGATGGTGATACGCGTGGCGATCACTTCGACCTTGCCGCTGCGCAGCTTGTCGTTGACCGCATGCCGCGCACGCACCACGCCTTCGACCTGCAGCACGTCTTCGTAGCCCAGGCTGGCGGCGACCGGGAACACCTCCGCGTTCTCCGGTTCCACCGTCACCTGCACGATGCCTTCGTGGTCGCGCAGGTCGATGAAGCACACGCCGCCCAGGTTGCGGGCCACGTCGGTCCAGCCGGCGAGAGTGACGGTTTGGCCGATCATGGTCTCGTCGACCAGGCCGCAGAAGTGGGTACGCATCGAAAGCTCCGCTGAAAACCCGACACAGGACAGCGCCGGAGAGCCGGATATTCTGGGGCCGGCGGGCGGCAGGAGCAAATGCGCAGGCGCTCATGGTCGCTTAAGTCGCCGCCCGGCTGAATAGGCGCAAGCCCCTCCCGCACCAAGGACGACACGATGCTGCGCACCGCCCTGCTGCTCTCCGGCTTCGGCCTGATCACCCTCACCGGCTTGCTCGCCAGCGCCCCTGCCGCCGCGCAGGACCGCGGCTGGAACGGCCCCAGCATCACCTGCTCCAGCAACGACAACCGTCGCCGCGAGTGCGATACGCCGTTCCGCGGCCGCGCGGTGCTGGTCGAAAACATCTCCGGCACGCGCTGTATCGAAGGCCGCAACTGGGGCAGCGACCGCGGCCGCGTGTGGGTGGACAACGGCTGCCGCGCGCGCTTTGTGGATGGCCGCAACGGGAGCGGCGGCGGCTGGGGTGGCAACAACGGCGGCGCTGGCGGGGTGGCCGGCACGGTGCGCTGCGAGAGCAACGACCAGCGCCAGAAGATCTGCGATACCGGTTGGCGCCGCGCCATGCTGGTGCGCCAGCTCTCCAACACGCCCTGCGTGGAAGGCCGCAACTGGCGCCAGGACGGGGGCCGGATCTGGGTGGACGACGGCTGCCGGGGCGAGTTTGCGCAAGCGCGCGGCGGCGGTTGGGACCGTGGCGATGGCGGCTACGGTGGCCGCGACGACCGCCCGCGCAACGATTACGCCATCAGCTGCGCCAGCGACGACCGCCGCCTGCGCACCTGCGCCTGGGATGGCCGCTACGGCCGTCCGGTGCTGACCCGCCAGTTGTCCGACACCCGCTGCGAAGAGGGCCGCAGCTGGGGCTACGACGAGCGCCGCGCGACGGTGTGGGTGAATGACGGTTGCCGGGCGCGGTTCGAGGCGCGTTGAGGGATTGCGCGTTGAAGCAATGCGTGCGCGGGCCGGTCCTGGATGGGTTCGGGATCGGCCTGCGCGCTCCACCGGTCATCGATCGATTGGCGGATGACATGCGTTCGCGGCGGGAGATCGCGCTACTGCGACGCTGTTTGATCTGGTCTCCAGCTGAAGACGCCTGTGCTGGAACCGTAGACGATGCCGACTGCCCGGCCAATCGACCGGTTCAACTTCCCCAAGGCGCGGGCGGCAAAGCGACCGGCCGGGTGAGATCGAATTCGACCCGGAACAGACGCCCGCCTGGGCGACTCAGTTCGTAGACGACGCTGCGGCCGGGCTGGATTTCCATCGCCCAGGTGTTACTCAGCGAAGCGGTCGAGCCAAGGCGTTTGAATAGCGCAATGGACTCGGCATCGACCGGGAATTCCTGCCGGTTCGCGCTGCCTGCATTGATGGTAGCGCCGCCGTATTGGGTCAATGCGTCCACGCTGCCGTCGGCATGGCGGTGATCGTGCTTGAGGCGCAGGCCGGTGCCGGTGCGCGTCAGTACCCAGGTGCGCGAGTGGTCGTCGCCCACATGGAACGGCACGCGCAACTCATGCGCAGGGTTGTCGCAGCCGCGCACATGCATCACCATTGGCTTGCCGGCGAACGCGCTTGGCGTTGCGGAGACCGGGGTATCGACGAGGACGCGGCCGGCGAAGGCTTGTCCGCAGTGCGTGGCGAGCGCGGCCAGGAATCGATCTGCAGGTGCAGCGCTTATCGGTGCAGATGAGGCCACAGACGTGGACGAAGTGGCACATCCGCTCACGGCGGCGACCAGCATCAGCACGGCCAACCCTGGAGTGGCCAACGAAACGCGGTGAGCGAGCGCTGTTCTCAGCGTCGGGCCGCTCTCCGGCCTGCGCGCGCGGCCGTGGATCATGCCGGATCGGATGCTGGCTTGGACGCGGGCTTGGCGGCGGGTTTGCTCTCGGCGGCTGCTGTCGGCTTGGCTTCGCCACCGCTGCTGCTCTCGGTGAGGTTTTTCTTCTTCTCGCCTGCCGACTTGAAGTCGGTTTCGTACCAGCCGCTACCGGACAGGCGGAAGGAGGGCGCGGTGATCTGGCGCTTGATCGTGGCCGCCGCGCAGGCCGGGCAGGTCTGCGGATCGGGGTCGGCCATCTTCTGCAGGCGGTCGAAAGCGTGACCGCAGGTGGTGCACTGGAAACCGTAGATGGGCATGGCAGGATCAGCTGATGATGATGCAGGGGCGCAGATTCTAGTCGTATGCGGGCAAGCAGGTGCAGCAACCGTCTGCGCGTCGGGCACGCGGGAGCTGGTTGCGGGCGACAGGCATCGATCGATGTTCGCTTCGGTGCGCCTGCACGCTGACCGCGCACGTTCAACGCCGCGGTTGTCTATCTGCAGCTGCATGAGGTAAGAAAACGCCAAACGCGCATGCCGAAGTCTTGCGCAAACCTGACGAGTCGTCGTCACGTCGGTGCGACTGTGCGGAAGCGGACTGTGTGACATGTGCAGCGAGTCACGCAACATGCAAAAACCAGCGATTTGTGCCGACGTGACCACTACCCGCTGCTGTCAAGAGCCGTAGAAACGAGCCGCCTGGATCAGGCTGCAACACACGGTTCGATCCAGCCGCCGCACACTGGCCTGCTACACTCGAACACGTGATCGACGCGCCTTTTCCCCACAAGAGCCGCATCCATGTTGCGACTGACCGCCTTATTGCTGGGCGTGGCCCTGTTGCTGACCGGCAGCGGGCTGCTCGGCACCTTGCTTGCCGTGCGCGGTGGCCAGGCCGGCTTCGATGCGCGTGCGCTGGGCCTGATCATGTCCGGGTATTTTGCCGGCTTCTTTCTCGGCACCTTCTTCGCGCCGCCACTGATTCGTCGCATCGGGCATATCCGAGCGTTTGCTTTTTATGCGTCATTGGCTGCCATTGCGGTGCTGCTGCATCCGATCTGGTTGAACGCCTGGGGCTGGGGATTGCTGCGATTGGTCACCGGCGCGGCCTTGGTCGGCCTGTACACGGTGATCGAAAGCTGGCTCAACGCCGAGCCGGATGCGCGCCGACGCAGCCGGGTGTTTTCGGTGTACATGGCGATCAATCTGTCCGCGCTGGCGCTGGGCCAGATCCTGCTCACGGCCGGCGACGCAAGTGCGCCGGCGATGTTCACGCTAACAGCGATCCTGATCTGCGCGGCAGTGATGCCGGTGATGACCACACGATTGATTCCGCCCGAGGTGCCGCACGTGTCGCGTTTGCGCCTGAAAACGCTGTACGCGTTGGCGCCGGTAGCGACCATCGGCGCGGGATTGTCGGGCCTGGCAATGGGCGCGTTCTGGGGCTTGTTGCCGGTGTACGCCAACCGCATCGGGCTGGATGCCGATGGCGTGGCGATGTTCATGCTCACCGCGATCATCGGCGGCGCGGTATTGCAGTGGCCGATCGGGCGCATCAGCGATGGCCATGACCGGCGCATCGGCCTGGTCACGGTCAGTGTGCTGGCAGCCGGCATTGCGATAGCCGCCGCGGTGCCGATGGTGCAGGCGCAGACCACCATGCTGTTCGTGCTGTTCTTCGTCTATGGCGGGTTGGCGTTTTCGCTGTATCCGTTCGCAGTGGCGCACATGCTCGATTACCTGCCACGCGAAGATCTGCTCTCCGGCTGCAGCAGTTTGTTGCTGGTGCATGGCGTGGGCGCGGCGATCGGCCCGGCCTTGGCTGGTGGCGCAATGCAGAAATTCGGGCCGGCAGCACTGCCGGTGTACTTCGCTGTGATGCTGCTGGCACTGGCCGGCTTCACCCTGGCGCGCTTGCTGCGCTTCACGCGCCGCCGCACCCATCCGATCTCCTTCCGCCCGATGCTGCGTACGACGCCGTCGGCACTGGAATTGATGCCGGAAACGCAGCAAACCGAAGCGGCGCCACGCACCCAAAATGGCTGACAGAACTAATACGCCTTGGTCTATTGCAGAGCGGATGATCAGGGAATTTGCTGCGGGGGCTGATCTGCGGCTTGGCTGCAGGGCCCTTGCCCGCCCACCATCGCGGGACACGCCGCAAGTACATCCATGTAGGCTCTTACGCGGCATCCATGCCGCGTAAGGTCCCGCGACGGTGGGCGGGCAAGGGCCATTCGAGAGTGTCGGTGTGCATGGTGCAAGCAATGCATCGCGTGCTTCTAGCTCGCTAGCTCACATGCAGTTATGCGATCAGCATTGGCAAGCCAAGGCAACTCGCGAGAAGGCCAGCCTTTTTAACCAGCTACTGATACGCCCAGGGTTCCGTAGACACTCAAGACCCTCGTTGCGCGTAGCGCCGTTCAAACTCTACAGGGGACAAGTCGCCAGTTGAACCGTGGCGGCGGTTGGGGTTGTAGAACATCTCGATGTAGTCGAATACCTCGGCGCGAGCGGCGTCCTTGGTGGGATAGGTCCGCCGCCTGATCCGCTCGCGTTTGAGCAGGCCGAAGAAGCTCTCTACGGGTGCGTTGTCGTGGCAGTTGCCACGCCGACTCATGCTGCACACCAAGCCATGGGACGCCAGGAAACTGCGCCAGTCATCGCTGGTGTAGACAGACCCTTGGTCCGAGTGAACCAAGCAACCAGTGTTGGGTTTGCGCCGCCACACCGCAGACAACAAGGCCTGCACGACCAACTCGGTGTCGGCCCGATCGCGCATCGCCCAGCCGACGACCTGCCTGGAAAACAGATCGATCACAACAGCCAGGTACATCCAGCCTTCATGCGTGCGGATGAAGGTGAAATCGCTCGCCCAGGCCGTGTCCGGCTCCGTCACGTCGAACTGTCGGTCAAGCAGATTGGCAGCCGCCTTGCACTGCATCCCTCCATGGAAGCGCGGTTTGCGACCATAGCCCACCTGGGCACGCAGTCCCTCGGTGCGCATCAGCCGATGCACCCGATGGCGACTACAACGCTCACCCAGATCGCGCAGATCCGTGGTGATCTTGCGATGCCCATAGACACTGCCGCTGGCCAGCCAGTGGTGCTTGATTAGTCCAAGCAAGCGATCATCTTCCTTGGCGCGCTCACTGTTGGGCGAGCACAACCAGGCGTAATAACCCGACCGGTTGACCCGCAATACCCGGCACATCGCACACACCCTGAATTCCCCGCAGTGGGCTTGCATGAAGGCGTACTTTGCCTTTACCCCTTGGCAAAGTACGCGGCGGCCTTTTCTAGGATGTCGCGCTCCTCGGTCACTCGACGCAACTCTGCCTTCAGCCGCCGAACCTCGGCGCTCTGGTCCACCTCGGCGCGATGCACCACGCCAGACTTGCCGAACGTGCGCAGCCAGGCGTACAGGCTGTGCGTCGTGACACCCAGCCGCTCGGCGACTTCTGCCACCTTGAACCCACGATCAGTCACTTGCCGGACCGCCTCGATCTTGAACTCATCCGTATACCGCTTGCTGCTCATAGACACCTCCGAATCGACCATTTTCCATGGCCTTGAGATGTCTAGGAAACCCTGGGCGTATCAGTGGCGCATAGCGCCGGATGAGGGGACGGGCGCGAAGCGCACTACTGGAAGCGCGCTACATATGCGTATTCAACTGCCTAGGGCCTGTTAACACTAATGGCCCGAGCGATTAAACTATTGGGCATGGAGATCACGCCAGCACAATTTTCTCTGATCGAACACTGCCTGCCGGCGCAGCGCGGCGATGTCAGCATGACCAACCTGCAAGTGGTCAACGCCATCCTTTACGTTGCCGAGCATGGCTGCAAATGGCGCGGCCTACCCAAGCGCTTTGGCAACTGGCATACGGTCTACACACGCATGAACCGTTGGGCCAAGGCGGGTGTGCTGGACCGGATGTTCGCCCAATTGCAGAAGTCCCAGATCGTGCGCATCAAGATCGAAGCAGTCTCGCTGGACTCCACCAGCGTCAAGGTCCATCCCGATGGCACGGGTGCATTAAAAAAACGGCCCGCAGGCCGTCGGCAAGTCTCGCGGTGGATGGAACACCAAGATTCATATGGTTGCCGCAGATGCTCGAACAGCCATCACCTTTGGATTGACGCCTGGCAACGTGCATGACGCACCTGCAGGCCGCGCGTTGCTTGAACACCTGGGGCCAGTGGAGCGGCCGATTCATTTGTTGATGGACCGTGCTTACGAAGGCAACGAAACACGCCAGTTGGCGCTCGATCTTGGCTTCGTGCCGGTGGTCCCGCCGAAATCCAATCGGGTCGAGCCTTGGGAATACAACCGGGAGATGTACAAGCGGCGTAACGAAGTGGAGAGACTGTTCCGTCGCTTGAAAGGCTACCGCCGGATTTTCTCGCGCTTCGAGAAGCTGGATGTCATGTTCCTTGGATTCCTCAGCTTCGTCCTAGTCGTTGATGGGCTTCGGATGTGTTAACAGGCCCTAACACCTATGACCGATGTCATCGACCTTCGAGCAGCCTGCGCATCGATCACGACGTCACTGTCTGCTCAAGTGCAGCGCACCTCGAAAAAGCCAGGCGCTTTAGACAACGGCCATGAACCTCCAACAGCGTTACGCGCCCTCAATCAACTCCATCCACGCCGCCTCGGCGCCCGCCAACAACTGCGCGGTGGCCTCGCGATCGCGGCCCAGCACGGCCATCTTTTCGCTGTCGGGGTAGTTGGCCGGATTGGCCAGTTGCCGATCCAGTTCCGCCAATGCCGCTTCCAGCTCGCCCACACGCTTCTCGGCGCTGGCCAGTTTGTGCGGGTTGACGACTTTCTTCGGCGGCAGCGGTTTGGTCGGCGGTGGCGGGGTCGGGGCGACCTCGGCCAGCTTTTGCTTGGTGCCTTGCGCGGCCGGGCGGCTGCGCAGCCAGGCGGCGTATTCGTCCAGGTCGCCGGCGAACGGTTCGACCACGCCGTCGGCCACGCGCCAGAAACTGTCGCAGACCAGGCCGATCAGATGGCGGTCATGCGAGACCATCACGATGGCGCCTTCGAAGTCGCTCAGCGCCTCGGCCAGCGCTTCGCGCATTTCCAGATCCAAGTGGTTGGTCGGTTCGTCGAGCAGCAGCACGTTCGGCTGCTGCCAGGCGATCAGGGCCAACGCCAGACGCGCGCGCTCGCCACCGGAGAAACCGTCCACCACTTCGAAGGCGCGGTCGCCGGCGAAGTTCCACTTGCCCAGGAAGTCGCGGAATGCCTGATTGGAGCCATCCGGCGACAGCTCGCGGAAGTGATCCATTGGCGACTGGCCTTCGTGCAGCGACTCCACCGTGTGCTGGGCGAAGTAGCCGATGCGCAGATCCGGATGCGCACTGCGTTCGCCAGACAACGGCTCCAACTCGCCCACCAAAGTCTTGACCAACGTGGTCTTACCCGCACCGTTGGGACCGAGCAAGCCAATCCGATCGCCAGCTTCCAACCCGAACCCGACGTCGTGCAGGATCACCGAACCGGCGCCGTAGCCGGCGTCCAGATGATTCAGCCGGATCAGCGAAAACGGCAGCCGGTTTGGCTGGGCGAATTCGATGCGGAACTCGCGCTCGGCGCGTACCGCTTCGGTGCCGGCCATCTTGGCCAGCCGCTTCATGCGGCTCTGCGCCTGGCTGGCCTTGCTGGCCTGTGCCTTGAAGCGGTCGATGAAGCTCTGCAGATGCGCGCGCTCGGCCTGGCCCTTTTCGTGCGCGATCTGCTGCTGACGCAGATGTTCGATGCGCTGGCGTTCGAAATCGGTATAGCCGCCGACGTACAGCTTGGCGGTGCCGCCGTGCAGATGCAGCGTGTGGGTGGCCACGTTGTCGAGGAACTCGCGGTCATGCGAAATCAGCAGCAAGGTGCCCGGGTACTTGAGCAGCCATTGCTCCAGCCACAGCACTGCGTCCATGTCCAAGTGGTTGGTCGGTTCGTCGAGCAGCAACAGGTCGCTGGGCATCATCAGCGCGCGCGCCAGATTCAGGCGCACGCGCCAGCCGCCGGAGAACGAAGACACCGCGCGGTGATGGGTCTCGGCCGGGAAGCCCAGGCCGTGCAGCAGCTTGCCGGCACGCGCTTCGGCGTCGTAGGCGCCAAGCTCCGCCATCTTCTGGTGCGCGTTGGCGACCGCTTCCCAATCCTCGCGCGCAGTCGCTGCAGCTTCTTCCTGCAGGATGGCCGACACCTCGATATCGCCACCGAGCACGAACGACAGCGCCGGATCGGGCAGCGACGGGGTTTCCTGCGAAACGCTGGCGGTGCGCACCTTGCCGGGCAGGTCGACATCGCCCTTGTCCGCTTCCAGTTCGCCCTTCACCGCGGCGAACAGGCTCGACTTGCCGGTGCCATTACGGCCCACCACACCGACGCGGTAGCCGGCATGCATGGTCAGGTCGACGTTGGACAACAGCAGACGCTCGCCGCGTCGCATGGAGAAGTTGCGCAGGGAAATCATTGATGGACAGTCCGATAGAACGAAAAGGAATGAGCAGATGAGCAGCATTCCTGCGACGCCATTCTAGCGTTAACGAATAATTAGCGCCTTCAGGCTGGCCGCTGGCTTCATTCGCGATTGGCTTTTTGCGACCAGACCCTGCCCAGTCTTGCTGGTCCTGCTTGGACCCATGTTTCGGAGTTGTCATGAATTACCCGTTGTCCACGCTCGCAGCCGCCGTCGTTGCGGCACTGCTCGCCTCCCCCGCCCTCGCCCAGACCACCGCGCCGGCTACAGTCCCAGCTGATGCGCCCGCGAATACGCTCGATACGGTCATCGTCACCGGCACCCGCGTGTCCGACCGCACCGTGGCCGAATCGCAGTCGCCGATCGACATCATCAGCGCCGAGTCGCTGCAGGCCACCGGCACCTCGGAGCTGGCCACCGCGCTGGCACGTGCGCTGCCCTCGCTCAACTTCCCGCGCCCGGCGCTCAGCGACGGCACCAGCGCGATCCGCCCGACGCAGCTGCGCGGCCTGTCGCCGGATCAGGTACTGGTGCTGGTCAACGGCAAGCGCCGCCATACCTCCTCGCTGCTCAACCTCAACGGCACGATCGGGCGTGGCGCCGCAGCGGTGGATCTGAACACCATTCCGGTGGCGGCGATTGCGCGCGTGGAAGTGCTGCGCGATGGCGCCTCGGCGCAATACGGCTCCGATGCCATCGCCGGCGTGATCAACATCGTGCTCAAGGGCGCTGAAAAGGGCGGCAGCCTGCAGGCCGGCTTCGGCCAATACTCGGCCGGCGACGGCAGCAACTACGAGCTGTCCGGCGATACCGGCGTGGCCTATGGCGGCGATCGCGGCTGGCTGCATGTGGCGGCCCAGCTCAATCAGCAGGACCCCACCGACCGTGCGCGTGGCTATGCCGGCGCACCCAGTGCTTCGCAGCCGGCAGTGGGCCAGAAGGCGTTCAAGATCGGCGACCCCGACATCAACGCGCAGGCGGTGTCGGCCAATACCGAGTTCGCCTTCAGCGACAGCATCACCGGCTATGCGTTCGCCACCGCCAGCAACCGCGACATCACCTCGTTCGCGTTCTTCCGCGCGCCCGGCAGCACCACCCAGAACATCCTGTCGGTCTATCCGCAGGGCTTTCTGCCGGAAATCCAGACCTACGCCAAGGACCGCTCGCTGGTGGCCGGCGTGCGCGGCTCCACCGCCAGCGGTTGGGATTGGGATGCCAGCTACAACTACGGCTACAACAAGATCGATTTCCACACCCGCAACACGCTCAACGTGAGCCTGGGACCGACCTCGCCCACCTCCTTCTACGACGGCGCGCTGGAGACCACGCAGAACATCGTCAACCTGGACGTCAAGCGCGGTTTCGACTGGGGCCTGGCGTATCCGGTGACAGTGGCCTTCGGCGCGGAATACCGCAACGAGAAGTGGAACCAGTCGCCAGGCGAGGTGGGCTCGTATTTCCAGGCCGGCACGCTGGCCGGCGGTGCACAGGGTTTCGGCGGATTCGCGCCGAGCGTGTCGGGGCAGTATTCGCGTGACAGCTACGCGCTGTATGCGGACCTGGAAGCCGATTTCACCGACAAGTTCTCCGCCGGTCTGGCCGGTCGCTACGAGGACTTCAACGATTTCGGCAGCCAGGCCTCGGGCAAGTTGTCCGGGCGCTATGCGTTCACCGACAAGATCGCGTTGCGCGGCACGGTGTCGTCCGGCTTCCGTGCGCCGTCGCTGGCGCAGCAGTATTTCCAGTCCACCAGCACCACCTTCCTGGCCGGCAATCCGACCCCGTTCGAGATCCGCACCTTCCCCGCCGACAGCACCGTGGCGCGTGCGCTGGGGTCTGAGCCGCTGGATGCGGAAACCTCGCTGTCCTACAGCCTGGGCCTGGTGTTGCAGCCGACCGATGCGCTCTACCTCACCGTGGATGCGTACCAGATCGATGTGGACGACCGCATCGTGCTCTCGTCCAACCTCACCGGCACCGGCGTGCGCAACCTGCTTGAAGCACAGGGCATCTTCGGCATCAACGGCGGGCGCTACTTCACCAATGCGGTGGATACGCGCACGCGCGGTGTGGACGTGGTCGGCAGCTACCGCTGGCAGCTGGCCGCCAGCAGCGTGGACCTGACCGCCGGCTACAACTATTCGGAAACCGAGGTCCGCAGCGTAGCTGCCAACCCGGCCGCGCTGTCGGCCAACGGACTGAGCCTGGAGCGCATCGACCGCACCGAACGTGGTCGCATCGAAGAAGGCTTCCCGCGCGACAAGTTCCTGATCAACGGTAGCTGGAATCTGGAGCACTGGACGCTGGCATTGGGTGCGACGCGCTATGGCAAATACAGCACCCGTCCGGCCGCGGCGATCAACGACCAGACCTTTGGCGCCAAGTGGGTGGTGGATGCATCGGCCAGCTACAAGGTCGACCGCTGGACGCTGACGCTGGGTGCGGACAATCTGCTGGACGAATACCCGGACGAGAACAACTTCGCCAATTCCACCAGCGGGCAGTTCCCGTACAGCAATCTGTCGCCGTTCGGTTTCAACGGTGCGTACGTGTACGGGCGCATCAACTACCGCTGGTAAGTTCTGCGGCTGCACAGGTTGAGGTTTGACCACACGCTCCGGCCAGTCCGGGGCGTGTGCGTTTCAAGACATGGCAGCAGCGGTTGTTGCGTTGGCCGCGAGTGCGACGACGCTGCTTCCAATCAACAGCCACGTAAGACATACCGCCACACACACGCATGAGTTCGAGCGCGACACCGCCGCGGCCGTCTCCGTTCTCCTGCGCAATACCGCACTCATGCGGGGTAAATCACGTTCTGATGCAGAAGTTTCATAACTGGTATCGATGTCCAAGATGGTGCAAGCAAGGCCGTGCCACAGCAGCCATGGTGCAAGCAACGCATCACTTTGGTGCACGATGACAACGATGCCATTAGCATATCCTCGATGACGGTTGCACGCGCAACATAACCAAAATTTGACATGTGGTTACACGTGGTTAATGGTTGGGAACGCACCGCAGCTGCCGCAACGGACGCGGCCCGGGAGGGGGCCCCCTGCGATGCATCCGTTCCCCACTCGGAGTTGTCACCGCATGAATTGCAAGACCAGTCCACTCGCAGTTGCCGTTGTTCTTGCACTGTCGTTTTCCGCTTCAAGCGCATCCGCGCAGTCACAGGCTCCCGCCCAGAAAACCCTCGATACCTTGATCGTGACCGGCACGCGCGTGGCCGATCGCACCGTGGCCGAATCGGCATCGCCGATCGACATCATCTCGCCGCAGGCACTGGAATCGACCGGCACCACCGAGCTGGCTACCGCGCTGTCACGCGCGATCCCCTCGTTGAATTTCCCGCGCCCGGCCATCTCCGACGGCTCGGACGCGGTGCGCCCGGCGCAGCTGCGCGGCCTGTCGCCCGATCAGGTACTGGTGCTGGTCAACGGCAAGCGTTACCACACCACCGCGCTGATCAATCTCAACGACACCCAGGGCCGCGGTTCGTCGCCAGCCGATCTCAATACCATTCCGATCGCTGCCGTAGAGCGCATCGAAGTGCTGCGCGACGGTGCGTCGGCGCAATACGGTTCGGACGCCATCGCCGGTGTGATCAACATCGTGCTCAAGGGCAGCGGCGAAGGCGGCAGCATCAGCGGCCGCTACGGCAAGTACAGCGCCGGCGACGGCGAGCAGTACCAGCTGTCCGGCGATGCCGGTTTCAGCTTCGCCGGCACCGGCAAGGTGCATCTGGCCGCGCAGGCCGGGCATTCGGATCAGACCAACCGCGCGCTGCCGTTCCAGGGCCGCGTGGAGCAGCGCTACGGCGACCCGGATATCGACCAGGGCGCGGTGTCGTTCAATGGCGAATACAGCCCCACCGATTATCTGACCTTCTACTCGTTCGGCATGGTCAGCCGTCGCGAGGTGCTGTCCAACGGCTACTTCCGTTTTGCCGGCGACAACCGCAACCGCCCGGAAATCTATCCGGATGGCTTCCTGCCGCAGATCTACAACGTCAGCAAGGACGTGTCGTGGGTGGGCGGGTTGAAGACCTCCACCGAAGGCGGTTTGAACATCGATCTGAGCTACAACTACGGCCAGAACAATCTCACCTTCGATGTGCGCAACAGCTTGAACAACAGCCTGGGGCTGGCCAGCCCCACCGACTTCCACGCAGGCACCCTGGAAGTCACCCAGAACGTGCTCAATGCCGACTTCACAAAGACGCTGGATTGGGGTCTGGCGTATCCGGTCACGCTGGCCTTCGGTGCGGAATGGCGCGGCGAGAAGTTCAACCAGTCGCCTGGCGATGCGGCATCCTCGGCCAATGGCGGCATTCCCTCGGCCAACGGCTCGCTGATCCCAGGCGCGCAGGTGTTTCCTGGCTTCAAGATCTCCGACTCGGGCTACTACAACCGCAACAGCCACTCCGCCTACGTGGACCTGGAAGCGGATCTGACCGAAAAGCTGTCGGCCGGTCTGGCCGGGCGCTACGAGAAGTACAGCGACTTCGGCGACACCGCCACCGGCAAGCTGTCGTTGCGCTATGCCTTCACCGAGAAGGTCGCGCTGCGTGCCACCGCCTCCACCGGCTTCCGCGCGCCGTCGTTGCAGCAGCAGAACTTCCAGTCGATCGCCACGCAGTTCCTCAACGTGGCTCAGCCCAACGGCACGGTGACGGCGATTCCGTTCGAGATCGGCACCTTCCGTACCGACAATGCCGCTGCAATCGCACTCGGCGCAGAGCCGTTGAAGGCCGAGGAATCCAAGAACTACGGCCTGGGCGTGGTGTTGCAGCCGATCGAAAATCTGTACGTCACCGTCGATGCGTATCGCATCGATATCGATGACCGCATCGTGCTGTCGGAGAACCTCACCTCGACTGCGGCGCGCAACTATCTGCAGGCCAATGGCTTCCCGGGCATCGGGGGCGGGCGTTACTTCACCAATGCCGTGGACACCAAGACCCAGGGCGTGGATGTGGTCGGCACCTATCGCTGGAATCTGGACGGCAGCAGCGTGGAGCTGACCTCCGGCTACAACTACAACAAGACCGAAGTGGAGAAGATCGCCGACAACCCGGCAGCGCTGGTGGCGATCGATCCGAACGCGGTGCGCATCGGCCGTGCCGAAATCGGTCGCATCACCGAAGGCACGCCGCGCGACAAGTTCTTCCTGGGCGGCACCTGGGCACCGGGCAACTGGTCGTTCACCGGCACCGCCACGCGCTGGGGCGAGTTCACCACCTTCGGCACCAACGCCGGCAGCGACCAGACCTATGCGGCCAAGTGGACGCTGGACCTGGCCGCCTCCTACAAGCTGGGCGCCTGGAACTTCACCGTCGGCGGCGACAACGTGCTCAACGAATATCCGGACCGTCAGCAGGCCGGCCTCGGCACGCGCACCTACCTGCCCTACAGCGGTTCCTCGCCGTTCGGCTTCAACGGTGCGCTGGTGTACGCCAACGTGAGCTACAAGTGGTAAAGCGCTGCGCGCTGGTCGGCAACGGCCAGCGCTTGTCCTACCTCGAAAAACGCACCACACACCACGCAGCGCTGGGGCGCTGCAGGTAACGCCGCAGCATCGCTCCCCCTCTTGCATCGATGCGCGAGGGGGAGATCAACGCTCTTCTTCAGCAAGGATGCGCAACGCAGCAGCATGGCTGCGTCACCGGCCGACGTCATTGCTGCACACGCCGTCTCCGCCACGCGGAACACATCTGGCGTGCAAGCACGACGGGCCACGCAGTACGCAGTCGCACTCCCCCGAGCAACACGCGCATTTCCTTCCTGCGTCCTTCGTCCCCTTTGAGCCTTCATTCCCATGCACACCTCCAACGCACTTTCGCTTGCGATTTCGGTCGCACTCACCGTCTGCACGTTCGCCGCCAGTGCGCAGTCGCAATCGACCCAGCCGCAGAAAACCCTGGATACCCTGATCGTCACCGGCACACGCGTGAGCGATCGCACGGTGGCCGAATCCGAGTCGCCGATCGACATCATCACCGAGCAATCGCTGCAGGCCACCGGCGCCACCGATATCGCCAGCGCGCTGGGCAAATTGCTGCCGTCGCTGAACTTCCCGCGCCCGGCGATCTCTGACGGCAACGATGCCGCGCGCCCGGCCACCCTGCGCGGCCTGTCGCCGGATGCGGTGCTGGTGCTGGTGGATGGCAAGCGCTATCACACCTCGTCGTTGATCAATTACAACCCGTACGTGGGCCGTGGTTCGGCACCGGCGGATTTGAACTCGCTGCCGATGTCGGCGATCGCGCGCATCGAAGTGCTGCGTGATGGCGCTTCGGCGCAATACGGCTCCGATGCGATCGCCGGTGTGGTTAACATCGTGCTCAAACATGGCGCCGATACCGGCAGCAATACCGTGTCGATCAACGGCGGCATCATGGACAAGGGCGATGGTGAGCAGAACGGCATCGACGGCTCGGTCGGCATGCCCTTCGGCGGCACCGGCGGCGATACGGCACCGGGCTGGGTGCGGCTGTCCTGGAACTACCAGAACACCATGAGCACCAACCGCGGCGAGAACACCAACCGCGCCACCACCGTGCCGGGCACGCCCAATCCGGGCGGTGTGCCGTATCAGCGCCACGGCGATCCGGCCTCCAACTTCTATCAGGGGCTGGCCGCTTTCGGCTATGAGTTCTCGCCGAACCTGGAGCTGTACGGCCACCTCAGCATGAGCCGCCGCGAAGTCACCTCCAACGGTTACTACCGCGCTGCCGACAACACCGCGCGCAATGTGCAGGCGATCTATCCGAACGGCTTCCTGCCGCAGATCTACAACCCCACCAACGATCGCTCGGCGGTGCTGGGCATCAAGGGCAGCACCGAAAGCGAGTGGAACTGGGACCTGTCGGCCGTTTACGGCAAGAACGACATGACCTTCAACATCCTCAACAGCATCAACACCAACCTGTTCTGGAGCACCGGCAGCTCGCCGACCAACTTCAATTCCGGCGGTTTCGAAACCGAGCAGGGCACGGTCAATCTGGACGTCAGCAAGGCGTTCGACTGGGGCCTGGCGTATCCGGTCAATGTGGCCTTCGGCGCCGAGCATCGCCAGGACCGTTACCAGATCAGCGCCGGTTCGCCGGAGTCGTACTTCTTCGACCCCAATACCATCAACCCCGACACCGGCGCGCCCTATCCGGGCGGTGCACAGGTGTTCTCGGGGTTGGAGCCGTCGGTGGCCGGCAAGTTCGGCCGCCACAGCAACGCGGTCTACGCCAACCTGGAAGCGGACATCACCGACAAGCTCTCCGGCGGCATCGCGGGGCGCTATGAAAACTACAGCGACGCCGGCTCTACGCGGTCGGGCAAGTTGTCGGCGCGCTATGCCTTCAGCGATACGTTCTCGCTGCGCGGCACTATCTCCAACGGCTTCCGTGCGCCCTCGCTGGCGCAGCAGAACTATGCCTCGGTGGTGACGCTGATCCAGGACGGCGAGCTGGTGCAGGTGGGCACCTATCGCACCTCCGATCCGGTTGCCGTGGCGCTGGGCGCACAACCGCTAAGCCCGGAAAAATCCACCAACTACGGTCTGGGCGGTGTGTGGCAGCCGACCGCCAACTTCACCTCCAGCCTGGACGTCTACCAGATCCGCATCTGGGACCAGATCCTGTATTCGGACCAGTTGCAGCTGGCGCAACCGATCGGCCAGGTGGCGGCGGTGCAGTTCTTCGTCAACGGCGCCACCAGCCGCACCCGTGGCGTGGACTGGATCAACAGCTACCTGGCCGATCTGGGTAACTACGGCAAGCTCAATCTCAGTGCCAGCGCCAACTACAACAAGACCACCATCCTGGAGTTGACCAACCCCAACTTCGGCCGCGCCAGCCAGGGCCTGCTCACCGACGCCACGCCACGCACCAAGTACATGGCGGCGGCGGACTGGACCTACGGCGGATTCGGGCTCAATTTCAACGCCACCCGCTACGGATCGATCAAGCGCATCAGCGACCCGGTCGATGGTAGCCAGGACCAGACCTACGACGCACGCTGGTTGTTGAATCTGGCCGCCAGCCAGACCTGGAACGCGTTTACCTTCACCGTGGGCGCGGACAACCTCACCAACCAGTATCCGACCAAGGCGCAATTGAACACCGCCTACGACGACCGCGCTGGCGGCCTGCAGTATTCGTCGTTGTCGCCGTTCGGTTTCAACGGGCGCTACTGGTATGGCCGGGTTACCTACCGGTTCTGAGTAGCGACGCTTGATCGTAAAGTGCTGATCGAAAGTTCCGATCAGCACATCTATCACGCAAACACCGCCGATCGCTCGGCGGTGTTTGTCGTTGTGGGCATCGAAACATGCAGCGGCTGTTAGCCATCTGCGGCAATGGCGTTTGTCCCGTTCATCTCCGTATTGATGGCGCACAGTGCATCGCCAAGAGCGGCCAACAAAAAGACTGCACTCACCGCCTGATAGGCACGGCCGGCAGTGCAGTTACCACCAGCACCCGACCAAGTTGGCAGGTGCGATGCCCTCACCGATTGCGGGACCTTACGCGGCATGGATGCCGCGTAAGAGCCTACATGGACGTACTTGCGGCGTGTCCCGCGAGCGGTGAGGGCATCGCGCCCTCGACCAGCTCGGCTTGGGAGCATTCAAGCGACGCTGAAGCTCGGATCTGGTTCGGCTTGAGAGGTGATGGAACGGTGCTAGTACTTCGGTTTTAGAGCGGATGATCTGCGGCTTGGCTGCAGGGTCCTTGCCCGCCCACCGTCGCGGGACACGCTGCAAGTACGTCCTTGTAAGCTCTTACGCGGCATCCATGCCGCGTAAGGTCCCGCGACGGTGGGCGGGCAAGGACCAGTCGAGATGGTCGGTATATAAGGTTGGGAGCGATGTGGGTTGCGCGGCCATCCGATGAGAGGCGGTTTGATCAGCTCCTTTCGATCCGGGCGAGTCACTGCAATTCCCGACATCACTCCACGCGTAACGAAAGCGTGTGCCAACACTTTACCGTTATCGGTACAGCGTCCAAGAGTTTCTGTAGCTACTCTTGTACGGTCACCTCACCAGCAGGCAAGCAGCGCATCCACACCACGCAGGTTGGCGCGATCGTTCCAGCTCAACGCGTCGAGTTGCTGCAGGCGAAGTGCCGGCAGATGCTCGAGCAATGCGGCAAGCGCGGCTTCCATTTCGATCAGCGCCAGCCGATTGCCCAGACAGTGGTGGATGCCACCACCGAACGACAGCGCGCGGCCCTGCTGGCGCCGGATATCCAGCACCTGCGGGTCGGTGAATTGCAGCGTGTCGTGGTTGGCCGCGCCCAGCATCAGATACAACATCGTGCCCTTGGAGACGGCCACCCCATCGATGTCGAAATCCTGCAACGCGGTGCGCGTGGCGATCTGCACCGAGCTGTCGTAGCGCATACATTCGAGCACTGCATTCGGCATCAGGCTCGGGTTTTCCTGCAGCAGGCGCAGTTGCTGCGGATGCCGGTGCAAGGCGACCAGCGCATTGCAGATCATGTTGGAGGTGGTTTCGTGGCCGGCGAAAAACAGCAGGATCACATTGGAGACGATCTCCTCATCGCTCAAGCGGCGGCCTTCGTCTTCGGCCTGAATGAAACGCGAAATCAGATCCTCGCCGCCGTTGTTGCGACGTTGCTCGATCACGGTGTGGAAATAGGTTTCCAGCTGGATGAAGGCAGCGCTGGTGGCCTCCAATTCCACAGGCGTCATCATGGGATCGAAGACTTTTGCCAGCGCGCTGGTCGCGTGACTCAGCGCGGTGACATCGGCTGCATCAATGTCCAGCATCCGGCAAATGATGGCGATCGGCAGCGGAAACGCGAACTCGGTCAGCAGATCGCTGTGGCCCTTGGCTTGAAACGTCTCGATCAAGCCGGCGGCAGTGTCGCGTGCGACTTCGCGCATGGAGTCCATCTGCCGCGCACCGAAGGCCTGTGTCATCAATCCGCGCAACTGGGTGTGCACTGGCGGGTTGAGCAGCAGAAACATGCGGCTCATGCCCTGAAATAGCGGCAGTTGCACCGCCGACTCCCCGTAGCGCAGGCGGATACTTTCCAGATAATCGCGGCCCACCCGGCGATCGCTGAGCAGGCTGTCCACGACCTTGTAGTGGCCGGACATCAGTCGCCTTTCGGCCACCTGCATCAGCGGCCCTTCGGCACGCAAGCGTGCGTAGGCCGGATAAGGATCGTGCCGAAAGACGGGTGTTGCGAAATCGCTGAGGTGCATGGCCTGGCTCGTGTGGCGTCACCATCCGCAGATGGGCGATGGGGGCTGGGGCGATAAGGACTTGGACCTGATGAAGAACGCAGGCTCTTCAACAGGGACATCGCTGATTGTCAGAGGCGATTTGTCAGCGGCATTGTCGACCGACATCGCGCACGTGCCTTACCCAGGCGCGAAGCCTTGTCGTCAAAGTTAATTCGGCGTTGCCTGTCTGTGCAGTGCATCTCGCTGTCGCACTGGCGCACGCACGCTCGTGGAGTCCACATGCCGCGCCCAACGCGTGCATCCGTTTGCGTGCATGCGCCACGTGTCGCATCGCGTTAATCAAGCGCTGTGTACTATGGGCGTCCGGCCAACCGGACCTGCAACGCGGTCTTGTTCCCCTCGCCGGACTCCAGCCATGACCACACAAGGCCCGCAGGCGATGCCCGGCGCAGTGCCGTTGGCTGGGTCGCCCTCGCTATTCTCGGACAACCTCACAACGGATTGGAATGCATCACGACACCAGCCTCATCGACATCATCGCCGTCGGCCTCGCGGTCGCTTTCGTGCTGGGCACGCTCGCACAGAAAGTGAAGCTCTCGCCGCTGGTCGGCTATCTGCTGGCAGGCGTGTGCGTCGGGCCATTCACGCCCGGCTTCGTGGCCGACCAGACCATGGCCAACCAGCTGTCCGAGCTGGGTGTGATGCTGCTGATGTTCGGCGTGGGCCTGCACTTCTCGCTCGACGATTTGATGGAAGTGAAGTGGATCGCGATCCCCGGTGCGTTGGCGCAGATCGTGGTCGCCACGCTGCTTGGCTGGGCATTGGCCTGGAGCATGGGCTGGCCGTTGATGCATGGGCTGGTGTTCGGTCTGGCGCTGTCGGTGGCCAGTACCGTGGTGCTGCTGCGCGCATTGGAAGAACGCCGCCTGCTGGAAACCCAGCGTGGCCGCATCGCGGTCGGCTGGTTGATCGTCGAAGACCTGGTGATGGTGATCGCGCTGGTGATGTTGCCGGCATTGGCCGAGGTGCTGGGCACCGCCGCGCCGGCTGCCGCGCACGCTGGCGAATCCACCTCGCTGCTGGCCGCGCTCGGTTTGACGCTGTTCAAGATGGTGGCGTTCGTGGCGGTGATGCTGGTGATCGGGCGCCGGGTGATTCCGTGGTCGCTGGAAAAAGTCGCTGCCACCGGTTCGCGCGAGTTGTTCACCTTGGCGGTGCTCGGCATCGCGCTGGGCGTGGCGTTCGTGTCGGCCACCCTGTTCGGCGTGTCGTTCGCACTGGGCGCATTCTTCGCCGGGATGTTGCTCAAGGAATCCGAGCTCAGCCACAAGGCGGCCAGCGATTCGCTGCCGTTGCGCGATGCGTTCGCAGTGCTGTTCTTCGTGTCGGTGGGCATGTTGTTCGACCCGATGATTCTGGTCGAGCATCCGTGGCAGGTGTTGGCCACGTTCCTGACCGTGACCTTGGGCAAGTCGCTGGCCGCGTTTGTGATCGTGCGTGCATTCGGCCACCCCACCGGCACTGCGCTGACCATTTCCACTAGTCTGGCGCAGATCGGCGAGTTCTCTTTCATCCTGGCCGGGCTGGGCGTGCAGCTGGCGATCCTGCCCGAAACCGGGCGCGACCTGATCCTGGCCGGCGCGCTGCTGTCGATCATCGCCAACCCGTTCCTGTTCTCGTGGCTGGACCGCTGGCAGGCCAGACAGGCGCAGGACGCCCCGGCCACGGTGGAACCGGAGCTGCCGCCCGGCCCGCCGCTGCAACTGGACGGCCATGCCATCGTGATCGGCTACGGCCGCGTGGGCAGTGCGCTGGCGCAGTTGTTGCGTAGCCGCGGCGTGCCGGTGCTGGTGATCGACGACAACGGCGATCACGTGGCCAAGGCGCATGCGGCCGGCATCCCCGGCATCCGTGGCAGCGCGGCGGCCGACCGCGTGTTGGCCGAGGCGCGCCCGGAGCACGCCAAGATCGCAATTCTTGCGATCCCGCAGCCGCTCGAAGCCGGCGAAGCGCTGGCCAAGCTGCGTGCGATCAATCCCTCGCTGACCTTGCTGGCGCGTGCGCACAGCGATGCCGAGGTCAAGCATCTACTCGCTCACGGCGCCGACGGCGCGGTGCTGGCCGAACGGGAGCTGGCCTATTCGCTGGCCGAAATGGTGATGTCGACCCCGCCGTATCGGGCGTTGCGCGTGCCGGCGTCGTAAGCTGCAGCGCAGCATCAGGCAACACCGCACGAAACAAAAAACCCGCCGGCGCTGTCTGCGGGTTTTTTATTGCCCGCCATTTATTCAGTACGGAAAGGACTGCCGCAGTGTCTTGATCAAACTGCGACCAGGGCACCACAAACTGCCCTCCAGACACACTTGATAATCATTCCCATCAAGAGCAGGATGAACGCCCGTTTCCTTGGCGGCCTCATCCATGGCGTTTGCGGTTGGCGTTCTCAATGCGTTGCCAAGCGTGCAGCTGTGCGAGCTGCTGGGCCGGATCGGCTATGGCTTTGTGGTGCTGGATCTGGAGCATGTGCTGCGCGCGCCGGATGAGCTGGAACACGCCATCCGCGCATGCGAGCTGTCCGGCTGTGAGGCCTGGGTGCGCGTGCCGGAGGTCGACGAAAAACTGATCGGTCGCGTGCTCGATGCCGGCGCACGCGGGATCGTGATTCCGCGCGCCGAGTCAGCGGCACAACTGGCCTCCGCCATCGCTGCGGCGCGGTTTCCGCCGCTGGGCCGGCGCGGCATCACCGGCGGGCGTGTCACCGGCTTTGGCAACGTCGATCTGCCCAGCTACATCGCACGAGCCAATCGCGATATCCGCATCGTGCCGATGATCGAAAGCGCGGCCGGTGTTGCTGCGCTGCCCGAGATGCTTGCCGTGCCCGGTGTGGCGCTGGTGATGGAAGGCGCGCTGGATCTTGCGCTGGATCTGGGCCTGGGCCCGCAACCGACCCATCCACAGGTGTGGGAGCTGCTGCTGCAACTGCATGCGCAATGCGTTGCTGCCGAGGTGCCGTTCTGCCCCAATCCGCGCACCGATGCGCAACGCGCGCACTGGCTGCAACAGCCCGATTTGCGCTGGCTGCTTGCCGGCGAAGACCGCGCACTGATGCAACGTGCACTGCGCAGCCACCTGGCCACATTCGCCATACCCACTTCACCACCCGCCTGCAGGAGCACGCCGTAGATGTCGACGTTCCGTTTCCACGCCCTGGCCATCGCCATCGCTGCGATCACTTTGGCTCTGCCGCAGTTGGCGTTCGCCATCGAGTCGCCAGATGCCGATGCCGCCGATGCACAAACGCCGATCCGCGCATTGGATGCGATCCAGGTGCAGGGCAGCCTGCTCGGGCGTTCCAAACCCGACGATGTGCAGCGTTATGCCGGCAGCCGCCAGGTGATCGATCGCGAACAGCTGCGCAACGGTGGCAACCGCTCGCTGGACGATGCGCTGCAACGCGTGCCGGGCATCAAGATCTTCGACGAAACCGGCACCGGCGCGTTGCCGCAGCTGATGCTGCGCGGCCTTTACGAAAGCCGCAGCGGCCGTGTGCAGGTGCTGGAAGACGGCATTCCACTGGCATTGGCGCCGTATGGGCAGACCAGTCTGTCGCTGTTTCCGGTGGGGCTGAATCAGATCGACCGCATCGATATCGTGCGCGGCGGTGCGGCCGTGCAGTACGGGCCGAACAACGTGGGCGGGGTGATCAATCTGGTCAGCAAGGAGATCCCCAGCGCATGGAGCACCACGCTGGCGCACAAGATCACCGCCGGCGGCCAGGGCCAGTTTCTGCAGGACAGCGCGCTCAGCAGCGGCGGCTATCTCACCGACAACTTCGGCATGCAGGTCGATGCCAATCGCACCTATGGCGAGTATTGGCGCGCGCACAGCGATACCGATATCAGCAATCTACGCGTACGTGCGGAATGGTGGCTGGACGACACCAAGTTGCTCAAGGCCAGCGTGCAGCGTTATCTGGTCGACATGGATCTGGCCGGTGCGCTGAGCCCGGACGATTACCGGCGCGACCCGCGTCAATCCACACGCCCGCTGGACAGCTTCAACGGCCGCACCACGCGTGCATCGCTGAGCTACCAGCAGTTGCTGGGCGATTGGGGCCCGATGAAGGATGTGCGCCTGGATTGGACCAACTTCAGCGCACGCAGCAGCCGCAACTTCATCGTCGGCATGCGTCAGGCCGCCACCGAAACCTGGCGTTCGGACCTGCCGCCGCAACTGCGCCAGACCGCACCGCGCGATTTCCGCGTGGTCGGCAGCGAGCCACGTCTGAGCTGGAGCATGGGCGATGCCAGTGGCGTGCGTCAGCAGTGGACCGCCGGTGTGCGCGCCGTGCACGAAGACATCGATTTTCTGGTCGGCAATCTGCGCCTGCGCGATGGCCTGTTCACCAGCGTGCGCGATTGGCAGTTCGAAGATCGCGCCTTGGCCGCTTACGTCAGCAACGCGATCACCCTGCCCGACGAACGTTTCACCATCACGCCGGGCCTGCGCTACGAGCGGCTGGATTCGCGCTATTTCAATCGCGCCACCGGCGTGCGCACGCTCAACCAGACCCGCGATGTGTTGCCGGGTCTGACGGTTGGATTTCAGGCCAACGAACAGTGGTTCTTCTATGCCGATGGGCAACGCTCGATGCGTGCGCCGCAGGTCACCCAGATCATCTTCGGCAACAATCTGGATGCCGAACTGGCCTGGAACTACGAAGCCGGCACGCGCTATCAACCCAACGAGCGCACTCGCATCCAGCTCGGTGCGTATCTGATCGATTTCGATCAGCAGATCCAGCTGGACAACACCACGCGCGTGTTCCGCAACCTCGGCAAGACCCGCCATCAAGGCGGCGAGTTGGAACTGCAATGGAGCCCGGAAAATCTGCGTGCGCTCACCCTCAACGCCGGTTATGCATATCTGGATGCCAGCCAGGAATCGGGCGCATTTCGTGGCTTCCGCGTGCCTTACACCTCACGCAATCAGATCACGCTGGGCAGTACCTACGCGCTCGGTCATACCACTGTCGCGCTTTCCGGCTATTACTTCAGCAAGGCCTTCAGCGACGCGGCCAATACCGTGCAGGAGAACGCCATCGCATCGGTGGGCCAGTTGCCGGCCTACATGGTGTGGAACACGCAGGTCAGCCATACCCTGTTCGAACGCGATGGACAAAAATTCAGCGCATCGCTGGCGATCAACAACCTGTTCGATCGGCAGTACTGGTTCCGCGGTGTGGATACCAGCCCGTGGGGCCGCCAGGCCGCGCCATCGCGCACGGTCACCGCCGGGCTGGAGTACACCTTTTAAGCCCACGTTTTAAACCTGCGCCAATAAATAACTGCTGCAAACGACCGACGCACAGGGGCGTCGGTCGCGCCTTCGGGCAACGGCGGTCGCGCTGGCGAGCGCCTCAGACAATACGGCGTGCATGACGCACGCATCACCGCCGCAGCATGCGGCATGCGATCACCGCATCGCAGGCCACCCAACGCCCCCGCGGCGCCAGGCAGCCCGTTTCAGTACCGGTTTTTCCACCGTCCTGTTGAATCGAGAGCTGCCATGACTGTGACATCCGCTGCACCGTTGGTGATCCTCACCCATGTCTGCCATCCGGCCATCACCGAAGGCTTTCTGCCTGCCGCGCATGCGCTGGACCTACCGGTGTGGTTGCTGACCGATCACCGACTCGATCACCTTAGCCATTTCCGCGAGCACCCGGCGCACGCACCGCAGCGGGTGATCGAATGCGATGTGTTCAATCCGCTCGGCGTGCTGGATGTGCTGCACGACGCAGACGTGTCGCCGCGCGCAGTGTTCAGCAACAGCGATCATCTGCAGACCAGCACTGCGCTGGTCGCTGCCGGTCTGGGCCTGCCGGGCAAGGATTGGCAGGTGTGCTACGCGGCCAAGAACAAGGCAGCGATGCGTCAGCGTTTGCGTGTGCGCGGACTGCCATCGCCGTGGTTCTGCACGTTGGCGCCGGGCGCAGCGTTGCCGGCCGACATTGCGTGGCCGGTGGTCGCCAAGCCGCGCGAAGGCGTCGCCAGCCTGGACGTGCGCCACTGCGCCGATGCCGTGCAACTGCAGGCCTATCTGGACGATGTGTGGCAGCGCCATCCGCAGCGCACCGTGTTGCTGGAAGGCATGCTGGAAGGTGCCCTGTTTACGCTGGAAACGCTGGGCGACGGCCACACGCTGCAGGCGCTGGGCGGCTTCAAGGTGCGCTTGTCGCCGCCGCCGCATTTTGTGGAATGCGAAGCGCAGTGGGATGCACGTGTGGAAACGCCGGTGATTGCGCAGGCGCTGGAACAGCTGCGCAGTTTTGGTGTCGGTTTCGGGCTATGCCATAGCGAATTCATCCTCACCCGCGATGGCCCGGTGCTGGTGGAGATCAACTACCGCAGCATCGGCGACCGCCGCGAATTCCTGCTCGACAGCATGTTCGGCAAGCAGTGGTTCAACGCCGCGCTGGCACCGCATCTGGGCTTGCCGCTGCCGCAACTGCGCAGCGATCGCGCACATGCATTGCTGCGCTACTACGTTGCCGAGCAAGACGGCGAATTGGTGGCCGCCAGCGAAGACCGCCGCCATCACACTGCGCACAGCGATGTGCAGTACCGGCGCATGCGCGCGCCGGGCGAACGCATCCGGCTGAGCCATTCCAACAAGGATTATCTGGGCGTGCTGAGCGCAGTTGCCTGCGATGCGCAGGCGCTGGAGCAGGCGGTAGTGCATGCCGAAGCGGGCTTGCAATGGCGGATCGACAGCGCGGAGCTGCGCGCATGAGCAGTACAGCGGACCGACGCTACATCGCCACCCGCATCATCGATGCCTGCCTGCGCGAAGACCTGCGTGGGATCGCCACACGTGGCAGTGCCGCAACACCCGATGCAACGCTGCTGGCGGCATGGACCGACCCCAGCCCGGTGGAAGGCTGGTGGCGCATCGCGCACCTGCCCGATGGCACGGTGTGGTTGCCGATCCACCGGCAGGGCTACCTGCAGGACATCAGCGCCTGTGGCGACAGCTGGATTGTGCAACGTGCTGACGGTGTGCATATCGAACGCGGTGCGCAGACATGGCTGCAACGCATGAGCGCGCAGCTCGACATGGACACGCAGCAGTTGCATCGCGCCTATGCCGAAGAAGCCGAATGCGCCGCCGCACATCTCGGCCTGGCGCGCCAGGCCTACGATGCACAGGCGCCTGCGCTGCTCAACGCGCTGCAACATGCAGACGCCGCCGAGCGCGCGTATCGCTGCGATCAACTGGCCAGCTACCGCGACCATCCGTTCTACCCGACCGCACGCGCCAAGGCCGGGCTGGATGCATCGGAACTGCGCGATTACGCGCCCGAATTCGCGCCCACCTTTACGCTGCGCTGGCTGGCGATTCCGCGTGCGCAGGTCACCTGTACCAGCGCGTTACCGGCCGAGCTGTGGCCGGACTTCGCCACGCTGGGTTTGCCGCCCGAACTGGCCGACACGCACATCGCCTGGCCGGTGCATCCGCTGGTGTGGGCGCGGCTGGAGCAGGACGGCTTCGCGCTGCCTGCAGGCAGCTTGCGTGCACCGCAGGCCTGGCTGGAGGTACGCCCTACCCTGTCGGTGCGCACGCTGGTGCCTCTGCAGCATCCGCAACTACATCTCAAGTTGCCGATCCCGATGCGCACGCTGGGCGCGCTCAATCTGCGTTTGATCAAGCCCTCCACGCTGTACGACGGCCACTGGCTGGAGCGTGCCTTGCGTCGCATCGATGCGCTGGACCCGGCACTGCACGGCCGCTGCGTGTTCGTGGACGAATCGCATGGTGGGCATGTGGGTGAGACGCGTCATCTGGCCTATCTGGTGCGGCGTTATCCGCCGCTGGGCGACGCTACGCTGGTGCCGGTTGCTGCGCTATGCGCGCTGTTGCCGGATGGCCGGCCGATGGCGATCCATCTGGCCGAGCGCTTCATGCAGGGTGATGTACTGAACTGGTGGCGCGATTACACGGAGCTGCTGCTCGCGGTGCATCTGCGCTTGTGGCTGCGCTACGGCATCGCACTGGAAGCCAACCAGCAGAACAGCGTGCTGGTGTACGCCGATGGCCAGGCGACGCGGCTGCTGATGAAGGACAACGACGCCGCGCGCATCGCGCTGCCGCAGTTGCGCGCGCAGCTGCCGGATCTGGACACACTCGGCACGCTGCACGACGCGCGTATCGCGGTGGACGATCCGCACGCCCTGGCGCAGATGTTCTGCACCATCGTGCTGCAACTGGATCTGCAGGCGGTGCTGGAAGGTCTGGCCGAATGGCAGCCCGCGCTGCGTGCGCCGCTGTATACGCAGTTGCAGACGCAGTTCGCCTTGACGCTGGCGCAACTGGACATCGATGGCATCGACACCAGCCCCGCGCGCCGCTTGCTGGCCGCGCCGCGGCTGCCGGTGAAGTACCTGCTCAGCGCCGGCAGCCTGCTCAGCAAACAGCTCACCGGTGCAACGGATATCAACAAGTTCTACGGCGATAGCGCGCCCAATCCCTTCGGCGAGGCATTCGCTGGCGCGCAGCACACGCTGCGTCGGCAGGCGGGCGCTCAGCGATGAAGCGTGTTCTGGGCCCGGTGCTGGCGGCGCATTACCTGGCCGCCTTCACCGCGTTGGGCATGCCATTGTTTCTGCCGCAGGTGCTGGCCGAACTGGCGCCGTCGGCAGCGGTTGGCTGGAGCGGTGTGCTGTACGTGTTGCCGACGCTGTGCACGGCGTTGACGGCAAGTACCTGGGGGCGTCTGGCCGACCGTTATGGACGCAAGCGTTCGCTGTTGCGTGCGCAACTGGGGCTGGCAGTGGGCTTTGCGATCGCCGGCTTCGCACCGTCGCTGACCTGGCTGGTGATTGGGCTGATCGTGCAAGGCACCTGCGGCGGCTCGCTGGCGGCGGCCAATGCGTATCTGGCCAGCCAGCCGCAGGCCGGCCCATTGGCGCGTGCGCTGGACTGGACGCAGTATTCGGCGCGCCTGGCGATGGTCAGCGCGCCTGCGTTGTTGGGTCTTGCACTGGCGCTTGGCCCGGCGCAGTCGCTGTATCGCGCGCTCGCGCTGTTGCCGCTGCTGGCGTTCGCGCTGACCTGGCGTTTGCCGGCCGATCGGCCTGCGGTGCGGCCGACAGCTTCCACTGCGAAGTCGATGCCGTCCAGGCACGCAGCTGGGTCGGCGCAGTCGGCCTCACCACAGACAACCACCACGGCCAACGCACTGTGGCCTGCACTGATGATCGCGCAATTCCTGTTCTGCTTCGCGATGGTGGTGACCTTCCCCTACTTCATCCCGTATGCGCTGGCGCGCGGCGCCGGCCACGACGCGCTGGCCGGCCTGCTCTACAGCCTGCCGCATCTGGTCTATCTGGTGGTGCTGCCGTGGTGGCGGCGCGGCGATGGCGAAGCGTGGCTGGTGCCCGGCCTGGTGGTATTCGCCGTGGCCTGCGTGTGGCAGGCGCTGTTGCACGACCCCATCACGCTGGCAGTTGCGCGTGTGCTGTTCGGGTTCGGCATGTTGTTCGGCCTGCGTGGGCTCAACCGCAGCCTGGCCATGGTCGCCAGCGGACACGGCGCCGGACGCTTGTTCGGCCGCTTCGATGCCTGCGGCAAATGGGCCGGCGTGTTCGCCGGTGCTGCCGCCGGCGCGCTGGCCCAGGCGGCCGGCCCTGCCACCCCTTTCCTGGCTGCCGCGCTGGCTGCGGCGGCCGCTGCGCTCACCGTTCTGGTGCGCTTCCCTTCGAGGAGATCCGCCGATGTCGCCGCACACGATGCATGACCCCTGGTACGACAGCATGGCCGACGCGCAGGCCTGCACCTGCTGGTTGAACTGCTACCTGCGCGAATTCGCGATTCCGCAGCGCGCAGTGGACTTCGATTATCGCGGGCTGGATCGCCCCGGCCCGCGCGTGGCCGAACACCGTTGGCTGCGCATCGATCTGGGCGATACCGGCGCGCTGTGCGTGCGCATTGCCTATGCCGATCGCCTGGGCCGCTGCCGCTTCGCCTCCACGCCGTTTCTCAAGAGCGCCGGCCAACCGTGGCAGAGCCTGGATGCGCATGCCTTGGCGCGCGGCCTGCTGCAGGCGCTGGGCAGCACGCAGGCGGTCAATCCGGAACTGCTCGCGCAAAGCGCCAACAGCGTGGCGATCACTGCTGCGTTGTTGCGACAGGCACAAGGCGCCGCAGCGACCGGCGAGGCGATGATCGATGCCGAGCAATCGATGCTGTGGGGGCATGCCTTGCATCCCACGCCTAAGAGTCGCGAGGGCATCGATCTGGCGCAAGTGCTGGCCTGCGCGCCGGAAGCGCGTGCGGCGTTCCAGCTGTTCTGGTTCCGCATCGACCCACGACTGTTGCGCATGCAGGGCCGCGACGTGCGTGCCACCTTACGGCAGCTGTCCGGCAGCGAGGATCTGTATCCCTGCCATCCGTGGGAAGCGCAGCGCCTGCTTGACGACCCGCTGCTGCGCAGCTTGCAGGCACGCGGCGTGATCGAGCCGGTCGGCATGCTGGGCGATGCACTGCGGCCAACTTCCTCGGTGCGCACGCTCTATCACCCGGAGCTGGATTATTTCCTCAAGTGTTCGGTGCATGTGCGGCTGACCAACTGCGTGCGCAAGAACGCCTGGTACGAGCTGGAAAGCGCGGTCGCGCTCACCGAGCTGCTGGCGCCGAGCTGGCGTGCGCTGGCGGTGCAGGTACCGGGCTTCGATGTGATGCTGGAGCCTGCGGCCACCTCGCTGGAGATCGGGCAGGTGGACCCGGCACTGCACGATGCCGATCCGCTTGCGGCACGCGCGCTATCGGAGAGCTTCGGCATTTTGTATCGGCAGACCCTTCCTGCCGCACAACGTGCGCGTTGGCAGCCGCAGGTGGCCGCCGCGTTGTTCACCTGCGATGCGCAGGGCAACAGCGTGTGTGCGGCGAAGTTGCAGGCACTGGGCAGCGCACAAATGGATCGCCATACCGCCACGTTGCTGTGGTTCCGCGCCTATGCCGGCTTGTTGCTGGATGGTGTGTGGAGTGCCTTGTTCCAGCACGGCATCGCGTTGGAACCGCACCTGCAAAATACCGTGATCGGGTTCGCCGATGGCTGGCCGACACGGGTATGGATCCGCGATCTGGAAGGCACCAAGCTGCTCGCCCACCACTGGCCCGCCACGCGTTTGCAGGGCGTGGGCGAGCGCGCACGGCAATCGCTGTACTACACGCCGGAACAGGGCTGGAATCGTGTGGCGTATTGCGCGCTGGTCAACAATCTGGCCGAAGCGATCTTCCACCTCACCGAAGGCGATGACGTGCTCGAAGCGCGCCTGTGGCACTGCGTCGGCGAGATCGCCGCACGCTGGCAGCAACGTCATGGCGCACAGGCCGCGCTGCAGGGCCTGATCGACGGCGCGCCGCTGCCCGGCAAGAACAATCTGGGCACACGGCTGTGGCAACGCGCGGATCGTCAGTCCGATTACACCGCGCTACCCAATCCCATTCCACGCATCGCAACCGCACGCCAGGTGGCCGCATGAGCCTGCGCATCGACACCGCCGCCGTGATGGAGGCGTTGCCACACCTGCGCGAACACAGCGATGGCCCGATCTGCGCCTACGTCTACGACCTGGCCGCACTGGACGCACACGCGGCATGGATGCGCGCGCAATTGCCGGCCGAGTGCGAGCTGTTCTACGCGGCAAAAGCCAATGCCGAGCCGCCGATCCTGCGCACGCTCGCCCCGCACATGGATGGCTTCGAAGCGGCCTCCGGCGGCGAACTCGCCTGGCTGCATCAGCAACAACCGCAGGCCGCGTTGTTGTTCGGCGGACCCGGCAAGCTCGATAGCGAACTTGCCCAGGCCGCTGCGCTGCCAGATTGCACCGTGCACGTGGAAAGCCTTGGCGAACTGGAACGCCTGGCCGCCATTGCAGCGCAGGCCGGCCGCTGCGTGCCGGTGTTCCTGCGCATGAACATCGCCGTGCCCGGCGCGCAGAGCACGCGTCTGATGATGGGCGGGCAGCCCTCGCCGTTCGGCCTGGACCCGGACGATCTGGATGCGGCGATCCATCGGCTGCGTGCGAGCCCCTCGCTGCGGCTGGAAGGCTTCCATTTCCATCTGATGTCGCACCAGCGCGATGCCGGCGCGCAGCTGCACCTGATCGCCGCCTATCTGCGCACCATGCAGCAGTGGCGGCAACGCTACGGGCTCGGCCCATTGCGGGTGAATGCAGGCGGTGGCTTCGGTGTGGATTATCTGGCGCCGGAATCGTCGTTCGATTGGGCCGGCTTCTGCGCCGGCTTGCCTGCGTTGCTACGCGAACATGGCGACGCACTGCGTCTGCGGTTGGAGCCGGGGCGCTATATCAGTGCCAGCTGCGGCTGGTATCTGATGGAAGTGCTGGACCTCAAGCGCAGCCACGGCGCCTGGTTTGCGATTGCCCGCGGCGGCACCCATCACTTCCGCACCCCCGCCGCGCAAGGCCACGATCATCCGTTCCGTGTGCTGCGTGGCGCGCGTGCCCCAGTGCTGCGCGACACGCCGGTGACGCTGGTCGGGCAGTTGTGCACGCCCAAGGACGTGCTGGCGCGCAACCAGCACGTCGCCGCACTGGCGCCGGGCGACTACCTGGCCTTTCCGCTGGCCGGCGCCTATGCATGGAATATTTCGCATCAGCAGTTCCTGATGCACCCGCCGCCGCAGATGGTGTTTTTTCCAGGGTGGTCTAAAGAATCAAGCGCAACACCTCGATAAACAAATGCCAAGGTAGCCTTCGCAAGTGAAATATTGCAGGTAATCGATCAAGAGTGGCTCACAACACCCAGGAAGAAACTGTAAGCAGATGGTGGAACAAGCAAGCGAGAGCAACGCCAAGTGGATATCGATGCGGCGTTCAAAGCGGATGCGCAGTTTGCCCATGCCTGCGAGCCAGGCATGCGTGCGCTCGACGACCCAGCGATGACGGCCCAACCGGTAGTTGCGCTGGATCCCATTGCGCGCAATCGGCGCAATGGTCCCGCTCTGCTTGCGGAAGGTGCGGCAACGTTTAATGTCATAGGCTTTGTCGGCATGCAGTTTGCCAAGCCAGCGTCGCGGACGCCCCGGTTTTCCGGAGATTGCAGGCAAGCCATCAAGCAACTCCTTAAACACGACCGAGTCGTGCCGATTGGCGCCGGTGACGCACACCTCCGAGGGCATGCCCTTGGGATCGACGAGCAGATACGGCTTGCTACCGCGTTTGCCGTGATCGGCCGGATTCGGCCCGGTGTGGCCCCGCCGCAGGGGGTGAGCCACACCCGCAGCTGGGAGAAAGCTTGACATGCGGAATCAATGACTCAATGCGCTTCCATAGCGCAATAGGAATCTCTGTATGTCTTGCCATGGCCCCATTTTTCCAAACTGAAGATAGTATTCAAAAGGTTTCTTAGCCGCTCTGAACTTGAAGTAACACGGTCAGGATTTTGACAGAAACGCGATTTTGCAGTGCAAGACTGTTGCACCTAGGAGCCAAGTCGATCGAGGGCGAGAGAAAATCCGAGCGAACGGAACCGAAACCGCATAATTCGTGCGCAACGTTACAAAAAAATTATAACGCTTGAAGATTATTCGCTATTTCCGACATATCTTCGCTCAGCAAGAGTCGGATCCGTCGGCGATGGTGAAAAGTAATTCATCACCTTGCCTCCTTGCGAAATTCAGATAAATAATATCAAGCCCAGATCCTCTTTGACAGCCAAAAATCCCAATAATATTACCAGAGTGAGTTCTCCATAAGAGCCATCGCAGAGACGTTTCATCGAGCTATAGCGAGCGGTCGGCACAGTAGAAATATAGTTCATCCATTAAAGTGCGACGCGCACATCATATCGGACCACACGCCCACAGCAATCAGATCATCACTCAGATCGCGTACAAAAGTCAGCTCTCAACATGCACAGAAATTCAAAGCACGAACATCAACTATGGATTTCCGCTCATCAGATGATTTCAATCTCCACGAAAGCTGTATCTCGACGGGATGGAACTGTCTACGTATTTCTTGCAGCGCAAGTATCACGTCTACCACCAACATTACCACCCCCACTCCTCTGACAGAAAATTCTGCGATCGTACTACGGGTGCCCAATAACCCATTTTGGACAAATCTAGGGAAAACCTACGAACACGTTCTGGCGGAAGATCTAAGGAACATCCATCAGCGAACAAGACAAACGATGTTGCAGGCTCGTGAATATAATAGCCTAAAAAATAAAGAATCGGAATTACGCATGGTGACCAAGGGAAGTCCCATGGATTTTGGCGAAGAAGAATCAGCAGGACCGGAGGGCACTGAATACGCCTGCTTGACCTTGCCCGTTCATGCAGCCCGCCGCATAAAAGATGTTGATGCATTTATTACAATAAGCCGTAGGATGATGCCTCATGAAAAGTTGCACATTCACTGTAACTCGGGGCTGAGACATGTGGAAATTTTAATCACCATGCACGACATGCTGAAGAACGCAACGGCAGTATCTTTTGAAGACATCATCAATCGACAGCTAGCCTTTAATCAAAGTCACTCGCTGGCTTTTCATCAAGCCAATCACTGCGAAGAAGGCCCCGGCTTATTCAACAGTCAATTGGATTTTATAGCTCTCTTTTATGAGTACGCAAAATCCAACCCTGGAGGACAACCCTTGCCATGGTCCGAATGGCTTGGCTATCGATCCGCATGAATTTCAAATTAAACTCGCGCCAGTTGATCAGAGCATACCAGGCTTAGTAGAGAAACGAGCGAAGAGCCCGCCATACCTACGAGGCCCTGTCTCTTGAGTTCCGATCGTGCGCAAAGCGGTCAGGTAGATCAGCTGAACCTTGCCGTTTCCGCTCAGACCATTTTTAAAAAAAACTCTAGTGTGACTGACCATGAACAGCAGCCCCCATACACCTTAAGACCTGTCGAACCTTTCGTGCATCAACCGCTGCATCCAACCTAGTCAACTGAAGGTAAACATCATGAAATGTTTAAAAAATTTCCGACGCAATTTAAAGTCAACGATAAATGCTTCACTGGTGACCGCCGGTCTTTTCTCTACCGCATGCGCTTGCGCACAAACGCATGCTGCGAATCCGTTCGTCGGCGCCATTGGCTATCTAAATCCCGACTATTCGAAAGAGGTCGATTCGTCGATTGCCAAAGTGAGCGATGTGTCAACCAAGAAAAAAATGCAGGTCGTAAAGTCATACCCCACTGCGGTCTGGCTAGACTCGATTAACTCACTCTATGGTGGCTCGAGGAATGGGGGTCGCCTCAGCCTGAAAGGCCACCTGGACGCTGCGTTAGTACAGCAAAGGAAAGCAAATAAGCCAATAACGGTGAGCTTGGTCATCTATGACATCCCGGGACGCGACTGCCATGCACTGGCATCCAATGGCGAGCTACCTTTAACCCAGGCAGGACTGCAACGCTACAAAAAGGATTACATCAACGTAATCGCGTCCGTGCTTGCAAACCCGAAGTACAAGGATCTTCGCATTGTCAACATCATCGAACCTGACAGCCTGCCCAATCTCGTCACCAATCTGAGCACCCCCGCCTGCGGCCAGGCAAATTCCACCGGTATCTACAAGCAGGGTATCCAGTACGCGCTGGACAAACTGCATGCCATCGCCAATACAACCAATTACATGGATATGGGGCACTCCGGCTGGCTGGGATGGTCCAGTAACCGGACCCCAGCAATTGCGCTGTACTCAAGTATCGTCCAAGAGACCGCAGCGGGGTTTTCCAGCGTGGACGGTTTCATTACCAATACAGCCAACTATACGCCGCTGAATGAACCGAATCTGCGCAACCCTGATTTGACGATCGGCGGGCAGCCCATCAGATCAGCTAACTTTTACCAGTGGAACAACTTTTTCGACGAAACCACCTTTACAGAAGCACTGTATAGCGACTTCGTCAGCGCAGGCTGGCCCAGCAGGATCGGCTTCCTTATCGATACAAGCCGCAACGGTTGGGGTGGTGGCAGTCGTCCAACTTCTGCCAGCGGAAATGATGTCAATACGTATGTGAACTCAGGACGGGTAGATCTTCGTTTACATCGCGGCAATTGGTGCAATCAGAAAGGGGCAGGTATCGGTATCCCTCCAACTGCAGCACCAACGGCGCACATCCATGCATACGTCTGGGGCAAGGGCCCAGGTGAATCTGACGGCTCCAGCAAACTCATTCCGAATAATCAGGGAAAGGGTTTCGATAGATACTGCGACCCGACCTACACGACCCCGGATGGCACGCTGACGGGCGCGTTGCCGGAATCCCCGATTGCAGGCGCGTGGTTCCACGACCAATTCGTCGAATTGGTCAATAACGCTTACCCCGCCATCGGAAGTTCTGCCACTGCCACCGTCCATTCGGCACCCGCCAGCAAGGTAAGTGCCACGCCGCACGATTGACGCGTCTTCCGTCTTTCATGAGACTCGCCACCGCTTTGCCATAGTTTGCCGTCTAGACAATCTGAGCTGTGAACAGGTGGGTATACATCATTCGAGAAGTGGAGATGACGGCCGTTTAGGCCGTCATTTCAGCGTTTATCGACGCTGTTGTGCTGACAATTCCGTTCTGGAAGGAGCTGCAGGCAGGAGAGCGGCCACCAGACAGAAACGCTAGCGACACATTTGAACCGGCACGTGTATATCCGCACGCAGTACGTCCTCGGCCACTGTTTCCGGGTCGTCTGGATAAAGGTAATGCAGCGGCGCATCGCGTAGCGCGTAGCCGCTGTCGGGTAGCCACTGCGCGAGCACGCGGTCGAGCGCGTCTTCGATACCTGCATACGACCCTACATGACGCAGCACCGCGTGCGCGCCACCGTCGAGCTGGCGCAGGTGCAGCGGCGCCGGCGGCGACAGTGCGGCGTCGAAGGCCATGCCGCATTCGAACAGATGCAGGTGCGCCGGCACATCGCGGTGGTCGCTGAGCGGCAGGCCGATCAGCGACTGCAGCTGCTCGATCGCACCGACCCGCTCGGCCCAGGCTGCGATGCGGCCGAAACCACGGTCCAGATCGTCGAATGCGCCGCGCTGGCGTAGCACCACTACTTGCAGCGGGTCGAGCACTTGCACCATCACCTGCAACGGCGCGCCGGACAGCTGCGGCGGCATCGAGGGCACGGCCAATTGCTGCAGTTTCTGTGCGCGCAGCGACGGTGTATTGCGCAGGTTGCTCGGGCTGGCCTGCAACACGGCACGGAACGCGCGTGCCAGCGCCTGCGGGGTCTGATAGCCCACCGCCAGCGCCACCTCGGTCACCGAGCTCGCCTGCTCGCCCAACAGATGCAACGCATAACTCCAACGCAGCCGCGCGATGGTCTGCCCCAGGGTTTCGCCCGCCAGCGCGCGATAGACCCGGTGGAAATGATGCGGCGATTGCTGCGCCACCGCCGCCAGTGCGGCCAGATCCGGCAGCGGCTCGCCAGCGCGAATGCTGGCCTGCAGGTGTGCCACAACGCGCTCGACGCTGCGTTGCCGATTGAAACTGACGGAGGCTGCTGGCATGGACGATTCCTTGTTGGCGGCCCCAGCATCGCGCAGAACGGCGTGACGCGCGGTCCCGATCTTGCGCAGTGAGGGCGACGCAATCGGCTGCGCTGCAGCCAGGCGGCGCACCGCGCATTTGCCACTTCGGTGGCGAACAAGGCGCAGCGCTGCAGCGTGGAGGCGACCGCCACATCGCAGACGCCTCGGCGGTAGCCGTGCGCAGCTCGCTGCCAGCCCAACGCGGTAAGCGGGTCGTCGAGCTACCCGCGATAGCTGCGCTGGCCGATATCGCCGTGTCGCAACACGCTGATCTGCGCACTCAGCCTTCGGACACGCCGGCTTCGGCGAAGGTGGCCATGCCGTTGTGCAGTGCGCAAGCATGACGCAACAGCGGAATGGCGACGGCTGCGCCGCTGGCTTCGCCCAGGCGCAGGTCCAATTGCAGCAAGGGTTCGGCATCCAGCGCGCGCAGCAACGCGGCATGGCCGCGCTCCTGCGAGCGGTGCCCGAACAGCAGCCATTCGCGCACGCCGCCATTGAGATGGGTGGCGACCAACGCCGCGGCGGTACTGATGAAGCCATCCACCAGCACCGGAATCCCGGCCTGCGCGGCCGCGATATAGGCACCGACCAGGGCGGCAATCTCGAAACCGCCTAGCCGGCGCAACCGCTCCAGCGGCGTGGAGGCATCGGCATGCAGGGCCAGCGCGCGGGTGATCACGGTCGCCTTGTGCGCGATGCCTTCGGCATCCAGCCCGGTACCGGCGCCGGCCATGGCCTGCGGAAACTGCGACAGCAGCGCGCAGCCCAGCGCTGCGGCAGCAATGGTGTTGCCGATGCCCATTTCGCCGCCGACAAACAGCTGCGTATCGCAACTCCTTGCCTGCGCAATGCTTTCGGCGCCTGCGGCAGGTGCGTCGCGCAATTGGGTGGATGTCATCGCCGGCTGTTCGCAGATGTTGGCGCTGGACGGTGCGATCCAGGCACGGCGCACCCGCGGCAACTCGCCCGGGTCGTTGACCACGCCCAGATTCACCACTTCCAGCCGTGCGCCGAGCTCACGCGCCAGCACTGCAATGGCGGCGCCACCGCGAGCGAAATTGCGCACCATTTCGCCGGTGACCGCCTGCGGAAACGCAGACACGCCCTCGGCCGCGACGCCGTGGTCGGCGGCATACACCGCAATCCAGATCCGCTGCACGGTGGGGGATTCATTGCGCTGCCAGGCCGCCAGTTGCACGGCCAGGTGCTCCAGCCGACCCAGCGCACCAGGCGGCTTGGTCAGTTGTCCCTGCCGGGCCAGCGCCGCTGCCCGCACACGTGCATCCGGCACCGCACAGGTACCCTGGATCCAATCGATACTCACACCGCGTCTCCCTTCAGCACCATCGGCAAGCCGGCCACGACGAACACCACGCGCTCGCACTGTACCGCCAATGCCTGATGCAGCAGACCGGCCTCGTCGACAAACCGGCGCGTCGGTTCACCCAACGGCACGATGCCCTGCCCGACCGCGTTGCCGACCAGCACGATCTGCCCCGGCAACTGGGGCAAGGTGGCGAGCAAGGCATCACGCTCGCGCACGAACACGCCGGCATCCGGGTCGCCCAGCAGGCTGCTCAGCCACAGCGTGAGGCAATCCCCCAGCACGCAGCGGTCGGGCGCGGCCAGTGCCTGCAAGGCTGGCAGCCAGCGCGATGGGTTCTTCCACGCACTGCCAATGTGGCGGGCGTTGGCGGCGATAATGCGCGATGCGGGCGCGCATCTCTTCATCCAAGGGCGCGGCCGTCGTCCTGTTGCAGCAATGGCCGCGTCAACGCAGCACCCGTACCGATGCCGCAGTGGATCGCGTAGCCGCTCACCGCCGCTTCGTTCAATGCAAGCCGCCCGTCCACGCGATGCAATGGCTTGTGCGGCTGCAGTGTGGCTCCGCCCAACGGTGAGCACGGCCGGTGTGATCGCCGCGCTTACTGCGCTGCTTGATAACGCAGCGTCAGCAGATAATTGCGCCCCGGCTGCGCGTACCAGCGTGCGGTTTCGTACTGGCGATCGAACACATTGTTGGCAGTGAGCGCCACCTTCCACTCCGCATTCACTGCATAACTCACGCGCAGATCCAGCAGACCGTAACCGGCCAGGCGCTCGGTGTTGGCCAGATCGTCGAAACGCTTGCCCGAGCCGAACAGGCTGGCACCGACGCCGAACACACCGAAGCTGCGGTCCGCATCGATACGCCCGCTCTGCCGTGCGCGCCGCGGCAACCAGTTGCCTTGATTGACGCCGCCATCGGCTTCCGGCTGCAACCAGGTCAACGCGCTGCGCACGGTCCAGCCAGCCAGCTCGGTGTCGTAACCGGCTTCCACGCCGCGGATGCGCGCCCGATCGATATTGTTCGGCTGCCCGAACGGATGCGCCGCATCCACCAACGATGCGTCGTAGGCGATTAAATCGTCGATGCGGGTCTGGAACGCGCTCAGCGTCCAGGTGCCCCAGTCGTAGTTGCCGCGCAGACCGAGCTCGGCGCTCTTGGAGGTCTCCGGCCCCAGCAACGGATTGCCGAAATCGGGGTAATACAACTCGTTGAAGGTCGGTGCCTTGAACGCGGTGCCGTAGCTGGCGGTCAGGCGCAGGTGCTCGGCGAAATCCCAGCCCCACAGCAGGCTACCGGTGGTCTTGCCGCCGAACTGGCTATTGTCGTTGCGACGCAGGCTGGCCTGCAACGATTGCGTGCCGAAGCTCTGCTGCCACTGCGCGAATGCGGCGCGGTCGATGCGGCTATCGGAATTGTAATTGTCGCTGCTGGCGATGGCATCGCGCTGCCAGTCGAAGCCGAGCGTGAGCAGGCCAGCGCCGGCATCGATATCGGCCTGCAACGCGCCCTGTTTCCGCCGGGTGTCGTAGGTGGACAGATACGCACCGTCGTAATACGCATCGCTCAAATCGGAACTGCTGCCGACGCTGGCAGTGAACTTGAGCGCATCGGTGGGTGCGTAACGCACACGGCCACCGACCGCCTGCTGCACGCCCTTGGACAAGTTACCGCCGAAGGCCGAGCCGTCGTATTCGTTGCGGCTCTGCGCGCGCAAGGCATGCACGTCCGCATCCCACTGGCGATTGAAGCGCCAGCCGCCCTGCACGCTCAGCGAATCGTTGCGATAGCCATCGCGATCCGGATCGTAGTCGCTGGAACTGGTGTCCAGATAGGCGTTGATGCCATCGGTTTCGTCATGCACCGCGTTGGCCGAATACCAGCCACCGCGCTCGCTCAGATCGCCTTCGCTGCGCCCGGCTACGCCCGCGCTGTAACGACGCGCATTGTCGCTGCCCGCCGCTGCACTGAAGGTGGGCACGAAGCGGCCCTGCGGGCGGCGGGTAAAGATCTGGATGACACCGCCCAGCACTTCGGAACCATACAAACTGGAGAACGGGCCACGCACGATTTCGATGCGCTCGATCTGTTCGATCGGCAGGTCCTGCAGCGCCGCGCCGCCCGAGGTGGCCGAACCGATGCGCACGCCGTCGATCAGCACCACCACCTGGTCGGACTCGGTGCCGCGCAGGAACAGCGAGGTCGGCTTGCCGGGTCCGCCATTGTTGGCCAGCGACACGCCGGCTTCGCCACGCAGTAGATCCTGCAGCGAGTTCACCTGGCGACGCTCGATCTGCGCGCGGTCGATCACCGTGACCGGCGCCAGCGTCTGGTCCTGGGTCTGCGCGGTACGCGAAGCAGTGACCACGACCTGGTCGAGATCGATGGCCGCCTCGGCGCGGGCCACATTGGCCACACACAACGACAGGCACACGGCCAACACCGCACGGCGCGGCGAAACGGAAGAAACGGACATCGACTGCTGCTCCTGGAACCGCGCCTACCCGCGCGGGGGCAATGGGGCGGCACACAGCAACGGGCCAGGCGCCCGACGCCGCAGCGCCAGACGATCAAGGCCACGCCCACCGCGTGCCGGGTCAATTCCTCAAGGCCGGTCTCCGGGCTTGCGAGTGGAAGCTTGCGCCCCCGATGCCGCGCCTTCCCATGCGACTGCAAAGTGGCGTAATGCGGCATCTGACCTCGCCCACCGTTGCGGGGGCAGCTCCGGCATTGCAGCTCGCCAAGGCGATACGCGCACCGGATTCCCGTTTAAACCACCGGCAAACCGGCAGTCACCTCAGGGGCGCGCATGGTAGCAGGATTGGCTGGCGCCTCAGCGGCCTTTGGCGACCGGCCAAGCGCAACGCGTCGGCAAGCGCCTGGATGGTGAATCCCCAATCCCTTCTCCCGCCCGGCGAAGGTGGCGCGCAACGCCGGATGAGAGTGCGGCTACTGAGAAATATTTGGTCAACCGTACCCTCACCCCAACCCCTCTCCCAACGGAGAGGGGCTAAAGCTGTCCTTCTCCCATTGGGAGAAGGTGCCCCGAAGGGGCGGATGAGGGTACGGGGCGAAGCCTCATGCCATGTATGGAAGCAGCATGCTGGGCTGCCCATGGAATCAGCATGCCGGGCTGCCCACATGTCCGCCACCGGGCTTCATCTCGCACATACGAGTGGGCTTCGCCCCCGTACCCTCACCCCAACCCCTCTCCCGACGGGAGAGGGGCTAGCTGTCCCCGGCGGGAAAAGGGGCTTCTACCCACGCTTCATTGGCTTGTTCAAGATTCCTAGGTCATGGAAGCGACGTACCGAGTCGGCAGCGTGGCCGGGGATTGGCGGAGAGCGGCACACGGATGTGCCGCGCGGTGAGTCAGACAGGATGTCTGACCGAGCCGAGGAGCCAATACCCGGCCGCGCTGACGCCCTGACCGAAGCCAGAGACAGAGTCAGAGTCAGACAGCGTGCTTGGCGGTGCCCGGAGAACCCGTGCCCTCACCCCACCCCAGCTCAGCGCCCCGGCCCGCGCTTGCGGCGCGGGCGCTCCAAGGCGCGCGCGCCCATGGCGCGCCAGCTGTGCCTCCTCGCCCCGGAGGGAGAGGGGCGAGCCGTCCTCCGCAGGAGAAGGCCTAGCTCGTCTCTTCGCGCACTCCTGCTCAGGTAACGGCTATCGACACCTTACGCGCCCTGCAACGCCTGCTCCAGATCCGCCAGCAGATCGTCGATGTGCTCGATGCCGATCGACAGCCGCACCGTGTCTTCACTCACCCCCGCATGTTCCAACTCCGCCGGGCCCAACTGCCGATGCGTGGTTGATGCCGGATGCGTCGCCAGCGACTTCGCATCGCCGATATTCACCAGCCGCGTAAACAGCTGCAGCGCATCCAGAAACCGCGCACCTGCCGCGCGTCCACCGGGTAGGCCGAAGGTCAACACACCCGAGCCATGACCGCCCAGATACTTCTGCGCCAACGCATGCTCGGGATGATCCGGCAGCGCGGCATAGTTGACCCACGCAACCCGCGCGTGCTGCTGCAGATACGTCGCAATCGCCAGCGTGTTTGAGTTGATGCGCTCCATCCGCAACGGCAGCGTTTCGATGCCTTGCAGGATCAAAAACGCATTGAACGGCGATAGTGCCGCACCGGTATTGCGCAGCGGCACCACGCGCGCACGACCGATGTACGCAGCATCACCCAACGCTTCGGTATAGACCACGCCGTGATAGCTCACATCCGGCTCGTTGAGGCGCGGAAACCGCTGCTTGTGCGCCGCCCAGGGGAAGCGCCCGCTGTCCACGATCGCCCCGCCGATGCTGTTGCCATGGCCACCCAGATACTTGGTCAGCGAATGCACCACGATGTCGGCGCCGAACTTGATCGGCCGCAACAACGACGGCGTAGCCACCGTGTTGTCCACGATCAACGGCACGCCGTGCGCATGCGCCACCGCGGCCACGGCCTCGATATCGGTGATATTGCCGCGCGGATTGCCGATCGACTCGACGAACACGGCTTTGGTGCGCTCGTCGATCAAGCCGGCAAAGGCTTGCGGATCGCGATAATCGGCAAAGCGCGTGCTGATGCCGAACTGCGGAAACGTATGCGCGAACAGATTATAGGTGCCGCCATACAACGCACTGGAGGAGACGATGTTGTCGCCGGCCTCGGCAATGGTCTGGATCGCATACGTCACCGCCGCCTGCCCCGACGCCAGCGCCAACGCGCCGATGCCGCCTTCCAGCGCAGCCACGCGTTGCTCCAGCACATCGTTGGTCGGGTTCGTGATGCGGCTATAGATATTGCCCTGCACCTTGAGGTCGAACAGGTCCGCGCCGTGCTGGGTATCGTCGAACGCGAAGGCCACGGTCTGGTAGATCGGCACCGCCACCGCACGCGTGGTCGGGTCGGGCGCGTAGCCGCCGTGCACGGCGATGGTTTCAGGCTTCCACTGCGGATCGGTCATGGCGCGGCTCGCTCTCGGACAGAGTGCCGACCATAGCCGGGCATGCGCCTGCGATTGCAGACGAGCGGTAATGAGCTTATGCCGCCGCGTTGTGAGCGCCAACGATGCGCCGCATGCGCCATCCGCAGCATGCGAACGGGCACTGCCTGCGCAGTGCCCGTTGGTTACCTTTCAACCTTGGCTACCGATGCGGCACACAAGTCCCGCCAAACATCAGCCCTTGGTGAATGCCAGACGCCCACCCTCGACGCGCACGCGCACGGTGTCGCCGCTGAGGTAATGCCCGGACAATATCTGCTGCGCCAGCGGATTTTCCACCTGCGACTGGATCGCGCGCTTGAGCGGTCGCGCGCCATACACCGGGTCGAAACCGACATTGCCGAGCAGTTCCAGCGCGGCATCGTCCAGATCCAGCTTGAGGCCGCGCTCGGACAAGCGCTTTTCCAGCCCATGCAACTGGATGCGCGCAATCGACTTGATCTGTGCCTTGTCCAGCGGATGGAACACCACGATGTCGTCCAGCCGGTTGATGAACTCCGGGCGGAAATGCGCCTGCACCACGCCCATCACCGCCGCCTTCATCTGCGTGTAGGCCTCGGCGCTGCCGTCGCCGGACAGCTCCTGGATCTGGTGCGAGCCCAGGTTGGAGGTCATCACGATGACAGTGTTGCGGAAGTCCACCGTGCGGCCCTGGCCATCGGTGAGACGGCCATCGTCGAGCACCTGCAGCAGGATGTTGAAGACATCGGCATGCGCCTTTTCCACTTCGTCCAGCAGGATCAGCGAATACGGACGCCGACGCACAGCCTCGGTGAGATAGCCGCCTTCTTCGTAACCGACATAGCCCGGAGGCGCACCGATCAGCCGCGAGACCGAATGCTTTTCCATGAACTCGCTCATGTCGATGCGGATCATCGCTTCGGTGCTGTCGAACAGGAAGTCCGCCAGCGCCTTGCACAACTCGGTCTTGCCCACGCCGGTCGGCCCCAGGAATAGGAACGAGCCGCTCGGGCGATTGGGGTCGGACAGGCCCGCGCGCGAACGCCGCACCGCATCGGAGACCACCTTGATCGCCTCGTTCTGGCCGACCACGCGGTGATGCAGTTCGTCTTCCATGCGCAACAATTTGTCGCGCTCGCCTTCGAGCATCTTGTTGACCGGAATGCCGGTCCAGCGCGACACCACCTCGGCGATTTCCTCGGCGGTCACGCGGTCCTGCACCAGCTTGAAGTCGTGATGCTCGACCTCGTTGGCCAGCGCCATCTGCTTTTCCAGTTGCGGCAACACGCCGTACTGGATCTCGCTCATCTTGGCGTAGTCCTGGCGCCGCTGTGCGGCCTCCAGTTCCAGCTTGGCGTGCTCGATCTGCTCCTTGACCTTGGTGGTGCCCTGCAGCGCGGCCTTCTCGGATTTCCACAACTCGTTGAGGTCGTAGAACTCGCGCTCGAGCTTGTCGATATCGGTTTCCAGATCGGCCAGGCGCTGACGCGAGGCGTCGTCCTTTTCCTTCTTCAACATCTCGCGCTGGATCTTGAGCTGGATCAGGCGGCGCTCCAGGCGATCGAGTTCTTCCGGCTTGGAGTCGATCTCCATGCGGATGCGCGATGCCGCCTCGTCCATCAGGTCGATCGCCTTGTCCGGCAACTGGCGGTCGGTGATGTAGCGGTTGGACAGGGTGGCGGCGGCCACGATCGCCGGGTCGGTGATCTCCACGCCGTGATGCACCGCGTAGCGCTCCTTCAAGCCGCGCAGGATCGCGATGGTGTCTTCCACCGTCGGTTCGCCCACGAACACCTTCTGGAAACGCCGCTCCAGCGCCGCGTCTTTTTCGATGTATTTGCGGTATTCGTCCAGCGTGGTGGCGCCGATGCAATGCAGCTCGCCACGCGCCAGTGCCGGCTTGAGCATGTTGCCGGCGTCCATCGCGCCATCGGCCTTGCCTGCGCCCACCATGGTGTGCAGCTCGTCGATGAACAGGATGATCTGGCCCTCGTTCTTGGACAGATCGCTGAGCACCGCCTTCAGCCGTTCTTCGAACTCGCCGCGGAACTTGGCGCCGGCGATCAGCGCGCCCATGTCCAGCGACAGCACGCGCTTGCCGCGCAGGCCTTCGGGCACTTCGCCGTTGATGATGCGCTGGGCCAGGCCCTCGACAATCGCGGTCTTGCCCACGCCGGGCTCGCCGATCAGCACCGGGTTGTTCTTGGTGCGCCGCTGCAACACCTGAATCGTGCGGCGGATTTCTTCGTCGCGGCCGATCACCGGATCGAGCTTGCCGCTCTCCGCACGCGCGGTCAGGTCGATGGTGTATTTTTCCAGCGCCTGGCGTTGTTCCTCGGCGTTTTCCGATTGCACGGTTTCGCCGCCGCGCAGCTTGTCGATGGCGACCTCGATCTTTTTCTTATCGCCGCCGGCCGCCCGCAAGGCCACGCCCAGCGGGCTGGCATCGTCGGCCGCGGCCAGCACGAACCACTCGCTGGCGATAAAGGCATCGCCATGTTGTTGCGCCAGTTTGTCGGTCTGGTTGAGCAGGCGGTTGAGATCGTTGCCGATCGACAGGTTGCCTTCCTGCCCCGACACCTTGGGCAGCGTGTCCAGTGCCTCGCCCAGCCGCTCGCGCAGCAATGGCACGTTGACGCCGGCCTGCGACAGCAGCGGGCGCGTGCTGCCGCCACTCTGGTCTAGCAATGCGGCGAGCACGTGCACGGGTTCGATGATGTTGTGGTCGCGGCCCACGGCCAGCGACTGCGCGTCGGCCAGCGCCTGCTGGAACCGCGAGGTGAGCTTGTCCATCCGCATGGGGAAATCCTCTGAACTGGTGGCCGGTGTCTCCGGCGATACCGTGCAGATGCGGCTACTGTGCGGGGTTTCAAGGTTTAGCGGGTGCGGCAAGTGCAGATGAGAGGCGTCAGGGCCCGCTCACGCTGCTTGGTGTGGGGCTGCACGATGTTGGAGAAACGGGTTTGCTTTGCGCATTGGCATTGGCGTTGGCTTAGGCAGACTCGGGCCAACGACCAGCCTGCTAAACGATCCGCCGCAGCGGCACAGTGGCGTGCGTCGCAGCGCCCTCCCGCGCATCGACATCCTTGGCGTCCTCGGCGTTCTCCGTGGCCGCTGGTGTCGGCAGCTGCACCGTCCCCAGCAGACGCGACAACACCTGCGCCTGGATCGCCGCCAAGGCCGGTGCCCCTGGTGCGCGCGGATGCGGTACCGGCACTGGCAGATCCAGGCCAACCTGGCCGTCCTCGATCAGCACGATGCGATCGGCCAGCGCGCTCGCCTCGGCCACATCGTGGGTGACCAGCACCAAAGTGAACCCGTACTGCCGCCACAACTGCACGATCAGCTGCTGCATTTCGATGCGCGTCAATGCATCCAGCGCGCCCAGCGGTTCGTCCAGCAACAACAGCCGCGGGCGATGCACCAGTGCGCGTGCCAAGGCCACGCGCTGGCGTTGACCACCGGAGAGCGTGGCCGGCCAGTCACCGCCGCGTGTGCCCAACCCCACCGCGTCCAGCGCGGCCTGTGCCTGCGCGCGACCGGCACGGCCCAGGCCGAGCGCCACATTGTCGATCACGCGTTTCCACGGCAGCAGCCGCGCGTCCTGAAACATCAAGCGCACCGCATCGCGCTGCGCAGCCACCGGCGCGTGCCCGCTGGCGACCGTGCCGGTATCGGCCGCTTCCAGCCCGGCGATCACGCGCAGCAAGGTGCTCTTGCCGCAGCCGCTGCGCCCGACAATCGCCACGCTGGCGCCGGGTGCGATGTCCAGATCGATGCCGCGCAACACCTCGGCATCGCCATACCGCTTGCCGATACCGCGCAAGGTCAGCGGCAAGCCGGTCTCGGTCGCACTCATCGGCGCAGCTCCGCACGCTGTTGCTGCGCCGGATGCCAGCCCAACCACCAGGCTTCCAATCCGCGTGCAGCCAGATCGGCCAGCTTGCCGAGCAATGCGTACAGCAAGATGGCCACCACCACGATGTCGGTCTGCAGAAATTCGCGCGCGTTCGTCGCCAGATAGCCGATGCCGGAACTGGTGGAAATGGTTTCGGCCACGATCAGGGTCAGCCACATCAAACCCAACGCAAAGCGCAAGCCGACCAGAATCGACGGCAACGCACCCGGCAACAACACATCGACAAACAGCTGCGGGCCACGCAAACCGTAATTGCGCGCCATCTCGATCAGCGCCGGGTCCACGCTGCGGATGCCGTGATAGGTATTGAGATAGATCGGGAAGAAGGTGCCCAGCGCCACCAGAAACAGCTTGGCGCCCTCATCGATGCCGAACCACAGGATCACCAGCGGAATCAGCGCCAGATGCGGCACGTTACGCAGCATCTGCAAGGCGCTGTCGAGCAGGCGTTCGGCCACGCGCGACACACCGGTGAGCAGCCCCAGCGCAAACCCAATGCTGCCGCCGATGGCCAGGCCCACCGCCGCACGCCAGCTGCTGATCGCCAGGTGTTGCCACAACTCTCCGCTCTGTACCAGCGTCACTGCGGCACGCAGCACCGCATCCGGTGCAGGAAGAATGCGCTGCGGCAACCAACCAGCGGAGGCTGCTATCTGCCAGGCCAGCAACAAGGCCAGCGGCAACAACCAAGGCACCAGTAGATGGCCCAGACGCTGCGAGCGGGTGCTCATCGCGGCACAGTCCGGTTGTAGCGACGCATCGCAACAACAGCGCGCATGTGCACGTTTCCGGGGGCCCGGCACCCGTTCCCGTTTGCGTCCGCCTCTGGTCACGCGCATCACTTGCCCGCCGCTTGTTTGCCCGCCGGCGATGCAACGGCAACCGCTGGCGCACGCCACACCGCCGGCGCCACCAACACCCGCTTGGGCAACAAGCGCTGCGCGTAGAACAGATCGGCGGTCGCCTGCTGCGCTTTGATGACCTCGGCGCTGAGCGGCTGCACGCTGGCCGGCGGGCGATGGGCCAGCGTGCGCTCGACCACCGCAGGCGGCAGCCCGCTCACCTGCGCCAGCACGCGAATGCTGCCGGCGCGATCGCGCTCCAATAGCCCGTCGGCCTGATTGAGCTGCCCCATCACCTGCTGCACGAACGGGCCCCACGCGGTGGCATAGCGCCGCGAAGACAGAAAGAAGCCGCCGGTCAATCCCAGCCCTTCGCCGTTGGCGAGCAGGCGCGCACTGCCATCCAGCGTCAATGCCGAATACCACGGGTCCCAGATCGCCCAGGCATCCACCTGCCCGGCTGCGAAGGCTGCGCGTGCATTGGCCGGTGACAGATACAGCGGCGTGATGTCGCGCATGCTCAGGCCCGACTTGGCCAACAGCCGCAGCAACAGGTTGTGCGCACTCGACCCTTTCTGAAACGCAACCCGCTTGCCTTTGAGATCGGCCACGCGCCGCAGCGTGCTCTTGGCCGGCACCAGGATGGTCTCGGCCTTGGGCGTAGGCGGCACCCAGCCCACGTACAACAGATCGGCACCGGCGGCCTGCGCAAACAATGGCGGAATATCGCCAGCACCGCCCAGGTCGATGCTGCCCACGTTCAAGGCTTCCAGCAATTGCGGCCCGGCCGGAAACTCGATCCAGGTAATTTTGGTGCGCGGGAAGCCTTGTTCCAGCAAACGATGCTGCTTGGCCAGCACCAGGCTCGACACCGCTTTTTGATAGCCGATACGCAACTGCGCCGGCTCGGCCGCCCATGCGGGTTGCAGCCACGCAATGCTGGACAACAGCAACGCAACAAACACAAAGCGGTAGCGCATCGGAATCCTCCTCATTGCCAATCGGTGGACGGTTTTTCCCAGAGGTTGACGCCACCCTCGACCGCAAAGCGATCGATCTCGGCCAACTCGTCGGCACTGAACGCAGGCGACTGCAAGGCCGCGACGTTTTCGATCAACTGCTCCGGGCGGCTGGCACCCAGCAAGGCCGAGCTCACGCGCGGATCGCTCAATACCCAGGCCAATGCCAACTGCGCCAGACTCTGCCCGCGCCGCTGCGCGATCGCATCCAGCCCGCGTGCGCGCTGCAGGTTGTCCTCGGACAGATGTTCCGGCCGCAGCGACTGCCCGCCCGGACGATTCACCCGCGCATCGCTGGGCACGCCATTGAGGTACTTGCCGGTCAACAAGCCCTGCGCCAACGGGGTGAACGCGATCACGCCGGCACCCACCTCGTCCGTGGCATCGAACAATTCCTGCTCGGCCCAGCGATTGAACAGGTTGTAGGCCGGCTGATGGATCAGCAGTGGCACCTTCCACTCGCGCAGCAGCGCGGCGATCTCGCGCGTGCGCGCCGCCGAGTACGACGACACGCCCACGTACAAAGCCTTGCCCTGCTGTACCGCGCTGGCCAATGCGCCAGCGGTTTCTTCCAGCGGCGTGTCCGCATCGAAGCGGTGCGAGTAGAAGATATCCACGTAGTCCACGCCCAGCCGCTGCAAGCTCTGATCCAGGCTGGACAGCAGGTACTTGCGCGAACTGCCGCCCTGCCCGTACGGGCCCGGCCACATGTCCCAACCGGCCTTGGTGGAAATGATCAATTCATCGCGATACGGCTTGAAATCCTCGCGCAGCAGGCGGCCGAAGTTGATTTCCGCGCTGCCATACGGCGGGCCGTAGTTGTTGGCCAGATCGAAGTGGGTGATGCCCAGATCGAAGGCGGTACGCAGCAAGGCGCGCTGCGTGTCGATCGGCGTGCTGTCGCCGAAGTTGTGCCACAGGCCCAGCGACAGTGCCGGCAACACCAGGCCGCTGCGGCCGACACGGCGATAGGCGAGACGGTCGTAACGATCGGGATGTGCGAGATAGGTCATCAGAATGTCCGGTAGATCAGCGTGCGCTGAAGCGATTGGCGGGGCGTGCCAGCCCCAGATGATCGCGCAACGTGCGCCCTGCATAGTCACGCCGGAACAGCCCACGCCGCTGCAGCTCCGGCACCACGTGGTTGGCGACATCGGCCAGGCCGCCGGGCAGATGCGGCACCAGCACGTTGAAGCCATCGGCTGCGTCTTGCTCGAACCAGGCCTGCAACTCATCGGCAATCTGCGTCGGTGTGCCGATCAGGCTGTAATGCCCGCGCCCGCCCGCGATGCGCCGACCGAGCTGGGCAATGCTCAACTGCTCCTGCCCGGCCAACTCGGTGAACAACTGCTGGCGGCTGCGCTGCCCGGTTTCGGTGAGCGGCAACTCCGGCAACGGGCCATCGGGCGGATAGCCAGACAGATCGAAATTGCCCAACATGCGCGAGAGCAGCGCGATACCGACGTCCGGCTCCACCAGCTCCTGAAACTGCTCGAACTTTTCCTGTGCTTCGGCCTGGCTTTGCCCCACCACGACGAACACACCCGGCATCACCTTCAGTGCATCGCGCGAACGCCCGAACTGCTCCAGCCGCCCCTTGATGTCGGCATAGAACGCCTGCGCCTTGGCCAGCGACGACTGCGCGGTGAATACCACCTCGGCCGTTTCGGCCGCGAGCGCACGCCCTGGCTCGGACGAGCCGGCCTGCACCAGCACCGGATGCCCCTGCGGCGCACGCGCGATGTTGAGCGGGCCGCGCACCTGAAAATGCGCGCCGCGATGGTCCAGCACGTGCAGCCGCGCCGGATCGTAGTGCACGCCAGCGGCAGTGTCGGCGATAAAGGCATCGTCGTCCCAGCTATCCCATAGCCCTGCGACCACCTGCTGAAATTCGCGCGCCCGCGCATAGCGCTCGGCATGCACGTAATGCGCATCGCGATTGAAATTCAGCGCCTCGTCGGCGGCGTCGGAGGTGACCAGATTCCAGCCGGCACGCCCACCGGACAGATGATCCAGCGAGGCGAACTTGCGTGCCACGTGATACGGCTCGTTGTAGCTGGTGGTCATGGTGGCGATCAACCCGATGCGCTCGCTCACCACCGCCAACGCGCTGAGCAACGTGAGCGGCTCGAACAGGCTGGAGCGCGCCATCCGCGATGCCACCGGCCCACCGGCCGCAGCCAGGCTGTCGGCGACGAACACTGCATCGAACTTGGCAGCCTCGGCAATGCGCACCATCTGCCGGTAATGATCGAACACCAGCGGATCGGCACTGGCGTGCGGATGCCGCCATGCAGCCACATGATGGCCGGTGGCCATCAGAAACGCACCGAGCGAGAGCTGCCGTGCGGCGCTCATTGCAGCCCACCGTGCGTAGCGCCCGCACTGTACAAATCGATATCCAAAACCATCACACGCATGCTCAAAAATCCTTGTGCAACTGCAACCCGACATAGCGCTGATCGTCGCGCGGCACCAGCCGGAACACATTGCCGGTGGCATTGGCCAGCAGCGGTGCATACGAGCGGTCGCCGAGATTGCGGCCAAGCACTGCCACCCGCCAGCCATGCACATCGTCGGCCAGCGCGATGCTGGCATTCCAGATCGCATACGGGCCCTGGATGGTCTGCGGGGTCTGGCTGAGGTCGTACTGCACACTGTCCTGCCAGCTCACATCGCCGTTAAATTCCAGCGCCAGACTGCCGCGTAACGGCACCCGGTAACCCGCGCGCAGATTGCCTTTCCAGTCCGGCGAAAACGGCAGCGGCCTGCCATCGACATTGCAGTTGGCCGCTGCTGCGGTGGGGCAGGCAAAGCGCAGGATGCGCGCCTGCGTGTAGGCCAGCGATGCGGCCAGGCTGAGCCGCTCGGTGGGCCGATAGTCCAGATCCAGTTCCAGGCCTTGCGTGCGCACCTGACCGGCGTTGATCAAGCGTGTCACCACCTGCCCGGCCACGGTGTCGAAAAAGTTGGCCTGATAGTTGGCGTACTCGGTATGGAACAACGCGACGTTTGCACTGAGGCGATCGTCCAGGGCGCGCGCCTTCAAGCCGAGTTCCCAGGCGTTGGAGGTCTCCGGCTTCAGCGCCGGCGTATCGCGCGGCTGCATGTTGAAGAACACGTTGTAGGCCGGGCCCTTGTAGCCACGCGAATAGGTGAGGTAGCCGGTGGTCTGCGCATCGAAATCGTATTGCAGGCCGGCGCGACCCGACACGCCGTTTTCTGCGGTGCTGCCACTGCTCGCCGTGGAGGGCTGAACGCCTGTGACTGCGGCTGCGGAGCTGGAGACGCGCCGATGTTGATAGTCGAGCGTGTCGCGGGTGAAGCGCGCGCCCAGCAACGCACGCAGATCCGGGCGCCAATGCCAGGTCGCCTCGCCGAACGCCGCATACGTTTCTGCACGCGTGCCGTAATCGGCCACACCCACGTTGCTGGCGGTGGGCGTCGTCACCGTGCGGCGATAGGTTTCGTCGTTGCGCGCATGCAGGTAATACAGCCCGGCGACCGCTTCCACCGCACGGTCGCGCGGGGTCTGGATGCGCAATTCCTGCGAATACTGTGTGTAACCCAGATCGCCACGGTCGTGCGAGGACGGAAACGCCGCGCTGCGTTGCGCAGTGCGGTCACCATCCTGGAACTGTGTGTTATCCCATTGCCGCCACGCGCTGATCGAGGTCAGCAACGCCTCGCCAAGATGCTGATCCAGCTGCAGCGAGGCGCCCTTGTTGGTGTCTTCCAGATGCGTGCGGTAATCGCTGTTGATCTGCCGGTTGTCGGCGCTGGCAGTGACTGGCGCAAGCGCGGCGGCGAAGTCCGCACGCGTGCTGGCCACCACCACACCGCTGGGCGCGTCGCTGCGCGACTGCAGGTAGTCGGCGAGCAGCGTTGCGTTCAAGCTCGGGTTCGGGGTCAGATCCAGCCGCAGCCGCGCGCCGGAGCGCTGGTAACCATTGACGGTCTGGCCGTCGGCCACATTGCGCACATTGCCGCCGTATTCGGCCCACAACGCCGACGCGCTGGCCCTGAGCAGCTCCGGCACCAGCGCGCCGCCCACGCTGGCACGCACGCGGTCTTCGTCGCCGCCACCGAAGTGCGCGTAATCCACATAGCCGCCGAACACATCTGGCGCCGGTTTGCTGACGATATTGAGCACGCCGGCCGAGGCGTTCTTGCCGAACAAGGTGCCCTGCGGTCCGCGCAGGACTTCGATACGTTCGACATCGAGCAGATCCAGCGTCGCCTGGCCCGGCCGCCCCAGCACCACACCGTCGATCACCGTGGCCACGCTGGGCTCGACGCCTGGCGAGGTGGAGATGGTACCCACGCCACGCAGGAACAACGAGGTGTCCTTGTTGGAGGCACCGGTACGAAAGGTCAGGCTGGGCACCAGCGCCGGCAGGTCGGCCACGCTGTTGCGGTTCTCGCGCTCCAACGTTTCTCCCTGCACCACCGACACGGCCACCGGCACTTGCTGCAAGCTGGTTTCGCGGCGTGTGGCGGTCACCGTCACCGCGCCCAGGGTCTGCGCGGCGCGATCGGGTGTGGCCGCAGCCTCGCCCACCTCATCGGCCAGCACCGGCATACATGCCCACGCCAGACTCCACGCCAACACCTGCGGCTTAGCCAACCATCTCGTAGCAGCAAAGATCCTTGCAGGGGTCCGGTGTCGCGCGGGCATGTATGTCCTTTCGTGGCGTCGGCTGTCTTGTGGCAGCGTTAGTGACTTCGGTTGTTCGAGAGCGCCGTGCGTGCGCGGCGAACAGGGCGCAGCGCAGGCTTAGAAGGCAGTGCAATGCAATAGCGCATGCTGTTTGCAGCTGCTGCAAGCGTCAAATAACCAATGTTTAGGTGGTTATTCACTCACGCACCGCAGTGCGTGCGGGTAGCCGGCGCCAAGCCCGCTCGAAGACCACCGATGCACAACATCCAATCAAGTGGCGATAATGGCTCCATGGATGCACCCAAGCCCTGGCACCTCTACCTGCTGCTGTGTCGCAACGGCAGCTATTACGCCGGCATCACCAACGATCTGGAGCGCCGCTTCCAGGCGCATCTGCGTGGCACCGGCGCGCGCTACACACGCGCGAATCCGCCGCTGGAAGTGCTTGCCAGCCACCCGTATGCGGACCGCTCCGCCGCCTCGCGCGCAGAGTGGCAGCTCAAGCAGCAACCGCGCGCGCGCAAGCTGGCCTGGTTGCTGGCGCAGGCGCACGACGGCGCCGAGTCACAGCTCACTGACGCATCGATCACGCCCGCCTAGCCGTGTGTTTTCTACGCTGCACCGCCATCAACCGCGGAGCAGCGCATGCACTATCAGCTCTACTACTGGACCGGCCTGCAAGGCCGCGGCGAATTCGTCCGCCTCGCACTGGAAGATGCCGGCGCCGACTACACCGACGTGGCGCGCGTGGAAGGCGATGACGTGATGAATGCCTTTCTGGAAGGTCACCAAGCCGGCGCCCAGCCGTTCGCACCACCCTTCCTCAAGGCCGGCAAAACGATGGTTGCGCAGGTCGCAGCGATCCTGCATTTCATTGGGCCGCAGCTGAAGCTAGTACCGGAATCGGATGCACCGCGCATCCAGGCATTGCAATTGCAGCTGACCATTACCGACCTGGTGGCCGAAGTGCACGATACCCATCATCCGATCGCCACCGGCCTGTATTACGAAGACCAGAAAGCCGAAGCGGCCAAGCGTGCCAAGGACCTGCGCGACAACCGCCTGCCCAAGTTCCTGGGCTACTTCGAGCAGGTGCTGCAGCAGGCAGGCGGCATCCATGTACTGGGCACGCACTCGTATGTGGATCTGTCGCTGTTTCAGCTGATCAGCGGGCTGGAATACATGTTTCCCAGGCGCATGGCAACGCTGTCGACCGATCTGCCCGGCCTCAAGGCCTTGCAGCAGCGCGTGGCCAAGCGGCCGCGGATCGCCGCCTATCTCGCATCCGAGCGACGTGTGGCGTTCAATACCAACGGCATTTTTCGCCACTACCCGGAGCTGGATGCGGCGTAATCGATACGGCTGCGCCTCCTGCATCGCAACGCAACGCAAGCGGCACCGAAATCACCTGCTCCGATGCCGACGCCGGATGCATGCCCCCGCAGCATGCAAGGCCGCACTCAGTGCGGCCGCATTCTTGCGTTGATCGCAAGCCGCCTCAACGTCCCTGCAGCAATGCCGTCCGAATTCGCTGCAACTGCACCTTCACCGCAGCGGCCTGCGTCGGCCCCAGCCGCAACACTGCTTTTTGCCCAACCGACAGCGCTTCCAGCGCAGGATCGACGAAGCGATAGTGGCCGCGTTCGTCGCGCACCACCTTGATCGGTTGCGCCGGATCCGGCGTGCGTAACAGATGATCGATCACATCGATCACGCGGTCGTTGAAGTAACGATCCGGCGCGCCGAGATCGGCATATGCCTGCTGAAACAGCGGGTAGAAACGCACATAACTGCGCACCAACGCCTGCGCATCCACCTGGGTGAATGCCGCCACGTAAGGCGCATAACGCGCCGCATTGGCCTGATCGATCACAACAGCGCCAGCGGCATCGGAGACCTGCAACTCACCAGGCACCGGCTGCAGCACCGAGACACGGCGGCTGATGCTGGGCTGGGTCAGATTGTCGATCATCACCACAACACGCTCGATCAGATGCTTGCGCAGCACGATCGACAACGCGCCATCGTCCTGCACCAGGTCCAGCAATGCCTGCCAGGCAGCCGCATCGCTCTGTGCCAGCGCGGGAATCGCAGCGTCAGCTGCATCGGACGAGGGCGCCTGCACCGGATGCCGTGGCCCGGCCGGCACGGGCGGCGCGGGAGTCACAGCGGCTGCCACAGCGCTTGCGGTCTGGCTGATCGGCGCAGGCAACGCGCCCGACGGAGTGGATGACCCGCCAAACAGCCACCAGGCGGCACCGGCCACGATTGGCACCGCCAGCAGCCACGGCCAACGCGAAGACTTCGATTGCATCGTGAAACTCCTTACATCGACAACATCCATGGTGTGACCATGAGATGGCGCGGTGGTTCCATCGATTTAGTCGATCGAGGGCGCGGTGTCCTCACCAGAAAGTCTGCTGGTTGCTTTGTTGAAAGCCATGAACACCGACCATCTGCACTGGTCCTTGCCCGCCCACCGTCGCGGGACCTTACGCGGCATGGATGCCGCGTAAGAGCCTACATGGACGTACTTGCGGCGTGTCCCGCGATGGTGGGCGGGCAAGGGCCCTGCAGCGAAGCCGCAGACCGCAGGCTTCGGCTTCGGCTTATCCACATTACCTAGTCTCGGACCAGGCCGCCTGGCGTTGCCGCATCAAGCAACAACGCCAGCCATCTCATATCCGCGAAGTAAGGTGTGCCCGCCGCTCTCAGCTTGCGAAATCCAACCGCGCATTCACCCAAGCCGCCACGATGGCGGCAGCCACCTGATCGGCCTGTTTCGCAGGCAGGCGCTTCTCGCGCACCAGCCACGCCGCCGTGTCGGCCCGCACCTTCGGCAGCAACGCGCGCACGGCCTTGCGTTGCGCCGGCGGCCACTCGCTGTCTTCCCCGCTCCAGGCCGCAATCGCCTTGTCCGGATCGTCGCCGTAGCTCTTGCGCAGTGCAGGCGTCAGATACAACAACGGCGACACCGACGCGCGTAGCGCGATGATTTTCCACTCGGCGTAACTCGCGTAGCGAATGGTGCCGGCGTCCTTGCTCAACGCCTCGATCAACCCGGCAAAGCCCGCATCCAGCTGCTTCCAGCTGGCCAATGCAAACAGACCGCCCGGCGGCTTGCAGATCGGCGCGAACCCGTCGCGTGTCGACCCATACAGCGAGCCGAACGCGTCGTATGCCGGCTCACCCACCGCAGCGAAGATGAAGCAGTGCACGTAAGGACGCTGATCGCTGTCGTCGCGCTCGATCCACAAACGTAGCAACGTCAAAACGCGTTCCGGTGCCTGCATGGCAGGCATGCCATCCACATCGTCGAGCAACGAGGCCGCAAACGTGTCGACCTTGCGCAATGCCTTACGCGCACTCTCGAACCGCGCATTAGCCAGCGCCGCATCCACCCCCGCCGCAGGCACGAACTGATGCAAGTAAGCCAGCCACGCCGAGGCCAGCGGCGTGTCGTAGCCCTGCAACTGGCGCGCAGCGTCGGCAGGCGCCGTGGAAATGCTGGCAATGATGCGATCCAGTGCCTGTTGCTGTGCAGTCAGCGCCTTGGCCAGCACATCGGCTCTGGCTTTCAATGAGCGCTGCAGGCAGTCGTCCAGCTTGGTGTCCTGCGCGCAGGCATTGCGCTGCCGCAGCCACGCCCGTTGCTGATCGCGCACGCTCGCCACCGAACTACGCGGCGTGGTCTCCACCAGCGCCCGATAGGACTCGTCCAACTGATCGTCCAGATCACCGAGCGCCGGCACCGCACACAGCCGTTTTTCGACCGCAGTGCTTACCTGCTTGCAATCGAACGAGGCCGCCCAGGCACCGCTTGCACCGAGCAACAGGGCGCCACCAACCACTATCCGCACCGCGGCCGAGCGATAGTTCATTGCAACGCCTCCTTGCGTGCAGGCAGCAACGACAGCAGCAGCAAGGTCAACGCCAGCGCGACATAGGCACCGACGAACTGCCAGCTGATCACCCGCGCCAACCCTTGCAGCGACCACGGCAGATAGATGCCGCCGCGCGGGTCCACCGAATGGATCAGACCGAACAGCGTTAGGCCAGCGGCCACCAGCAGAAACACCGCACCGCGTCGCAGCCGGCCATCGATCATCGCCGCTACCGCAGCAATCCACAGCATCGCGGTGATGATGAAACCATTGCCTAGCGCGAAGATCACCGCCAGCTCCGGCAAGCCGTGACCATCGAGCTTGGTGGTCAGCGCAATCAATTGCTCCGGCGGGATCCAGCCAGGCGCCTTGATGGTCAGCAAGTAAGCGACCGAAGGCAGAAAGCCCAACACCATCGCGCCCGCGTGATGCTTGGGCGTGGCCTGAAACGCCTGCGTTGTGATGTCGATCGACACGTACACGATGATCGGTGCCAGCACCGCCAGCGGCACCCATTGCACCAGCCCGCTGATCACACCCAACATGCCGCCGATGCCGACGAACAACCCGGTCAGCAGCGTATAGCCCGAACGCGCGCCCATATGCTTGTACGCCGGCTGGCCGATGTACGGCGTGGTCTGCGCCACGCCGCCGCAGACGCCTGCGACCAACGTGGCGAAGGCTTCCACCAGCAGAATGTCGCGGGTGCGGTAGTCATCGCCCGCCGCGCGTGCGCTCTCGCTGACATTGATGCCACCCACCACCATCAACAGACCGAACGGCAGCAGCAACGGCAGGTACGCCACCGTGGCCGACAGGCCTTCGATGAAACCCAGGTTCGGCAGCGGCAACACGATCTTCGGCGTCGCCCAGTCCGGCACTGCAAAACCCGGCGCACCGAGTCCGGCCAGTCCCAGCCCGTAATACAACGCGGTGCCGATGACGAAGGCGACCAGCACACCCGGCAACTTGGTCGGCAACCGGCCCTTGGCCAGCAGCACGTACAACAGCAGACCCAAGGTAACGAAGCCGGCCACCGGCGAACGCAAGGTTTCCAGCAGCGGCAGCAAGCCCATCAGCACCAACGCGATGCCGGCGATCGAACCCAGCAAGGCCGCACGCGGCAGCGCGCGCGTGACCGCCTCGCCAGCAAACGACAGCACCAGCTTGAGCAGGCCCATCACCACCAGCGAGGCCATGCCGAGTTTCCAGGTGGCAATGGCGGCCGCCTGCGGGTCCAACCCCTGCGCCTTGAAGCCGACGAACGCCGGGCCGAGCACCAGCAGCGCCATGCCGATGCTGGTGGGCGCATCCAGGCCCAGCGGCATCGCGGTGACGTCGTCGCGCCCGCTGCGTGCGGCCAGCCGCCGCGCCATCAAGGTGTAGAGCAAATTGCCAACCAGCACGCCGAACGCGGTGCCAGGAAACATGCGTTCGAATATCACGTCAGCGGGAAACTGAAATATCCCGATGAGCGCCATCGCGATGAAGCCGAGGATGGACAGATTGTCGACGACCAGGCCGAAGAAGCCATTGAGGTCGCCGGCGACGAACCAGCGCGGCGATGCCGCAGTACGCGAGGAAGAGGCCGACATGGGAGCCAGGAAGCGTGGGGATCGGCCGATGGTAGCCGCTGCCCCGCATGCGCGACAGCGGCGCGATGGATCAGAGCGTGTCGTTGCGCTGGTCGATGCAAGGGCGCGCCCGTCCGGCGCTTGCCGGCACGCTGACGCCCACAGGCGCTACTGCGTCCGCTCCTGCATCGCCGCAGCGACCTCGATCCAGCCGACGCTGTCGCTGCGGCCGGCACTGCGATAGCGCACCTGCACGCGCGTGGCATCGGCGCTGACATCCAGCGCGTCGGCCCGATCACCCTGCACCAGATAGCGCTTGGTGCTGGTCGCCGTAGGCGTGGCGTACAGCGGCAGGCGCGCCACCTGCACACGCAGCTGCACCGGCATCGGTGCCTCCAGCGTAGTGCCGATCTCGCTTGAAACCTTCGCCCCGCGCGCGTCGTAACGCGGCCATACCGAGAGCGGCATGCCATCGTCAGTGCCTGGATCCAGCAAGGTCTGGATGTCGGGCGAGGCGATCGGCTGCTGCGTCCTGGCCACATACAGGCGCCCATCGGCGGCGTAGCGATACACATCCGCGTACCACATCGGCCCGCTGCGGCAGGAGCTGGTCAAGCTGCGCTGCTGCTTGTCGGGCGTGAGGTTGAAGAAGCCTTCGCATTGCACCGCCGGGCGCGTGGGCGCGGTCAGCGCACGAAAACGGCGTTGCGCCGGATCGAACACAAATACCAGCACCGCCTCGTTGACCTGGCCGAGCATCGCCGACACCGCAAGATCCGGATGCCCGTCGAAGTTGTAGTCGTCGCTGTCCACGCCGGTGCCGCCTTCGCCGTCGTCCACGTTCGCGTCGAACCATTGCTCCTTGCCGCCTGGGCTAAACACCACCTGCAGGCGCGCGCCGACCAGTGTGGCGGTGGCACGCGTGTGCGCGTCGATCTGCACCTGCACGCTGGTGTCGCGTGCCAAGGACGCGAACGACACCCCGCCAAGCGCGGCGAATAACAGCGCGCGCGCAGCCCTCACACGCATTCGGCGCAGATATTCAAGGCGCATGGTCAGCAGACTCAGAACGACACCTCAACCGCCTGCCGCGACCACAGCACCGACTGGTGGCCGGTGGCCTGCTTCCAGGCCAGGCGGATCGCCTCGATGTCGTTGCGCCGCTGCGGGCTGTCCTCGTGCAGGATCACCAGCACCTTGGTGCCCAGCCGGTTCGGCTCCTTGGCACCACGAAACAGCCACTGGCCGTAGGCGTCGAACACGGTCAGCCCATCCGGGAAGCGCGGCGTCACTTCCTTGTCCAGGAAGGCGCGCCATTGGGTCTCGTCGATGGTACGGGTCTGCGGGCGATCGGCCGGGCCGGTTTCCTCGCCCACGCCAAAGTAGAGTTCGCTGCGCAGCCAACCGCGGGCCGTCGCGGGCCGCGCCGCATCGCCTTGCAGGCTGGCAGTGGTCGAGCCCGGCGCACCGCCGGGAGTGGTGGCGCAGGCGGACAACGCCAACATGGCAGCAAGCAGGCAGGACGGCAGCAACTTCATCGACTTCTCCACAACGGGTATTTGTTACAACGGATCGGGGCAGGCTCATGCAGGCCGGGCATCAGCTGATGCCGGCGTGCGCGCACTGTGCCATCTCGCACGCGTCTGAACAACGCGATAACATCTCTCCATCCGGATGAATGTGGACGATCCGAACCCCTTTGCGCCCCTGCCCGGCCGGATGCCGTCCGCGCGGCGCGTTCGCAGTTGCTGTCGCAGGAGAGAGAAATGACCCGCCCTACCCTTTCGGCTATCGGCCTGGCCGTCGCCGCCGTGTTGAGCGCCAACGCACAGGCCCAGCAGGCCGCCCCCGGCGCCCCAACGCTGGACACGGTGATCGTCACCGGCACCCGTGCCAGCGACCGCACCGTGCTGGAATCGACCGTGCCGGTGGACGTGCTCACCGCCGAGGACATCCGCAAGGCCGGCGTGGTCAATGGCGAGCTCGGCAGCGCGCTGCAGGCGCTGCTGCCCTCGTTCAATTTCCCGCGCCAGTCCAACTCCGGCGGCGCCGATCACATCCGCGCCGCGCAATTGCGCGGGCTCTCGCCCGACCAGGTGCTGGTGCTGGTCAATGGCAAGCGCCGGCATACCTCGGCGCTGGTCAATACCGACAGCAAGATCGGCAAGGGCACCACGCCGGTGGATTTCAATTCCATCCCGATCAATGCGATCAAGCGCATCGAAGTGCTGCGCGACGGCGCCGGCGCGCAATACGGCTCGGACGCGATCGCCGGCGTCATCAACGTGATCCTGGACGACAACCCCGAGCGCGGCGAGCTGGAAGCCAGCTTCGGCGCCTACAACACCGATGTGGAGCCGATCAATCGGCGCGTCACCGACGGCCAGACCAGCTACGCCAGCGCCAAGGTCGGCAGCCTGCTCGGCGATGACGGCGGCTTTTTCAAGGTGGGCCTGGAGCTGAAGAATCGCGAGGGCACCAACCGCGCCGGCTTCGATCAGATTCCCTCGTTCGAAGAACAGACCCCGGCCAATCTGGCGCTGGCCGGCCAGCGTAATTACGTGCTCGGCGACGGCGCCACCAAAGGCCTGAACGCCTGGCTCAACACCAAGATTCCCTTCAGCGCCAACGGCGAGTTCTACGCCTTCGGCACCTACAACCAGCGTGACACCGAAGGCGCCAACTACTTCCGTTATCCGGATGGCAGCGCCAACTGGCGCGAGATCTACCCCAACGGCTACCGCCCGATTTCCGAAGGCGAGAATCGCGATCTGCAGATCGTCGCCGGCGCCCGTGGGCAATTGGGCAACTGGGACTACGACGCCAGCGTCAACTACGGCCGCAACGACTTCACCTACCGGTTGCGCAACTCGCTCAACGCCTCGCTCGGCCCGGGCAGCACCACCCGCTTCAAGACCGGCGATTTCGCCTTTGCGCAGACCGTGGGCAATCTGGATCTGACCCGCGTGTTCGATGCGGCCGGGGCCACCCACACCTTCGGCACTGGTGCCGAATTCCGCCGCGAGCAGTACCGCACCCACGCTGGCGACCCGGCCAGCTATGCGGCCGGCCCGTTCACCGATCGCCCCACCGGCTCGCAGGCAGGCGGCGGCCTCACACCGCAGGACGAGGCCGATCTGTCGCGCAATGTGGCCAGCGCCTACGCCAACGTGTCCAGTAAGTTCGGCGACAAATTCTCCACCGACCTGGCCGGCCGCTACGAGCATTACCAGGATTTCGGCAGCCAATGGACCGGCAAGCTGGCCGCCCGTTATGCGTTCGCCCCGGCGTTCGCGCTGCGTGGCGCGATCTCCAACAACGTGCGTGCGCCCTCGCTCAGCCAGATCGGCTACGAAGCCACCTCCACCGGTTACGACGCGGCCGGTCGCCTGACCCAGGGCCGCCTGCTGTCGGTCAACAACCCGATCGCACGCGCGCTCGGCGCCACCGATCTGAAGCCGGAAAAGTCGCTCAATTACAGCCTGGGTTTCACCAGCCAGCTGGGCGATCACTTCGACCTGTCGCTGGACTTCTTCCAGATCGACATCGACGACCGCATCGCGCTGTCCGAAGACATCACCGGCGACACGTTGACGGATTTCGTGCAGCAGAACTTCGGCGTCACCGGCGTGCAGAGCGCCAGCTACTTCCTCAACGCCGCCGACACCCGCACCCGCGGCGCCGAGCTGGTCGGCAACTGGCGCCAATATGCCTTCGGCGGCGACCTGCTGCTGACCGGCACCTACAGCTACGCCAAGACCGAGTTGAAAAACGTCATCGGCACCCCGGCGCAGCTGCTGGCACTGAACCCGGACTACGTGCTGTTCGGCGTGGAAGAGAGCAACACGCTCACCGATGCCGCGCCACGCACGCGCCGCACTGGCGGCCAACTGGAACAACGAGCACTGGAACCTGCAGACGCGCGTCAACCGCTATGGCAGCGCCACCCGCGTGTTCGATTTCGGCGGCGGCTTCGTGCCACGCCAGACCTATGGTGCCGAGTGGCAGCTGGATCTGGAGGCCGAGTACCACCTGGGGACGCAGTGGACGCTGGCGATCGGCGGCCAGAACATCCTGGACAATTACTCGGACCGCTCGATCGACGACATCGCCTACTTCGGCAACCTGCCCTACGACGTGCTCTCGCCGATCGGCAGCAATGGCGCGTATTGGTATGGGCGGGTGCGGTATAGCTTCTGAGCAACAGCGCAGAGCTTAAAACCTCTCTCCCTCAGATAGACTGCTTTAGCCCCTCTCCTACGGGAGAGGGGTTGGGGTGAGGGTACGGAGCGAAGCTCTCGTGTAGTTCCGACCGCACGAGGCTTCGCTCGTACCCTCATCCGCCCCTGCGGGGCACCTTCTCCCGAGGGGAGAAGGGACAGCACCCGCTACTGCATAACCTGAATATCACACCGCTTTGCGCACACTAGCGTGATGGCAGACGTGCATTCCCCCCTTCCGTCGCCGCCATTGCTGGACGATGCCTGCGCATTGTTTCTGGACGTGGACGGTACCCTTATCGACTTTGCCGACAGCCCCGAGGCTGTGCGGCTCTTGCCCAAGGTCCGCGAGGCCATCGGCTACTTAAGCGATCGTCTAGACGGCGCGCTAGCGCTGGTCAGCGGACGACCGCTCTCGCAACTGGACGCCTTGTTCGCACCGCTGCTGCTCCCAGCTGCCGGCTTGCACGGACATGAGCTACGCAGCGACATCGCCGCACGCGCCGCGATGCCGCAAGACACTTCCGAGTGGCTGCACGGCTTGCATCAGCGCGCCGCCGCACTCACGCATCAACATCCTGGCGTGCTGGTCGAAGACAAAGGCGTCAGCGTTGCGCTGCATTGGCGCGCACAACCGCTCGCCGGCCCCAATGTTCTGGCCTTCGCGCAACAGGAAATCGCACAACTTTCCGGCTATCGCCTGCAACCCGGCGACCACGTGGTGGAATTCGTTCCCGAAGGCAGCAACAAGGGCCTGGCGGTCGAACAACTGATGCAGCACGGCGCATTCGCCGGCCGCACACCGGTGTTCGTCGGCGACGACCTCACCGACGAATTCGGCTTCGAAGCGGCCAATCGCCTCGGCGGCTGGAGCGTGCTGGTCGGCGATCGCGCGCAGACCAGCGCGCGCTTCCGCGTCGATGGCACTGCCGATGTGCATGCGTGGTTGCAACGCAACGCGCGCCCAGCCTGAGAGCCGCGCGCCTTCCCCTTCTCTTCAAAAGGATCGTTCGCACTCCATGACCGAGCCAAACCTGGATCTGGGCGTCATCGGCAACTGCAGTTTCGGTGCATTGGTCGATCGGCAGGCACGTGTGGTGTGGAGTTGCCTGCCGGCTTTCGATGGTGACCCGGCATTCTGTTCGCTGCTCTCGCCGAAGGGCGACGGCGGCGACTTTGCCGTTGAGCTGGAGGACTTCGAAAGCAGCGAGCAGCATTACCTGCCCAACACCGCCGTACTGCGCACCGTGTTGCGCGACAGCCACGGTGGCGAAGTGGAAGTGATCGACTTCGCACCGCGCTGGCGCAATAACGGGCGTTTCTATCGGCCGGTGAGCATCATTCGGCAGATTCGTCCCCTGGCAGGTAACCCGCGCATCATCGTGCGCGCACGCCCGTTGGCCGACTGGGGCGGCCGCACGCCGGAAACCACCTGGGGCAGCAATCACATCCGTTGGGTGTTGCCGGAATTCACCCTGCGCCTGACCACCGATGTGCCGGTGCGGTTCGTGCGCGATGGCTTGCCCTTCGTGCTCAGCCACCCGGTCAATCTGGTGTTGGGCGTGGACGAATCGCTCACCCGCTCGCTCACCGGTTACGTGCAGGAAGCGCAGGAACGCACCGAAGAATACTGGCGCGAATGGGTGCGCTATCTGTCGATTCCGCTCGACTGGCAAGAGGCGGTGATCCGCAGCGCAATCACACTCAAGTTGTGCCAGTACGAAGACAGCGGCGCTATCATCGCGGCGATGACCACCTCGATTCCGGAAGCGCCCAATACCCCGCGCAACTGGGATTACCGCTATTGCTGGCTGCGCGATGCCGCCTTCGTGGTGCGCGCGCTCAATCGCCTTGGCGCCACGCGCACGATGGAGCAATTCATCGGCTATATCTTCAACATCGCCACCAGCGACGGCACCTTGCAGCCGCTGTACGGCATCGGTTTCGAGTCGCAGCTGGAAGAGCACGAAGTCGACACCATGGACGGCTACCGCGGCATGGGCCCGGTGCGACGCGGCAACCTGGCCTGGATTCAAAAGCAGCACGATGTATATGGCAGCGTGGTGCTGGCCTCCACGCAGCTGTTCTTCGATCTGCGTCTGAAGGATCAGGGCGATGCGGATACTTTCCGGCGGCTGGAGCCGCTGGGCGAGCGCGCATTCGCGCTGCACAACGTCCCCGATGCCGGCCTGTGGGAATTCCGCGGCCGCGCCGAAGTGCATACCTACACCGCCGCAATGTGCTGGGCCGCCTGCGATCGCCTGTCCAAGATCGCCGAGCGCCTGGTGCTGCCGGAGCGCAGCGTGTATTGGAGCGAACGTGCCGACAGCATTCGCGAGCGCGTGCTGACGGAAGCCTGGAGCGACGAACACGGCCATTTCACCGACACGCTCGGTGGTCACCGCCTGGATGCCTCGCTGTTGTTGCTGGCCGATATCGGCATCGTGGGCAACGACGACAGCCGCTTCGTGCGCACCGTGGAAGCCGTCGGTCGCGTGCTCAAGCATGGCGATGCGCTGTATCGCTACATCGCACCGGATGACTTCGGTGCGCCGGAAACCAGCTTCACCATCTGCACGTTCTGGTACATCGACGCGCTGGCCGCGATCGGTCGCAAGGACGAAGCACGTGAACTGTTCGAGCGCATTCTCTCGCGCCGCAATCACCTCGGCTTGCTGTCCGAGGATCTATCGTTTGAAGACGGCGAAGCCTGGGGGAATTTCCCCCAGACCTATTCGCATGTGGGTTTGATCATTGCAGCAATGCGCTTGTCGCGGAGCTGGCAGGAGGCGTCATGAGTCGTTTGGTGGTGGTATCCAACCGCGTTGCAGTGCCCGGCGAAAACCGTGCGGGCGGCCTGGCGGTTGGCTTGTTGGCCGCGCTCAAGGAGCGTGGTGGGGTGTGGTTCGGCTGGAGCGGCAAGACCGTGCGCGGCGACAGCGGCGGCATGCATGAGCAGACCGATGGCGACATCAAGTTCGTCACCATGGACCTCAACAAACGCGACATCGATTCGTACTACAACGGCTTCGCCAATCGCACCCTGTGGCCGCTGCTGCACTTTCGCCTGGATCTGGTCGATTACGACCGCGCCACGCGCGAAGGCTATATGCGCGTCAATCGGCTGTTCGCGGAGAAACTGGCGCCGTTGCTGAAAGACAGCGACACGCTGTGGATCCACGATTACCACATGATTCCGCTGGGCGCGATGCTGCGCGAGCTGGGTGTGGGCTGCAAGATGGGCTTCTTCCTGCACGTGCCGATGCCCTCGGCCGACCTGATGCAGGCCATGCCCGATCACGCGCGCCTGTTCAGCACCTTCTATGCGTACGATCTGGTGGGCTTTCAGACCCAGCGCGATGCGGAGCGCTTCAAGGCGTACGTGCGTTTGTTCGGCGGTGGGCGCATTCTCGAAGGCGACATTGTCGAAGGCCCTGGCGGGCGTCGTTTCAGCGCCGCCTCTTTCCCGATCGGCATCGATACCGAGTTGATCGCCAACCAGGCAAAAGCCTCGGTCGGCAAGCAGGCGGTCCGCGATCTGCGCGAGAGTCTGCGCGGCCGTCAGCTGGCGATCGGTGTCGATCGTCTGGATTATTCCAAAGGCCTGCCGGAACGCTTCCAGGGATTCGAGCGCTATCTGGAACGCTATCCGGAGCAATCCGGCAGCCTGACCTATCTGCAGATCGCGCCGGTGTCGCGTGGCGACGTCAACGAGTATCGCCAGCTGCGCGGGCAGCTGGAGCAGATCGCCGGCCACATCAATGGTGGACATGCAGAGCCGGATTGGACGCCGCTGCGCTACGTCAATCAGAACTTCAGCCATGCCACGTTGACCGGTTTCTATCGCGCCGCTTCGGTGGGGTTGGTCACGCCGTTGCGCGATGGCATGAATCTGGTCGCCAAGGAATTCGTGGCGGCGCAGGATCCGGAAAATCCGGGCGTGCTGGTGCTGTCGCTGTTGGCCGGTGCGGCCGACGAGATGAAAGAGGCGCTGCTGGTCAATCCGCACGATCTGGATGGCGTAGCCGATGCGATTGCGACTGCGGCGAGCATGCCGTTGGCCACGCGCATCGAGCGCTGGCGGGCGATGATGGATCACCTGCGCAAGAACAACATCAATCACTGGCGCCAGCGGTATTTGCAGGCACTGGCCGATATTTGAATCTGGTTTCCCGAGCTACCAGCGCACACGCGCTACCAGCACACGGATGCGCCGCGCACTGGCAGCGCATCCCTTCTCCCATCGGGAGAAGGTGCCCGAAGGGCGGATGAGGGTACGTGTGCACGTAAGAGTGGAAAATCCTCAACTCTACGAAGTTCCACTCCCGAATCCCGAATTCTCGCTCAGCCGATCGAGTCAATGCCGATCGAGTCAATAGCGAAATAGAGCTATAGCAGCATCATGCATTCGTCGCCGCAGACGAATGCCACCAAGACCGTCTGGCACCAACAGCAATCCCCATCCTTCCGATTTGAGCAATTTCAGCACTCCATCCACACAGGTTGGAACGCTGGTTCTCATTCCGTCACGGACACGCGGGTATTTGCGGTCTAAAATATTCACATGAGTAGCGCTGAGGACCCTGGGAGGGGCTGCGCGTTCATATCCTGACGTTCTTGTTTAGGGCGTTGTTCTTTAGATCGGGGCCGCCCTTTGCCAGCCTGTGATCTTTCTCCCTCCACGACTCGCCACCGCCTGCCGGTGCCTGGGTCCCTCCTGACATCTCAAAAATGACTGATCAATCCTCAAAACGTGGGCTAGGCACCTGGTTGCTGGTGGCCTATGCGGTGGTGATCGCCGTGCTCGGTGCGGTGCTTGCCTACGAAGGCGGCCGCCTGGTTGCCGTTGGCGGTTCCTGGTACTACCTGTTGGCGGGCATCGGCCTGTTCCTGGCTGGCGTCTTGCTGGCGCTGGGCAAGCGTGCCGGCCTGTGGCTGTTTGGCGCCACGCTGGCGGCCACCATCGCGTGGGCGCTGTGGGAAGTGGGCCTGGATGGCTGGGGCCTGGTCCCGCGGCTGGCCATGATGTCGGTGCTCGGCCTGGTGCTGCTGCCGTTCTGGGGTGTGGCGCGTCGGCGCATGCAGCCGCTGTCGGGTGTTGGCTATGTGCTGGTGACCGGCGTGCTGCCGATCCTGGGCGCAGCGCTGATCCTGTGGCCGTTGCTGGTACCGCGCAATGTCGAACTGGCCGATGCCTCCAAGCTGCCGGCCGAGAACGCAACGCCGTTCAGCCGCGCCAACGTGCCCAGCCCGGACGGCAACGTCGCGGCCAACCACGATGCCAGCAACTGGACGTCGTACGCCGGCTCCAACCTGTCCAACCACTACACTCCGGGCGCGCAGATCACCCCGGAAAACGCCAAGCAGCTCAAGGTGGCCTGGGAATTCCATACCGGCGATCTGAAGCCGGCCGGCTCCAAGCTGGGCTACGCCTTCCAGAACACTCCGCTCAAGGTCGGCGAGCTGCTCTACATCTGCACCCCGACCCAGAAGGTGATCGCGGTGGAAGCGGCCAACGGCAAGGAGCGCTGGCGCTTCGACCCGCAGACCAATCCGAAGGCGATGGCCGGCGTTGCCGCCACCACCTGTCGCGGCGTGTCGTATTACCAGGCGCCGCAAGGCACCGCCGAGTGCCCGACGCGGATCTTCTGGCCGATGGTCGATGGCCGCCTCGGCGCGCTGGACGCGCAGACCGGCAAGCTGTGCACCAGCTTCGGCAACAACGGCTTTGTCGATCTCAATGCCGGCACCGGCAACACCAAGCCCGGCTTCGTCGGCCCGACCTCGCCGCCAGTGGTGATGCGCGGTGTGGTGATCCAGCCCACCGGCCAGGTGCGCGACGGCCAGGAAGGCGATGCGCCCTCGGGCGTGGTGCGTGGCTTCGATGCGCTCACCGGCCAGCTGCGTTGGGCCTGGGACCTGGGCAACCCGGCGATCACCGCCGAGCCGCCGGCCGGCCAGACCTACACCCGCTCGACCCCGAACGTGTGGTCGCTGATGTCCGCCGACGACGAGCTGGGCCTGGTCTATCTGCCCACCGGCAATGCCTCGGGCGATTTCTTCGGCAAGGGCCGCACGCCGCAGGATGAGGAATACACCGCCTCCCTGGTCGCCGTGGACGCGGCCACCGGCAAGGAGCGTTGGCACTTCCGCACCGTCAACCACGACCTGTGGGATTACGACATCGGCCCGCAGCCGAATCTGGTCGATTGGCCGGTCGCTGGCGGCGGTACCCGTCCTGCGGTGATCCAGGCCACCAAGTCCGGCCAGGTGTTCGTGCTGGACCGCGCCACCGGCGAGCCGATCATGCCGGTCAAGCAGATCGCCGTGCCGCAAGGGACCGATCACGGCGATTTTACCGCTGCCACGCAGCCGATCTCGCCGGGCATGCCCAATACCGTGGGCGCGCCGAGCCGCGAATACGAAACCATCATCGAATCCGATGCCTGGGGCATGACTCCGTTCGACCAGCTGGCCTGCCGTATCCAGTTCAAGCAGCTGCGCTACGAAGGCATGTTCACCCCGCCCACCCTGCAAGGCTCGCTGGCGTTCACCGGCAACCACGGCGGCATCAACTGGGGCGGCGTCTCGGTCGATCTGCAGCGCGGCATCATGGTGATGAACAGCAATCGCCTGCCGTACACCTTGCAGGTCTATACCCGCGAGAAAATGAACGAGCTAGGCGTGGTCTCGGTGTTCGACGGCAAGAGCAAGACGCCCGGCTACATGGCGCAGAAGGGCCTGGCCTACGGCGCCCGCAAGGAGCCGTGGATGTCGCCGCTCAACACGCCGTGCGTGGCACCGCCGTGGGGCTACATCTCCGGCGTGGATTTGCGCACGCAGCAGGTACTCTGGCGCCGTCCGCTGGGCACCGGCTACGACCAGGGTCCGATGGGCATCCCGTCCAAGACCAAGTTCGAGATCGGCACGCCCAACAACAGCGGCTCGCTGGCCACCGCCGGTGGCGTGACCTTCATCGGCGCGACCCTGGACGACTTCATGCGCGGCTTCGACACCCGCACCGGCAAGCAGGTCTGGGAGACCCGCGTGCCGGCCGGCCCGCAGGCTGCCCCGCTGAGCTACACCATCGACGGCAAGCAGTACATCGTGGCCGCCGTGGGTGGACACGACCGCATGGAAACCAAGTCCGGCGACAGCGTCATCGCCTGGGCATTGCCGGACGATGCGCAGGCCACGCCGGCCAAGTAATCGGCCGATACTGCGTTAGTGAGCGCAACAGATTGAACCGACCGTCGCGAGACGGTCGGTTTTTTGTGGGGAATGGGAAGTGTAAATCGTAAGAGCGGTTGCAAGTGTCGCGGCTGATGGGAGGTATGCGCGCGCTTCTCAAACGCCTACCGCAGAGGAGATTCCAGCGTGAAATCGGCCAACGATATTTCACCCAAAATTTACATTTGAAAACTCAGATACCGACGCCGCACAACCATTCCATCACGTACCAAACCGCACTGAAACCGCTTCCAAATCAATCACATCGGCGATTTCGTCCGCTTAGCGCCCACATTCCGACGAACGGCAATTTCACGCCGTCATGATTCGGGCTCAGCCGCCGATACCTCCATTGCAGCGTATTTCCTGCCGGACGCAGCCCCATCCCAGATCACCTAGTCGGACCCAGCCTATGTTGCCTTCACACGATGCCACCGCTGTCCCCCGCCCATCTGCCGGCAGGAGCCTTGCGCGTGCCACCGGAATGGCCTGGCTTCCCGCCGCTGCGCACATCGGGCTGCTGGTACTGCTGACGCTCTACGCCGCCACGTTGGTGCCCGGTAGTTTTTGGAGCGGGCTGGGACGGATGTTGCCGGCACTGCTGGTGTTGGGCATCGCCAGTGCAGGGCTGTGGTGGTGGTCGCGCCGTCGCACCAGCGCACAGTTGCAGCAGGCAATCGGCGTGGTCGCTGCGATGGGCGATGAGCGCTTCCAGCGCGTGGAGCTGCGCAATGCCTCCGGCGAGCTTGCGCCGTTGCTGCATGCGCTGCAGGCGACCCAGGACAAGCTGGCCATCCGCATCGACGTGATGGAACAAGGCCTGCGCCATGGCCAGTTCGTGATCAAGGCGCTGGACGATCTGGACACCATGATCCGCATCGCCGACGACGACGGCCAGGTGCTGTTCGCCAATCGCAAATTGCTCGCAATGCTCAAGCTGATCGAGCCGGATGTGCAGAGCTTCCGCCCCAGCTTCCATGCCGAAGGCTTCGTCGGCGGCAGCATCGGCGACATCTATCCCGACAGCCAGGCGGCGATCGACCGCATGCGCGCATTGACCGCTTCCAAAGCGGTGCGCGCGCCGTTCTTCGGCCGCCAGATCGACTTCGTCTACAGCCCGATCATCGCCAGCGACGGCACCAGGCTGGGCACCATCGCGCAGTGGATGGACGTCACCGCGCAGGTCAACGCAGAGCAGGCGTTGATCCAGGTCATCGATGCCGCCGCCGTCGGCGATTTCAGCCGGCGCATGCAAATGGACGGCATGGACGGTGTACTGCTGTCGCTGGCCCAGGGCATCAACCGCATCTACGACTCGGTGGAAACTCATCTGGCCGCGTTGGCACGCGTGATCGGCGCAATGGCCGAAGGCGACCTCACCCAGCGCGTGGAGGGCGATGCGCACGGCATCTTTGCGCGCCTGCGCGACGATACCAACCAGACCGTACTGCGTCTGACCGAGATCATTGGCGGCATCCAGATTGCCTCCGACACCATCCGCCGGGCCGCGGTGGAAATCGCCGCCGGCAATACCGACCTGTCCGAGCGCACCGAGCAACAGGCCGCCAATCTGGAAGAAACCGCCAGCTCCATGGAAGAACTCACCTCCACCGTGAAGCAGAATGCGGAAAGCGCGCTGCAGGCCAATCGCCTGGTGGTGGGCACCGGCGAAGTCGCGCAGAGCGGCGGCAAGGTGATGGACGATGTGGTGTCCACGATGAGCCAGATCAGCACCGCCTCGCGCAAGATCGGCGAGATCATCGGCGTCATCGACGGCATCGCCTTCCAGACCAATATCCTGGCGCTCAACGCCGCAGTGGAAGCCGCACGCGCGGGCGAACAAGGCCGTGGTTTCGCCGTGGTCGCCTCGGAAGTGCGCGCGTTGGCGCGGCGCTCGGCCGATGCGGCCAAGGAGATCAAGACGCTGATCGCCGACTCCACCGACAAGGTCGAACTGGGCTCGGGCCTGGTGCACCGCGCCGGCGCGACCATGCGCGAAATCGTCGGCTCGGTGAAACACGTCACCGACATCATGAGCGAGATCACCGCCGCCAGCGCCGAGCAATCCAGCGGCATCGAACAGGTCAACCGCACCGTCGCGCAATTGGACGAAGTCACCCAACGCAACGCCGCGCTGGTGGAAGAAGCCACCGCCGCTGCACGCAGCCTGGAAGAACAGGCAGTGGAGCTGGCCGATGCGGTGTCGATCTTCCGCCTGCAGCCTGCCCACAGCGGCAACGCAAACGTAGTGCGTGCAAGTTTTGGAAACGCGGCGGCGTAAGCGGCCGTCACGGAATCACCGTAGGAGCGCACCTGGGCGCGATGGGCGTTATCGGTAACGCCCATCGCGCCCAGGTGCGCTCCTACGACAAGCAAATGTGCCGGTCCGCAGTTCCAGATCCAGCACATGCGACCGAATAACCAGCCATCGTGAAAATCGGGGCGCTATCGTAGGAGCGTGCTTGCGCGCGATGAGCGTTATCGGTAACGCCCATCGCGCACAAGTGCGCTCCTACGCGGAGCTCGCTCGCTGAGATAAGCGCTAATCAAGAAACCGTGCACGCTGCTCGGGGCTGGGCAGCATGCAATGCTCGGTGCGACCGAACCAGCGATAGCGATTGCGTGCGATCAGGCGATAGCCGATATCACGCACGCCGCTGGGCACCACACGCAGCACAGTGGCCAGCCGCCAGATGCCGCCTAACCCAGCCAGCACGCGCACGATTGCATCGCTGTCGGTCCACGCACCGCTGACATCCACAAGCAGAAAAGATAACGGGTCATCTGGATCCAGACCGTGCTGCAACAACAGCGCGCGCCCGGCCTGGCCCTGCATTGCGGCAAAGCGATAGCGCCCACGCCGATCGTGACCCAGCAGAAATTTGACCCAGCCATTGCACAGCAGACACACGCCATCGAACACGATGATTGCAGGCGCCGCATGCGGCTTACCGCCAGGCGGATCCACGCGAGACGGCTCTGAGTGAGACGGCTCTGAGTGAGACAGCTCCGAGTGAGGCGGCTCCACGCGAGATGGCTCCGAGTGAGACGGCTCCGAGTGAGACGATTCAACGAGCGGTGGATCAACGCGGTTCAAGCCAACCCTCGTAGCGAATGAACGGGCCGACCAGCGGCAGGTGCACGTCGACCAGAAATCCATAGCGGCCAGCGTCGGCATGCTCGCGGCAACGCACCTGCTCGAACCAGCGCGCAGGCAAGAGAATCCAGCCGAATGCCCACACCCGGTTGGCCTGCCAATACAGCGACTGCGTATCGGCGTGCAGCGCAAATTCGAAGCGCACCGCGCCCAGATGTTCGCGCAAGCCGTTGCCGTGCCGCCACAAGCGCGAGTGCATCGGCAGGCCGGCAAAACAGCGATGCCAGCGCTCGCCATTCGCGTCGGCAAGAAACTCCACTTCGACCTCCACCTCGCCAGTGCACGGCAACCGGCTCAGCAGCGCCAATAGCGCTACCAATGGATGGCGACCGCGCTGGATCTGCGCCCGACCGGCGAACGTCTGCCGCTGCTGCACCGAATGCAACGCACGCACCGGCGCAGGCAGCTGCGCGAACGCGCCCTGCCCCAGCACCTGCGCGAACAACGGCATGCTCAGGGCGCGATCCAGGCCAGCGTGGCCATGCGTCCGCTGCGGCGATCGCGACGATGCGAAAAGAAGCGTTGCGGGTCGGAAATGGTGCACAACCCGCCACCATGGATAGCGCCAGCCGGCACACCGGCCTGCTGCAGGCGCTGACGTGCCAGCGCATACAGATCCACCAACCAATGCCCCGGGCGCGTGGCAACAAACGCGCTCTGCGCCTGCGCATCGTGCGCGACGAAGGCGTCGAACACGTCCTGCCCGATTTCGTACACCTGCGGTCCCGCTGCCGGCCCCAACCATGCCACCACGTGCAGCGGCGGCGTGCGCATGGCCGCCACGCTGCGCTCCAGCATGCCATCGGCCAACCCGCGCCAACCCGCATGTGCGGCGGCGACTTCGCTGCCATCGCCAGCTGCAAGCACGACCGGCAAACAATCGGCAGTGAGGATCGCCAGCACCACGCCGGGCACATTGGTTACCGAAGCATCGGCGATTGGTTCTTGCGCACCCGACACGACACCGTCGGCTGCCTCTCTCTGCTCGCCTGGGAGAATCAGCGGCCTTTCAACGCGCACCACTTCCACCCCATGCACCTGGCGCAACCAGTGCGGCGTGCCGGGCAGTGCCAGCGCCTCGACCAGCAGTGCCCGGTTGCGCTCCACCCGCTCCGGCACATCGCCCTCGCCACTGCTGCGGTTGCCGAGATTGAGCGTGTCGAACGGCGCCTGCGATTCGCCCAGGCCGTAACGCAGCGTAGTCAGTGCGCGGATGCGCGGCGGTGCCGGCCAGTTGGCCGGCAACACGAACGGCGCGACGGCTGCCACCTTAGCGGCGTGCCTGCTCGGCGGCGCGCACGCTGTCTTCGCGCAACGCGGTCATCAACCGCTGCAGATCCACCGGCACCGGCGCGCTGGCACGGACCGGCTCGCCGCTGACCGGATGCAGGAATTCCAGGGTTTCGGCATGCAGCGCCTGGCGCTTGAAGGTGCGCAATTCATGCACCAGTTCTTCGCTGGCGCCCTTGGGCAGCTTGAGCGCGCCGCCGTACAGCGGGTCGCCGACGATCGGCGACTTCAGATGTGCCATATGCACGCGGATCTGATGGGTGCGCCCGGTTTCCAGGCGGCATTCCAGCGCGGTGTGCGCACGGAAGCGCTCGCGCAAACGGTAATGGGTGACCGCATCGCGGCCGTCGTCGCGCACCGCCATCTTCAGGCGATCGCGCGGGTGGCGGTCGATCGGCGCATTGGCGGTGCCGCCGGAGACCAGCGCACCCACCACCACCGCCAGGTACTGGCGATGCACATCGCGCGCGGACAGCTGCTCCACCAGCGCGGTCTGCGCCTGCACGGTGCGCGCCACCACCATCACGCCGCTGGTGTCCTTGTCCAGACGATGCACCACGCCGGCGCGCGGCACGGCCGCAAGCGCCGGGTCGCGGAACAGCAGCGCATTGACCAGGGTGCCGTCCGGGTTGCCGGCGCCCGGGTGGACCACCAGCCCGGCCGGCTTGTCGATCACCAGCACCTGGTCGTCTTCGTACAACACGCTCAGCGGGATGTCCTGCGGCTCGGAATGGGTCTGGATTTCCAGCACCACCTGCACCTGCACGCTCTCGCCGCCGCGCAAGGTGTCGCGCGGGCGCGCCATTTCGCCGTTCAGTAGCGCATCGCCGGATTTGATCCACTCCGACAGCCGCGAGCGCGAGAATTCGGGGAACAGCTCGGCCAGCACCGCGTCGAAACGGCGCCCTGCGGCGTTGTCGGGCACGATGGCCTGGCGGATGGACGGGTCGAGGGGTTCGGCAGATGGGTCGGACATGGACACAGGCACTCGGGCAAAAGCGGGAATTTGGGGTCCGGGCGGCGGGAGTCAGTCGCCGGACAGGCCACTAGGCTATCATCGCGCTCTCGTTTTCCTGATGCGTCCTGCCCAGACCCATGATCCGACGGTCCACGTTTTCCGCGCCTGCGCGCCTGATTGCCCTCATGCTGGTGATGGCGTTCGTCGTCACCGGCTGCCACCGCGGCGCCAAGAACAAGAATCCCGACGAAGGCATGCCGGTCGAGCAGCTGTACGGCAAGAGCCACGGCCTGATGGAGAAAGGCAACTGGGCCGGCGCCGAAGCCAGCTACAAGCGCCTGATCGCCCAGTACCCGTACGGCCCGTACACCGAGCAGGCGATGATCGAGACTGCGTATGCGCAGTACAAGGCCGGCAAGCACGACGACACCGTCTCCAGCGTCGACCGCTTCATCCGCACCTACCCGACCCATCGCAACATCTCGTATCTGTATTACCTGCGCGGGCTGGCCAACAGCAACCGCGACACGGTGTTCCTGCGCCGCGTGTGGTCGCTGGACCCGAGCCGTCGCGATCTGTCCTCGCCGCAGCAGGCCTACAACGACTTCAATACCGTCACCGACCGCTATCCGAACAGCCGTTACGCGCCGGATGCGCGCAAGCGGATGATCGAACTGCGCGACGTGTTCGCCCAGCATGAGCTGGACAACGCGCTGTACTACCTGCGCCGCAATGCCTGGGTCTCGGCAGCCGGTCGTGCCAACTACCTGCTGGAAACCTATCCGCAGAGCGCCTACCAGTACGACGCAGTCGCGGTGCTGGCCGAGGCCTATACGCATCTGGGCAACAAGACCCTGGCCGCCGACGCGCGCCGCGTGCTGGAACTCAACAGCCCGCAGCATCCGTGGCTGACCGGCAACTGGCCGAAATACCCGTGGGCCATCCGCAAGCTCAACCCGTTCGCTGGCGAGAAATCCGCTGCCAGCGGCGAGCGCAACTCGCTGATGAGTCGCGACTGAGACACCGGACGCAGCTGAATACCCAAAGGGGCCACAAGGCCCCTTTTTTATTGCGGCAATGCGGATGCAGCAACACGCCTGCGACGGCGGCGTGGCGATTGCCGCAGGCTCTTGCGGTGCCAAACGACGGTCACATCTGATCCACCGGGCGACCGACCGCCCAGCATGACGTAGCTGCGCGCCGGTATCCCCACGCTTTCTCGCACCGCTGAGCGCGCCCGCCTGCGGCACTTGCGAGCACGTCACCAGACCTGGCGCCAGATCACCGAACCGCCAGCACGTGCTGCCTATACTCGGCCTCGAAGAAGATCCGACTCCCCCACCGACGCCAGCCAAGGAGGCCGCATGTCTCGCTCCATCGTCTTGTCGATGCTCGCGCTGTTGCTGGCGACACTGACCGCGACTGCCACTGCGGCGCCCATCGTCTACGGCGTCAACGCCCACGACAATCGCCCCGGCTACCCCATGGCCCAGGCCGAGGCACGCTTCAAGCTGCTGGCCGCGCGCAACCTGCGCAGCTACCGGTTCGATGTGGACCCGCGCGATTACGCAACGCTGGATGCCCTGGTCCCGCTGGCGCGTCAGTACGGCATCACGCTGCGCCCGATGGTCTACCCGATGTCGCGCGAGATCGGCTATCAACTGGCGCGTCGCTATGCGGCCGACATCAAGGTCTGGGAGATCGGCAACGAACAGGACCTTGTCCGCGCCGAGGCCGATGCCCGCATCGCCGCAATGACCACGATGTATCTGGGCATGCGCCAGGCCTCCAACGAACTGGGTGCCGGCCTGCGCTTCACCATCAACATTACCGCCTGCAACAGCGACGACCGCAGCGCCAACGCGCGTTGCCCGGGCGATCGCAATGGCTCGCTGTGGTTTCTTGCCAAGGCCAAGGCGGCCGGCTTCGACTTCGACCACATCAGCTTCCACTACTACGCCTTCCACCGCGATGCCGGTTACTGGACCGAGTTGTACCTGGGCCAGCTGCGCACTGCCGCGCAGACCTACAACACGCCGGTGTTCTTCAACGAGCTGAACTGTGCGGAGATCTACACCGGCAATACCACCGGCGGGGCGCAAGGCGACCGCGGTTGCTACGACAGCCTGGCGCAGTTGCTAAGCAACGTGCGAACCAACTATGCCGATGTGGTGTCCGAAGTGAACGTCTACGAATTGCTGGACCAGACCACGATCCAGGGCGCCGAAGGCCACTTCGGCCTGATGTACGACCTGACGCGGCCCAAGCCGACCCTGGACCTGCTCACCCGCTTCGCGCAACCGCCGGCCACCGCAGTGGCAGCCGGCGCCCCCGGCTACTGACCGGAGTAGCCATTGGTGATCGGGTAACGCCGCTCGCGACCGAAGGCGCGCCGCGACACCTTCGGGCCGGGCGCGGACTGATGGCGCTTCCACTCGTTGAGCCGCACCAGCCGCAGCACGTGCTCGACCGTGTCGGCGGCATAGCCGGCCGCGACGATGTCATCGCGCGACTGCTCCTGGTCGACGTAGCGGTACAGGATGCCGTCCAGCACATCGTACGGCGGCAGCGAATCCTGGTCGGTCTGGTTGTCGCGCAACTCGGCCGAAGGCGGGCGCGAAATCACTGCCGGCGGAATCACCGGCGCGCCGCCCACGGTATTGCGCCACTTGGCCAGGCCGAATACTTCGGTCTTGTACAGGTCCTTGAGCGGGGCGTAGCCGCCGCACATGTCACCGTAGATGGTGGCGTAACCCACCGCGTATTCACTCTTGTTGCCGGTGGTCAGCAGCAGCCCGCCGAACTTATTGGACAGCGCCATCAGGATCACGCCACGGCTGCGCGACTGCAGGTTTTCTTCGGTGATATCCGGTTGGGTGCCTTCGAACAGTGGGCCGAGTGCGGCGAGCAGGCCTTCGAATGCCGGCTCGATCGCGATGGTTTCCAGCTTGACGCCCAGCGCGCGGCATTGCTCCTCAGCCAGATCGTTGGAGAGATTGGCGGTGTAGCGCGACGGCAGCCGCACCGCAGTGACATTGTCGCCCCCCAGCGCATCGACCGCCATCGCCAGCACCAGCGCCGAATCGATGCCGCCGGACAATCCCAACCACACCTTGCTGAAGCCGTTCTTGCGGCAATAGTCCTGCAACCCACGCACCACCGCGCGCCAGGCCAGCGCGTCCATGCTCTCGTCGCCATCGTCCACCCACACCACCGGGGTGAAGCTGCGCTCGTCGGCGGCGTAATCCACCACCAGCCACTGGTCGACGAAGGCCGCAGCGGCCGGATGCACGGTGCCGTCGGCATCGGCGACGACCGATGCGCCGTCGAACACCAGCGCGTCCTGCCCGCCAACCACGTTGAGATAGGCGATCGCCGCCCCGCTCTCGCGGGTGCGCTCGGCCAGCAAGGCATCGCGCTGCGCATGCTTGCCGCGCTCGTACGGCGAGGCATTGGGCACCAGCACCAGCTCGGCGCCGGCCTGCACGGTCTTTGCGAGCGGCTCGGCAAACCACAGGTCCTCGCAGATCACCACGCCCACTTGCACGCCCTTGACCGTGACCACGCAGTTGTCGCCATCCGGATCCACGTCGAAATAGCGGCGCTCGTCGAACACCGCGTAGTTGGGCAACTCGCGCTTGCGATAGGTCGCCGCGATGCGTCCGTCGCGCAACACGCTGGCTGCGTTGTAGACCACGCTCCCGGCACTCTGCGGCCAGCCGACCACCGCGACAATCCCGCGCGTGTTGGCAGCGATGCGTGCCAACGCTTCTTCACAATGCGCGAGAAACCCTGGCCGCAGCAACAGATCTTCCGGTGGGTAGCCGCTGATCGCCAGCTCGGGAAACAGCACGATATCTGCCCCGAACTCGTCGCGTGCTGCCGCGATGAACTCGATGATGCGATCGGTATTGCGCGCCACGGCGCCGACCGGGAAGTCGAACTGGGCCATGGCGATGCGAAGGGTCTGGGACATGGGAAGGCCTATGCGGATGCAACTGGAGAGGCGTGGCTGTGCCGCATCCCGCAAGAGACCGAGATGCAGATCGGCGTTGCCGCCAAGCCTGCATTATTCCAGAAGCGCGCGAACCTGCCGCGGTCTGCCGCTGCGCCAGTGCGTTTCGGCAAGCCCCACCCAAATAGTGACGCGCTTCGACGACCAGAACGACCCGGCGACCGGCGAGCCGGTGATGACCTCGGCCGCATTCCATGCGTGTGCGCGTAGCAAGCCGCATAGCGCGACCTGCGTTGCATCCAGCAGCAATCACTCAATCAGACGGTGCGCACTGTCGGGTGGATGTGGGGCCGCGTTACGGAATGCGCAGCGCGACGCAGGCATGGCGGATGCTGCGCGCCGCGCACACCGAACCGATAACGGCTCACCACGGTGTGCCGGCCCTTGCAATGGCTAATCCCAAAAGCCGAACGCGCACCGATGCTGCGCGTTCGGCACACAGCGGCAACGGGCTCAGTCCGCCTGCAGTGCCCGTACCACCATCGCGCTATCCACTACCTGCTCCATCCGCACGATCTTGCTGTCCTGAAAGTGGTACAGATGCGCAAACGCGGCCTGCATGGTGTTGCCGGTCCTGCGATAACGCCCGCAATACACGCCAAACGCAGCAACGCGCTCGCCATCGGCCAGATAGGTGTGCACCTTGGCCTGATAACCCTCCCACTCGCTCGCCAGGCGCTCGAACACATTGGCGAAGATGGCGTCGGCGCCGACGTAGGTGCCCGCATACGGGAACCCGGCCGCTTCGGTCCAGTGCGCATCGGCCGCCAACGCGGCGCGTAAGTGCCTGGCGTTTTCGTCTGGCGCGTTTTCGTAGGTGTTGCGGATGATCTCCAGCGGCGTCGTCATTGCATCAACCCCACTGCATCTCGCCGGTGGCGACCTTGGCGCCGATCTGCAATGCCACGGCCATACCGGCATCGGGATAGCGCGCGGTCATGGCCTTGATCAGGTCGGCACTGTTGCTGTGCCTGGCCAGCTCTTCTTCGAAGGCCAGCAGATAGTCGCGCGTATAGGTGATGGCCGATACATCGATTGGCGCGCCCGGCACCATGTGCCCGGGCACGACCACTGACGGCGAGCGCGCTGTCATGCTCTCCAGCGTCTTGCGCCAGGCTGCACGCCCTTCGGCACCGCGCGTATCGGCCGTCCACACATGCGTGCCGGAGAACACCAGCACGCCACCGACGATCGCCTTGAGCGCCGGCACCCACACGTAGCGTCGATTGGCCAGGCCCTCGGCCTCGACGATTTCCAGCGCATGGTCTTCCAGCGTGATCGCGTGGCCGTCGAAGACCTCCGGCATCACGATGTCGGCCAGGGTCTGTGGGCCATTTTCCTTCAGCTGCGGGCCCCAGGTGGCCAGCTTCTTTTCGACATTGCCCTTGATCGCCGCGATGGTGGCCGAGGCGGCGATGACGCGCGCCTTGGGGAAGGCGGCCTTGATCGGCGCCAGGCTGAAGTAATAGTCCGGGTCGCTCTGGCTGATGTAGATGGTGGTCAGCGTCTTGCCGCTGGCGCGGATCGCCTCGGCCAGCGCCTTGCCGTCGGGCAGCGTAAAGCCGCCATCGATCAGCACTGCATCGCGTGCGCCGGAAATCAGCACCGGCGCGCGGAAGAACCCATGTTCGCCGGCGGGGAAATGGTGATAGGTCAGTGTGGTCTGTGCAGCCATGGCGGTATTCGCTCCAAGGACGGCCGTCGCGACACTCGCAACAGCCAGGGTTTTGATGACGTCTCGTCGGGTTGGCATTGGTTTTGGCCTTTTGGAATGGCGATGGAGTGAGGTGGAGTGGAACTAGGGCTGGAGTTGGGTTGGAATGCTTTGATCAGCGCGCGTACAAAGCGATGCCTGGGCCGGCGCAGCACGTGCGCCCGTACCCTCATCCGGGGCTACGCGCCACCTTCTCCGGCGGGAGAAGGGGCGAGACCCCTCTCCCGCCGGGGCACCAGGGCACGGCTTACGTGCCACTGGCGCGTGTGCCTTGGTGCGCCCGCGCCACTGGCGCGGGCCGGGGCGCGGAGCGGGGGTTGGGGTGAGGGTACGGCGGAAGACAGCCAACCCAATGGCAAGAAAACCACTTGCCCAGGACGACTTAAGAACGCCCGGCATCCAACTGCCGCAGCACCGCATCCGGATTTCCATATCCCGCGCCAACATCCAACAACCAGCGCGCACCGGACGACTGCGCAACCAAGGTCGGTACGCCACGCGCACTGAACTCCTGCAGCAGTGACTGCGCCTTGTCGATACGCGCCTGCGTCAGCGCAAGCAGCTGCGCATCCGGCGCAGCGATCTGCACCGCTGCCTGTACTAGACCAAGCGATTCCAGCAGGCCAATCAGCGTACCCAGCGCAGTCACATCATCGCCATCCATATAACGCGCTTTTTGGATCGCCCCCAGCACCTGCAATTCGCGCGAGGGGTCGATGCGCGCCACCGCCGTCAGCGCCAGCGTCGCCAGGCCGCTGTCGAAGCGCTGCTGGCGGTCGCCGAGCACGCGCTGACGATACTGCTCGCTGAAAACCTGGCCGGTCAGCTGCGCAATGCGCTGATCGTTGGACTAGGCGTAGCCGGCGAAGGTGTCGTCCATTGCCCTGGCGCCAGCGCCCAGAAACAGGCCGGCTGGCAGCAATTCCAGGGTGACATCGGCCCGCGCCTGCAACGCCGACACCACGGCCGTCGCGCCGTAGCACCAGCCGCACAGCGGGTCATAGAGGTAGTGGACAGTGGTGGACATGGCGGCGGCATCCAGTGGCGATGGATGCATCCTAGGCCGCTTCCGTTGACTCTTAAATCCATCCGCAATAAACATACCGTATGCCAACAACACACAATCGAACCGAGTCCGGCCCCGGTGGCCTAGGCAATCTGCGCCGGCTGGCGTATTTCGTCGCCGTGGTGGAAACCGGCTCGTTCAACGGCAGCCGCCGAGCGCCTGGGCATTACCAAAGCAGTGGTCAGCCAGCAGGTCGCCCGCCTGGAACGCGAATGCCGCACCTCGCTGTTGGTGCGCACGACCCGCAAGGTGCGCACCACCGAACTCGGGCAGTCGTTCTATCAGCGCTGCGCGGCGATCCTGCGCGATACCGACGACGCGTTCGACGCACTGACCGACACCGCCGCCGAACCTTCCGGCCTGCTCAGGCTCACCGCACCGCTGGACTACGGCGTACGCGTGGTGGTGCCGGCGATCGCGGCCTTCACCCGGCGCTATCCGGCCTGCAAGGTCGATGCGATCCTCAGCGACCAGACCCTGGACCTGATGACGGCCAACATCGAGCTTGCGATCCGCGTCGGCTGGTTGGCCGAAAGCAGCCTGCAGGCACGCAAGATCGGTGCGTTCCGGCAGTTGCTGGTCGCGCCTTCCACGATGACCGCGCAACTGGCCGGGCTCACTGCGCCGCAGGACATCGCCACACTGCCGTTCATCGCCAACACGGCCTTGCGCGATCATCAGCGCTGGCACTTCGCGCATGCCACGCACGCGCCGCAGAGTGTGGACGTGCAGCCCGGCATCTTTCTCGACGCCACCCTCGCCGTACGCGAAGCGGTCTGCCAGGGCGCGGGAATCTCGGTACTGCCGGATTATGTGGTTGCCGACGATCTGGCCGCAGGTCGTTTACTGCATGTGCTGCCGCAGTGGCAGTTGCCGTCCGGTGGTATCCATGCGGTGTTCCCGGCAACGCGCTTTCGACCGGCAAAAGTGCGTGCGTTCGTGGATGTGTTGCTTGAGCAGACGGCGCAGCAGCACGCCCTCTAAATCGAATGCTGCGAGCCAGGCGAATTAGCCGATAAGCCACAACAGGCGACGGCGGCCACGAAGACGCTGACACAACCCGGCAATTAGCCATCGGATTTGGCAATCCAATATCGCGACCATAAAAAAGGCCACCCGAAGGTGGCCTCTCTCACACTCACACGCTTGCGCGCGATGCGTGTTTCTTACTTCACCAGCGCAGCGATCGCCGCACCCAGATCGCCCGGCGAACGGACGGTCTTGACGCCAGCGGCTTCCATCGCGGCGAACTTGCCTTCGGCGGTGCCCTTGCCGCCCGATGCGATCGCACCGGCGTGGCCCATGCGCTTGCCGGCCGGAGCCGAGGCACCGGCGATGAAGCCGACCACCGGCTTCTTCACGAACTGCTTGATGTACTCGGCACCGGCTTCCTCGGCGTCGCCACCGATTTCGCCGACCATGATGATGCCTTCGGTCTGCGGGTCTTCGTTGAACAGCTTGAGGCAGTCGACGAAGTTCAGGCCGTTGATCGGGTCGCCGCCGATCCCGATGCAGGTGCTCTGGCCCAGGCCCACTTCGGTGGTCTGCTTGACCGCTTCATAGGTCAGGGTGCCCGAACGCGACACGATGCCGATCTTGCCCGGCTTGTGGATGTGGCCCGGCATGATGCCGATCTTGCACTCGCCCGGGGTGATCACGCCGGGGCAGTTCGGCCCGATCAGCACGGTGTCCGGATGGGCGCGGGTCAGCACGTTCTTGACGCGCAGCATGTCCAGCACCGGGATGCCCTCGGTGATGCACACGATGACCTTGATGCCGGCCGCAGCCGCTTCCAGGATCGCATCGGCCGCATACGGCGGCGGCACGTAGATGACCGAAGCGTCAGCGCCGGTGGCCGACACAGCATCGGCCACGGTGTTGAACACCGGCAGGTCGATATGCGTGGTGCCGCCCTTGCCGGGGGTCACGCCGCCGACGACCTGGGTGCCGTACTCGATCATCTGAGTGGCGTGGAAGGTGCCCTGCTGGCCGGTGAAGCCCTGCACGATCACCTTGGTGTTCTTGTTAATCAAAACGGACATGGATAGTTCCTTCGGTGTCGTGAATCAGGCGGCGTTCTTGACAGCTTCAACGACTTTCTTGGCACCGTCGTTGATGTTGTCGGCCGGGATGATGGCCATGCCGCTGTCGCGCAGCAGCTGCTTGCCTTCTTCCACGTTGGTGCCTTCCAGGCGCACCACGACCGGAACCTTGACGCCCACTTCCTTGACCGCAGCGATGATGCCCTCGGCAATCATGTCGCAGCGAACGATGCCGCCGAAGATGTTGACGAAGATGCCTTCGACCTTGTCCGAGGACAGGATCAGCTTGAACGCTTCGATGACGCGCTGCTTGTTGGCACCGCCGCCCACGTCCAGGAAGTTCGCCGGCTCGCCGCCGTTGAGCTTGATCACGTCCATGGTGGCCATGGCCAGGCCTGCGCCGTTGACCATGCAACCGATGTTGCCGTCCATGGTGACGTAGTTGATGTCCAGCTCGGACGCGGTCACTTCGGTCTCGTCTTCCTGCGTCTTGTCGCGCATGGCGACCAGCTGCTTCTGACGGAACGCGGCGTTGTCGTCGCTGTCGAACTTGCCGTCCAGCGCATACAGGTTGCCGTCGTCCAGGATCGCCAGCGGGTTGATTTCAACCAGCGCCAGATCCTTTTCGTTGAACAGCTTGTACAGGTTCACCATGATGCTGGCGAACTGGCCGGCCTGCTTGGCGGTCAGGCCGAGCTTGAAGCCGAAATCGCGGCCGTGGTAGCCCTGCACGCCTTCGACGAAATCGACGTTGAGCGCGTGGATCAGTTCCGGGGTTTCTGCAGCGACCTGCTCGATTTCCACGCCGCCTTCCGAAGAAGCGATGTAGGTGATGGTCTTGGTGCCGCGGTCGACCAGCACCGACAGGTACAGCTCCTTGACGATCTCACCGGCGGTGGTCACCAGCACCAGGTTGATCGGCAGCTCAACACCGGCGGTCTGATAGGTGGACATCTTGGTGCCGAGCATCTTGGCTGCTGCGGCCTTCACGTCGTCGGTGGTCTTGCAGAACTTGACGCCGCCAGCCTTGCCGCGGCCGCCCGCATGGATCTGCGCTTTCACCATCCAGGGGCCCTTGCCCAGGGAATTGGCGGCTTCGACCGCTTCGTCCGGAGTAGCCGCGACCTTACCGGCCGGGACGGGAATGCCGTACTCGGCAAGCAGCTGTTTTGACTGGTATTCGTGGAAATTCATGCGTCACCGTGGGAAAAGGAAACGACCGCTGCGTGCAACGCAGACCGCCAGGGCGGCACGTCAAGAGACGCGAACGGGCCGCCTATTGTGGCTGACCGCGCCGTGCGGCGCAAAATTCGGCGATATTGCCCGCCCAATCGCCGCGCTTGCATGCAGCCCGGCACTATGCGCACGCGCGGCACAGATCACGCACTTGCCTATACTCGCGGCTCGTTCCAGCGGGGAATCGGTTTGCCATCCAGCGCATCGCTTATCGACCGGTTCCAGTCAGCGCCGCCGCGCGAGCTGTACTTTTTTTCGCTGTACCGGGTGCTGGTGGCGGGCCTGATCGCCGCACTGGTGTTCAGCCCCTTGTCCGATGCCATCCCCGAGCCGCGCTACCAGCGCCTGGCCGCCGGTGTGGCGATCGGGTACCTCTGCATCGCCGTGCCGCTGCTGTTCTGGGGCCGCAGCGAGCGCAGGCTGACCACCACCGTGTTCTGTTCGGTGCTGGCCGACATCCTTGCCGCCACCCTGGCCACGCATGCCCTGCCCGGCGCAAGTGCCGGCATCGCGATGATGTTGCTGTTCAATGTCGCCGCCGCCTCGCTGCTGCTGCGCCTGCGCTACGGCATGAGCATCGCGGTGCTCGCCAGCGGCGCCATCGTGCTGGAATACCTGTGGACCCTGCTCGAAGGCGGCGGCGCCGCCCGCCCGGTGGCCGAACTGGCCATGTTCGCCACCAGCTACGTCGCGGTGGCCTTCATCTGCGAACAGATCGGCTCGCGCGCGCGCCGCAACCAGGTGCTGGCGGAAGAACGCGGCGCGCAGGTGGCCAATCTCTACGAAATCAATGAACTGATCATCCGCCGCATGCGCACCGGTGTGCTGGTGGTCGATACGCACAACCACATCACCCTGGCCAACGAAGCGGCACTGGCGTTGCTGGGCGATGGCGACCAGCGCAACGCCCCGGCCGACCTGTCGCTGGCCGCACTCACCCCGGAACTGGCGCGCCGCCTGCAACGCTGGCGCAGCGGCTGGCGCGAGGAGGAGGCCCCACTGCAACTGGGCGCCGACCGCCCGGAAGTGCAGCCGCGCTTCGTGCGCCTGCTCGCCGACAGCGACCTGGTACTGATCTTTCTGGACGACGCCACGGTAGTCTCGCGCCGCGCCGAATCGCTCACCTTGTCGGCAATGGGGCGCTTTTCTGCCAGTCTGGCGCACGAAATCCGCAACCCGCTCGCCGCAATCAGCTACGCCTCGCAACTGCTGGAAGAATCCCCGGACATTGGCGATGCCGACCGCCGCCTGCTGCAGATCATCCACCAGCAATGCCAACGCACCAACGGCATCGTCGAAAGCGTGCTCGCACTGGCTCGGCGCGAGCGCGCCAACCCGGACAACCTGGATCTGGCCGCATTCGTGCGCCGCTTCGTGGTCGAGTACCGGCAGACCCTGTCGATGGAAACCGACATTCTGGAGGCCAGCATCCAGGGCGCCTCGGTGCATGCGCTGGTCGACCCAAAGCACCTCCACCAGATCCTGACCGCCCTGGTCCACAACGCACTCAAGTACGGCCGGGTCATGGACGAACCGGCGCGGGTCAAGCTGCGCGTGGAGCGCCTGGAGCGCATGGCGGTGATCGATGTCATCGACCGCGGGCCCGGCATTCCGGAGACGGTGGCCGCGCAACTGTTCCGCCCGTTCTACACCACCTCCGAACACGGCACCGGGCTGGGCCTGTATATCGCCCAGGAGCTTTGTCGCGCCAACCAGGCGCAACTGGATTACGTCTCTGTGCCCGGCGGCGGCGCGTGTTTCCGGATCCTGTTGCAGGGGCCCAATGGCTTGCTTGGGAAGTGAGTGATTGCTGCGCCGCATTGTCTGCAACGCAGACCCAAGGTGATAGCGCGACGCATTGATGGACGAACGTGTGTGGTGGCTCTGCGTGGGCCCAAACCCCGACGACAATTGTCGTCTGTCATCGCGCTGGGCTATCGTGCGCACCATGAGCGAACCCAAAAGTGCCTTGGTTGTCGATGACGAGCGTGATATCCGCGAGTTGCTTGTTCTCACCCTGGGCCGGATGGGCCTGCGCATCAGCACCGCGGCCAACCTGGCCGAAGCGCGCGAGCTGCTGGCCAACAACCCCTACGACCTCTGCCTGACCGACATGCGCCTGCCCGATGGCAACGGCATCGAACTGGTCACCGAAATCTCAAAGCAGTATCCGCAGACCCCGGTGGCGATGATCACCGCGTTCGGCAGCATGGACCTGGCGGTGGAAGCGCTGAAGGCCGGCGCGTTCGACTTCGTCAGCAAGCCGGTGGACATCAGCGTGTTGCGCGGCCTGGTCAAGCACGCGCTGGAATTGAACAACCGCGACCGCCCCGCCCCACCTCCGCCGCCGCCGGAACAGGCCAGCCGCCTGCTGGGCGACTCCAGCGCGATGGAAAGCCTGCGCGCCACCATCGGCAAAGTCGCGCGCAGCCAGGCGCCGGTTTACATCGTCGGCGAATCGGGCGTGGGCAAGGAACTGGTCGCACGCACCATCCATGAACAAGGCGCACGCGCAGCCGGCCCGTTCGTGCCTGTGAACTGCGGCGCCATTCCCGCCGAACTGATGGAGAGCGAATTCTTCGGCCACAAGAAAGGCAGCTTCACCGGCGCGCATGCCGACAAGCCCGGCCTGTTCCAGGCCGCGCATGGCGGCACGCTGTTTCTGGACGAAGTGGCCGAATTGCCGCTGCAGATGCAGGTCAAACTACTGCGCGCCATCCAGGAGAAATCGGTGCGCCCGGTCGGCGCCTCTACCGAATCGCTGGTGGACGTGCGCATTCTCTCGGCCACCCACAAGGACCTCGGTGACCTGGTCTCCGACGGCCGTTTCCGCCACGACCTGTACTATCGCATCAACGTGATCGAACTGCGCGTGCCGCCGCTGCGCGAACGCAGCGGCGACCTGCCGCAACTGGCCGCCGCCATCATCGCGCGCCTGGCACGCAGCCACGGCCGCCCGATTCCGCTGCTGACCCAATCCGCGCTCGACGCGCTGGACACATACGGCTTCCCCGGCAACGTGCGCGAACTGGAAAACATCCTCGAACGCGCCCTGGCCCTGGCCGAAGACGACCAGATCAGCGCCAGCGATCTGCGCCTACCCGCCCACGGCGGCCACCGCCTCGCCGCCAGCCCCGGCAGCGCCGCCATCGAACCGCGCGAAGCCGTGGTCGACATCGATCCCGCCTCGGCCGCCCTGCCCTCTTACATCGAGCAACTCGAGCGCGCCGCGATCCAGAAAGCGCTGGAGGAGAATCGTTGGAACAAGACCAGAACCGCCGCGCAGCTAGGCATCACGTTTCGTGCGCTGCGCTACAAGCTGAAGAAGTTGGGGATGGAGTGAGGGGTGGGTACACCAAATCTCACCCTCGCCCATCCGGGTATAATTGCGATAGCCACGTGTCCGAGAAGTCGCCATGAAAAAGCCTAGACTAGAGACCGTTGTCGAGCATTATCGCGCCACCCGCAGAGACAACTTTGCCGCCAGCCAACGTCTGGAAGGCATTAAAACCCCTGACACAGCCGCAAACAATCAGAACCCCTTACCCAGCAAAGATGCATTGCGCAAGAAGTACTTGGCACTTTCCCGCCCAGGATGAAAGGCAAGTATGCGGTCGTTGCTGACCCTGCCTGCTATCCCGGCACACGTGTTCTCCGGAACAAACTGAACATCGTCGACCCGGATATGTTGGAGGCGGCTGAAGCCGCCTTCGCAGCAACCGCAGTGCAATCCATCGAAATAGGCGCGCCGCCATTCGATCTTGCTTATCTTTGCAGCCTACATCGGCAACTGTTCGATGAAGTCTACGATTGGGCAGGCATGCTCAGAACCGTGGATATCGCCAAGGGCGCCACGCGATTTTGCATCAGCAGTCGCATAGAAGCCGAAGCGAATCGCGTTCTGAGCCAGCTGGACGCTACCGATCCGACCACGCTGCCTCGCTCCGCACAGATACAGTTGGTCGCGGAGCTCTATGGCGAACTGAACATGATTCACCCCTTCCGTGAGGGCAACGGTCGGACTCAGCGCCTATTCTTTGAGCATTGGTTGCTGCTCAATGGACTGGCGGTCTCGTGGAAGCATGTGAGCGCAGGCACCTGGGTTGCAGCCTGCATCGCTGCAGTGTCATGCGATTACGCCCCGCTGGAAGAAGTATTCGATAGTTGCATCACGCAGATCGAAGAACCGTCAGTCGATCAGGATGACGACTGACGCTCCATTCAATCCTTGGTCACCCGATTGATCTCAGCCAGGCTCGTCACCCCATGCGCCGCCTTGACCAGCGCCGACTGCCGCAAATCGCGGATGCCGATCCTCTGCGCCGCCTCGGCGATCTGCATCGCGTTACCGCCTTCCAGCACGATCGCGCCGATCTCGTCGGTCATCGGCATCACCTGATAGATACCGGTACGGCCCTTGTAGCCTTCGGTGCACTCATCGCAGCCGACCGCCTCGTACAGTTCGATTCCGGCAGCGACCTGCTCTGCGGTGAACCCTTCGGCAAGCAGCGCGTGCTCCGGCAGCGGTGCCTTGCGCTTGCAGTTGTTGCACAAGCGCCGCGCCAGGCGCTGCGCAACAACCAAGGTCACCGACGAAGTGATGTTGTACGGCGCAATGCCCATGTTCATCAGGCGCGCAATGGTCTGCGGCGCATCGTTGGTGTGCAGCGTGGACAACACCATGTGGCCGGTCTGGGCCGCCTTGATTGCGATCTCGGCCGTCTCCAGATCGCGGATTTCGCCGACCATGATGATGTCCGGATCCTGGCGCAGGAACGAGCGCAGCGCCGCCGCGAAGGTCATGCCGCGCTTGACGTTCTGCTGCACCTGATTCACACCAGGCAAGCGGATTTCGACCGGATCCTCGGCCGTGGAGATATTGCGCGTCTCATCGTTGAGGATGCCAAGCGCCGTATACAACGACACCGTCTTGCCCGAACCGGTTGGCCCGGTCACCAGCACCATCCCGTAGGGCTTGTGGATCGCATCCAGGAACAGCTTTTGCTGATCCGCCTCATAGCCCAGCTTCTCGATCCCCAGCTTGGCCGCACTGGCGTCCAGAATACGCAGCACCACCTTCTCGCCGAACAGGGTCGGCAAGGTGCTCACACGGAAGTCGATCTGCTTGGTCTTGGACAGGTTGAGCTTGATGCGCCCGTCCTGCGGCACCCGCTTCTCGGCGATGTCCAGCTGCGACATCACCTTCAGGCGCGCCGCAATGCGCTGACTCAGCTTTACCGGCGCCTTGGCTACGTTCTTCAGCAAGCCGTCGATCCGCAACCGCACCCGGTAATCGTCTTCATAGGGCTCGAAATGGATGTCGGAGGCACCCCGCCGAATCGCATCCACCAGCACCTTGTTGACGAACTTCACCACCGGCGTGTCGTCGCCCTTGGCATCGACCCCGGAATCCCCGCCGGCGCCCATGTCCTCGTCTCCGGTGGAGACGTCCAGATCCCCCATCCCCTCGTCGTCGTCACCCATCGACGAGCTAAGCGCAGAATTACTGGCTTGCCATTGCTCCAGGGTGCGACGGATCTGGTCTTCGTCGACCAGAATCGGCTCAACTACCAGGTTCGTGTGGAATTTGATGTCATCCAGCGCCCTGGTCTGGGTCGGGTTGCTCACCCCCACAAACAACCGGTTGCCGCGCTTGAAAAGCGGCAGCACCTGGTACTTCTGGAGCAACTCCTCACTAACTAGCTTGACCGCGTTCTGGCTAGTGTCGAACACCGACACATCCATCAACGGCATGCCGAATTCAACGGCATTGGCCGCCGCCAGCTGCGACGCCGACACCAGCTTCTTCTCGGCAAACCACTGCGGCAACGGCACCTTGGCAGCGGCCGCCTGTTCCATCGCCGTCCGCGCAGCGGCTTCCTCCAGGGCGCCATCCTGCACAAGGCGACGAGCGATGCCGGTGATGCCAACTAGGTTGATGGTAGCTACTGAATTCATCGTTTGATTCCCGCTGATGTCCCCATCTCCCCGGTCATCGGGACGATGCTCCATATTTATACTCGGTCAACATTCTCAGATCAGTATTGACCTCGACTGGTCGCCCGGCCCGCTCTTCCACCACATCAACGTCTACGAGATCGGCCGCGGTGACCTTCCGCACAGCGGCCACATCAGACGCATTGGCCGGATCAAAGACCGGCCGGCCATGCATTCGGGTCGCGTAAATGGCTTCGCCACCAGCGCGAAGCGTATCGCGGAAGTCGCGCCGTGACATGATGACACTGTTGCCAAACAGATAGGCCTGCGGAAACTCTGAAGCTGCTGTCTTGAGGACCTCTGGAGACCCAGTGGCATTCACCAACGCTACGCCTGAATCGGACAGATGCGCGCCAACCAGGCGAAAGAACTCCTGCGAGAGAAGCGTCGTCGCACCAGAACGCCAGTGGAAGGTACTGTTTACCACGACCGTATCGTAGCGCGCGCGTCCTTGTGCCCTCAACCAGCGACGACCGTCGTCGATATGGATGTGGACACGCGGATCCTGCAGGATCGGTGCGACCTGTGGGTGACCGGCGATCAACTCGAGATAGCCCGGATGGATCTCGACAACGTCCACGCGCTCCACAGTCGGGAATGATGCAATCACACGCGTCCAGCTGCCGCCGCTAAGACCGATCACGAGCACACGCTTGGGATTCGGCACAGCCGCCATGGCTGCATAGACACGATCGATCTTGTTGCTGTTCAATCGCAGATCGACGTTGATGCGCCCGTCGTACACGTTGCCGCCAAATACGATGTCTCCCTGTGGGTCGGCGATCGTATGGATGATTCCTTCCTTGCGCTCCAGCAGCCAGTCGGCTTTAGCCCCCCGTCGCCATCACGATGCGGCTGGCAAGCGCTGGCAAGCGCTGGCAATGCAGGCTGGAGTACAAGTGCCGCAATCGCGACCACCACTGCAGGCACCGCCAGTAGGCGAAGGCCGGCCATCCACATCCCTGCCACCGCGGTGACAGTGGCGACACCTACGAAAAGCTGCTCCATCGCCATCACGTCCATCAGCCAGAGCGTGACGATCAGTGGACCGAGGGTACATCCCGCCACATTGGCGAAGTAGACCTTGGAGAACGACCCCCTTTCCACGCCACTGCATCATTGCTGCCCAGATGGTGCACCACCGGGAACAATGCACTCTTCAGCGCAGCGGTTGCGATCACCAGAGGCAGCATTGCCACAGTCACGGGAAGAAAACCGATCCCCCAAGAAAACAGGAAAGGGGCGGCGATATCGACCAGCGCGGACAGCAACAGCACGAGCGACGCGCGACGCCTGATGTCCAAGACCCGGCCAACGCACAGACGACGCCCCAGCTGCGCTCCTACCGCGATACCCAGAAGATACAACGCAAGGATCATCGCGAATGTCTCTGGCAGACCACCGGTCGCGAATCCCGCAAGCCGCACCCACAGCACCTCCTGCACCAGACTCGCCGCGCCCACAAGGAAAGCAACACCCCGCGGCATCCATTTCAAGCTCATGCCGCCGCCCTCCGTACCAGAAACCATCCGCCGAGGGCGACCGTTGCATTGATGGCTGCCGCCAGCCAGGTGACCTGCCGCAAGTCCATGATATGAAACAGATAAAGACCGGTCCCGATGGCCCCCGATGCCGCGCCCATCGTATTGGCGAGATAAAGCGAACCTGTCGCCTCACCTACGTTGCGGACAACACGGTCCAGCATGATCACCAGGATCGGCAAGGTCATCCCCATCAAGGTTGTCGGCACGATCAACGCAAACAGTGCACCGAACACGACGACCCCATGCCCAAGCCCACCAGCATGCATCATGACCAGATCGATTACAGCGACACTACATACGCCATAACACGCAATACCAAGCTCCACTGCGAGGAACCATCGCAGTGGACTTGTGGCACGGTCCGCGGCCCAGCCCCCGATCAGCGCCCCGAGCCCAAGCCCTAGCATGAATACCGAGACGATGACCGCGACAGACAGCGTGTCCGCTCCCAGACCCGAAAAAGGACACGCTGCCAGCTCACCTGGTAGATCAATGCCGCAGCACCGGAGAGGAAAAACAACACGCCCAAGGATGAAATCCACCCCGTTTTCCCGGACACATTCGTTGATGAACCGTTCAACACGGACTCCTGTTCAGTGACAGCGGGGAACATCGAGCGGCAGCGACGCGATATCGAGCGGAATACCAGGCTCTGCCGAGGAAAAATCGTGCGATTGGCGGTAGCCGGGCACATCGATACCCGCCAATCGGGTCGTGGTGTCGAAGACCATGGAGGTGGATAACATCGCGTCGGCATTCGCGCGGAGATTCCGAACGGCCTCCAGCGCGTGCTTGAGGTAGGCCTCAGATCCCCACCACACCGCCGCGACGTGATGGGTCGCTGGTGACGACTGGCCGTGCCCGCTTTCGGCGCGACAATCATCGAACAGCGCCTCGCCGTGATCGGCGACATAGAACACCCAGGATGCAGCATCAAGTTTCCCGAGCTGACCGATCAGGCCATCAAGGAAGCGATCGGTGGCGCGGATCGAGTTGTCGTATCCATTGACCAGGTACTCCTTGTGATCCGGGTCATACAACCTGGCATCGCCATGTTCCGGCTTGTCCGGCAGGAAGACCGCATCCTCGGGGCGGTACCGGTCCCGATAGCGGAAGTGACTGCCCATCGTATGGATCACCAGGAACAGATCGCGCTGGTCGGCGGCAAGGAGACGCCTGACGTGCGGCAGCAGATCCTCGTCGCGGACGCCTGCGTGGCGATAGTCGACCGGGCTGACAAAGCGCACTTCATCGGCATCCTTGGCCAGAACCGTAATAGGCGAATCATGGAACCCCATTGGCGCCTGATTGGAGAGCCACACCGTGTGATAGCCGGCTTCGCGGGCCGCCTGCAACAGCGAGCGCTCACCGAAGGTAGCTTCGACCGAACCCGGCGGCTTGCGGCTCAGAATCACGGGCACCGACAGCCGGGTGAAGGTGGCTCGCGAGTAGAACCTCGTAAAGCTGATCAGGTCATTGCGACTCGAAAGCCGAGGCGTACTGTCACGACTGTAGCCGTTCAGCGCCCAATGATCGGCTCGACCTGTCTCGCCGATCACCAGCACATGCACACGCCGTGGCCAGCCCCCACCACCGAGCGGCTGGCTCCGAACCGAAAGCTTTCAAGGCCGGCATCAGCAGCGACCAGTTCTCGACGCTGCCGGAAATACTCCCAGATGACCAACGGCATCCCCGTCGGGTACCCCCGCCGCAAGGCCTCCATGCGTTCCAAGGATGGCTGATCGAAAGCGGCACCCACTGGCGTCTCGTGCAAGCCTTCGAATGCAACGACGATTGCCAGCAGCGCCGCACCTACGCCACCGCCGAATAATGCAAGCCGCCTGCCTGGCCATCGCAGAAGTTGCGGCGGCCACAGCATCAGCCCTCCCCAGATCACAACAATCAAGCCCCAGCCAAACAGAAGGCGTGCAGGCACTGAGTGCAATAATGGCAAAGCTTCGCCACTGGTGGTCTCGGAGACCAACGCGAGGGCGTTGACGTCCAGCATTCCCCGAAGCGCAGCAGCATCTCCACCTGCAGAATCGCGCCGGCACTGATGAGCGCCAACCAAGTGCAGGTCACGCGCGGTAGCCTCCTCAGGGGCGAGACCGAAACAACCAGGCCCGCCAACGCATACAACGCAGATATCCCGACGTCATCGCCCCCGTTCACGATCAACATGACAACGGGGGTCAAACTGACTGACACGAAAAAATTGCCCCTACTAGCGCCCGTTTGCCCCGCAACACGATATGCCCCCAGAAAAAGAGGCCCCGCGTCGCGGGGCCTCTACAAGCTACTCGTCTGAACCTATCAGGTGCCCGAGTTACGGCACTCCGCCGGCAGGTACTTGACGTTGATGGCGGAAGAGCAGGTCCACTTCAGCTGGCCACCACCGACATCAGTCGGGGTCAGCAGGATGGTACCGGTTGCGTTCGGCACGGTGGAGGTTACAGCGACTTGGCCCGTAGCACTGGTGATGGCGATGCCGCTGACATACTTCGTGGCACCCGGGAATGCGTAGCCCGAATTTGCCGCAGTAACCTGAGCGAGGCCGCCGAGCGACGATGAAGTCTCAGTTACCGCAAGCTTGGCAGGCGCCGACATCGTCAGCGCTTCACTGAGCTTGGCGCGAGTGGTGTAGTCCTGATAAGCCGGCAGCGCGATGGCGGCCAGGATGGCGATGATCGCGACCACGATCATCAGTTCGATAAGTGTAAAGCCTTGCTGCTTCTTCATGGATGCATCCCCTAGAGGTTGTGAGTTTACCGAAATCTCCGGCCCGGGCACTTGGTGCACCCGAGCAGGGCGTGTGTGCAAATCGATACATGCAGATTACGTGCCAATCAGCAGTAGCCGTTCGCTTCTTCTCCCGGGACAATGATGCCAGGCATTCCGGCAAATGAAAGCTCCTCTGCCTTCAAGTGCGACAGGGATGACCATGTGACGCGCAAGGTCAGATTCCGACTACGAGTGGTCACTTCTCAAGACGCCGCAGGTCCATCGATCGATATGATGCCCTTGCCTAGCAAAAACGCTACCATCACTGCGTATTCCGGCCTGGGGATGGCTGGATTTGGGGAGCCAACATGTCAGTCGCGCGTAGCGCAATCAAGAAGCAACCGGTCGACCGGAACACAGGCATGCTGCAGACCTTCATTTGGGAAGGGGCTGACAAGCGTGGCGTGAAGATGAAGGGAGAGCAGCCAGCCCGTAACGCCAATATGTTGCGAGCAGAGCTGCGCCGTCAGGGCATCGTGCCCAGCATGGTGAAGCAAAAGCCGAAGCCCCTGTTCGGAGCGGCGGGCAAGAAAATTACCGCCAAAGACATTGCGTTCTTCAGCCGTCAGATGGCGACGATGATGAAGTCGGGCGTGCCCATCGTCAGTTCTCTGGAGATCATCGGCGAGGGACACAAGAACCCACGCATGAAGAAGATGGTCGGCCAGGTCAGGACTGACATCGAGGGGGGATCCTCGCTCTACGAGTCCATCAGCAAACATCCCGTCCAGTTTGACGAGCTCTACCGCAACCTTGTCCGCGCGGGCGAAGGTGCCGGCGTACTGGAGACAGTCCTCGAAACGGTCGCTACCTACAAAGAAAACATTGAAGCCCTAAAGGGCAAGATCAAAAAGGCAATGTTCTACCCTGCCATGGTGGTTGCGGTGGCAATCATCGTGAGTGCGATTTTGCTCATCTTCGTGGTGCCTCAGTTCGAAGAAGTATTCAAGAGCTTCGGTGCCGAACTACCGGCATTCACTCAGCTTCTCGTCAACGCATCGCGCTTCATGGTCAGCTATTGGTGGTTGATGCTGATGGTGACAGTTGGATCTATCGTTGGCTTCATCTTTGCCTACAAACGTTCTCCACGGATACAGCATGGACTCGATCGATTGATCCTCAAGGTGCCCGTAATCGGGCAGATCATGCACAACAGTGCGATTGCACGCTTTGCACGGACAACTGCAGTGACATTCAAAGCAGGCGTTCCTCTAGTGGAGGCACTTGGGATCGTAGCTGGCGCTACTGGCAATAAGCTTTATGAGGAGGCTGTTTTCAGGATGCGGGACGATGTGTCTGTGGGTTACCCGGTCAACATGGCGATGAAACAGGTGAACCTATTTCCACACATGGTTATTCAAATGACTGCGATTGGCGAAGAAGCCGGCGCGCTTGATGCAATGCTCTTCAAAGTGGCTGAATACTTTGAGGAGGAGGTCAACAATGCCGTGGATGCACTCAGCAGTCTGCTTGAACCACTGATCATGGTGTTCATCGGCACCATCGTCGGCGGCATGGTCATCGGCATGTATCTTCCGATCTTCAAACTCGGCGCAGTGGTTGGATAAGACGTAATGGCATTTCTCGACCAGCATCCCGGTCTCGGCTTTCCCGCCGCGGCCGGACTGGGACTGCTGATCGGCAGCTTCCTGAACGTGGTGATCCTGCGCTTGCCCAAGCGTATGGAGTGGCAGTGGCGGCGCGATGCGCGCGAGATCCTGGAACTGCCGGACATCTACGAGCCGCCGCCGCCGGGGATCGTGGTGGAGCCCTCGCACGATCCGGTGACCGGCGACAAGCTCAAATGGTGGGAGAACATCCCGCTCTTTAGCTGGCTGATGCTGCGCGGCAAGTCGCGCTATAGCGGCAAGCCCATCTCCATCCAGTACCCATTGGTCGAGTTGCTGACCTCGATCCTGTGCGTGGCCAGCGTCTGGCGCTTCGGCTTCGGCTGGCAGGGCTTTGGCGCGATCGTGCTGAGCTGCTTTCTGGTGGCGATGTCGGGCATCGACCTGCGCCACAAGCTGCTGCCGGATCAGCTGACCTTGCCGCTGATGTGGTTAGGCTTGGTCGGCTCGATGGACAACCTGTACATGCCGGCCAAGCCCGCCCTGCTGGGCGCGGCGGTGGGCTATGTCTCGCTATGGACGGTGTGGTGGCTGTTCAAACAGCTCACCGGTAAGGAAGGCATGGGCCACGGCGACTTCAAGCTGCTGGCCGCACTCGGCGCGTGGTGCGGGCTGAAAGGCATCCTGCCGATCATCCTGATCTCCTCGCTGGTCGGCGCCATCCTCGGCTCGATCTGGCTGGTCGCCAAGGGCCGCGACCGTGCCACCCCGATCCCGTTCGGCCCCTACCTGGCCATCGCCGGTTGGGTGGTGTTCTTCTGGGGCAACGATCTGGTGGACGGCTACCTGCACTTCGCAGGCTTGCGTTGACCGGGGCACGGCGATGAGCGACTTCATCGTCGGTCTCACGGGTGGCATCGCCTCCGGCAAGAGCGCCCTGGCCGCTGAGTTTAAGAAGCTGGGCGTGCCGGTGATCGATGCCGATGTGGTTGCGCGGCAGGTGGTGGCGCCTGGTCTCATACTTGATGCCATCACGAACCGCTTTGGCCAAGGCATTTTGTTGCCGGATGGCACGCTGGATCGGCAGGCCTTACGCAACATCGTCTTCGCGGATCCAACCGAGCGGAAAGCGCTCGAAGCGATCACCCATCCTGCCATTCGCACCGAATTGCAGCGCGCGGCGAAAGCGGCCAATCACCCCTACGCTATCGTGGCAATCCCGTTACTCGCTGAAGCAGGGGCACGGGCGGCCTATCCCTGGCTCAACCGCATCCTGGTCGTCGACGTACCGGTTGCGCTTCAACACGCCCGCCTGATGCAACGCGACGGCAGTACGTCGGCCCTTGCCGATCAGATGATTGCAGCACAAACCTCTCGCGCACAACGGCTGGCCATTGCCGATGATGTGGCAAGCAATGAGGGCAATACGGACCAGTTGGCGCAACACGCGCAACGACTGGATGCGACTTACAGAGCGGCGCTTCAAACCCATCGAATCGAGAACTAACGTTTGATACTCCCGTATGCGATATGCGCCACGGCCGAACGGCCACCATCACATCGGTGAAAAATGATTTGGATGCAATGCATGGAACCCACTATTCCTGCACAGCAGGCCTGCCGGTACATGTGGCATGCGCCACTAACAGCGTGATGCATTCGAATGCCGAATCAGGAAAGTCACCTTTCGCCTGATTTACTTCCCTGCAATTGACATTGCAAACAACCAGTAGCAACCTCTGCCTCAAGGAGCGTAGAAACTCCTCTCATAGCGGTACCCACCTCCGTCAAACCGGTGGGTTTTCTGTGCCTGCCTGCAGGTACAAGCCGACGCGATGCCTGCGTCGGGAGGGCGGCTAATACAACACTCCTCCGGGAGGAATACGCCCGCCGGCTATGAGCGGTTTCTAACCTCCCGACATCCCGTCGCCGGCCGGCGACGGTGCCTGTTCTTCGAAGGAGGCGTTGTCATGACAGATGCATCGGTATTGGAGATTGGTGGGCATCGTCGCTCCATGGTGCTGGCGGAGGTGAGGCGATGAGCAGGGCGCAGTCTCCAAGCTCCAAGCGGTCCAAGCAGGATGCCAAACGCACCGCTACCGCCAAGCAGCCTGAGCGCGCGATCAATGCACAGCCCGTGCGGTTGGTTCCGTCGCCCACGCTCGATGTGGACAACCTCGACTTCGATAATCGCCCCAGGCACCGCGTGGACGATCTGCCACCACGTCCGCCCCGCAAGGCGCGCACGCCCACGCGCTGCACGGTGGGTTATGCGTTCTACGAGGCGGAGCCGGGCCGGCCGCACAGCCAGCGCATTCCCAGTGTGCGCTTGCGCGGGCTGTGGCTGGAGCAGTTGGGGTTTGCGGTTGGCTGCAAGCTGCAGATCACTGCGCGCGAGGGAGAATTGGTGGTGACGGTGGAGCGCGCACCCTCGCAATGAACGAGCGACACCTCAACGTAATGACATCGACATTACGGAGGCGCTACACTGCGCCGACTAGCAGGAGCCAACGCCATGTCCACACCCAACACTACGCCCGGCAAGCGCGAAACCTTGAATCTCCGCATCAAGCCCGAGGAACGCAGCCTGATCGACCGGGCCGCCAAGGCGCGCGGGAAGAACCGCACCGATTTCGTGCTGGACGCGGCGCGCTCGGCTGCCGAGGAAGCCTTGCTGGACCAGACCCTTATCGCGGCCAGCCCGGACGCCTACGCCGCCTTTCTGGCACGGCTGGACATGCCGCCGCAGCCGAACGCGCGCCTGCGCAAGACGATGCAGACGCCCGCTCCTTGGGAGAAGGCATGACGGTATCGGCGCCGGAACCGCTGACAGCGCATCACCGGGTCGAACCGTTCGCATCGGGCGTGGAGAGCCTGGATCACTGGCTCAAGCGCCGCGCCCTGAAAAATCAGGCGACCGGTGCGTCACGGACCTTTGTTGCCTGCGCGGATGACCGCGTGGTGGCCTATTACGCCTTGGCCTCGAGTGCGGTCGCCGTGGACGCGACGCCCGGCCGCTTCCGTCGCAACATGCCGGACCCGATCCCCGTGGTGGTGCTTGGCAGGCTTGCTGTCGACCAATCCCTGCACGGCAGAGGGTTTGGTCGCGCCCTGGTACGGGATGCAGGCAAGCGCGTCCTGCATGCAGCCGACACCATTGGCATTCGCGGGCTGCTCGTGCATGCGCTCTCGACGGACGCCAAGGCGTTTTACGAGCGCATCGGCTTCGAACCTTCCCCGCTGGATCCCATGGTGCTGGTCGTCACGCTGGAAGACCTGAAAGCCAGTCTGTGATCTGGTCGAGGGACGCGGTAGAAGGTGGGAGATAGTCGCGGAAGGTGGTGCGCTTCATGATTCCAGAACTGCCACCAATCGCCGGGTGAAGCTTTGCCGGTAAAGCCCTCGCGCACGAGTGCGCTCCTACAAAAGCGCGCGTGGCTGGTTAGCGATGGAAGGCCAGTGTTGCGATGACGCCGCGCTCCTGGCCTGGGCGCACGCTGACGCGCCAGCCGTAGAGGTCGCACAGCCTGCTGACGATCGACAGGCCGATGCCGCCGCCTTGCGAGTGGCCGGCGTGGGTGCCGCGGTAGCCGCGCTGGAACAGTTTGGCGGCGTCCTCTTCGCTCAGGCCGGGGCCGGAGTCGATCACCTCTACTGCATCGCTTAGCACGCGCACGCGCACCTGGCCGTCCTGGGTGTACTTGACCGCGTTGCCGATCAGATTGCCCAGCGCCACGGACAAGGCGGATTCGGGCGCATCGATGACCAGATCGCGTTCGCCTTCCAGCAGTAGTTCCAGCGGTTTGCCGCCGAGTTGGGCGCGGTGCGCGTCGATCAGTTGTTCGGCGACCTTGGCGACATTGCTGCTGCCCTGCCCGCGTTCATTGCGCGAGAGCAGCAGCAGCGAGCCGATCAGGTCGCTGCACTGCAGTTCGGCGCGCTGGATGCGCTGCAAGCGTTGCAGCATCTTTTCGTCGAGATTGGGCTTGGTGAGCAGCAGTTCGGTGGCGCCGCGAATCACCGCCAGCGGAGTGCGCAGTTCGTGGCTGACGTCGGCGTTGAATTCGCGGTCGCGCTGCACCACTTCGGTGAGGCGGGCCGAGTAATCGTCCAGCGCTTCGGCGAGTTGGCCGACCTCGTCATCGGGGAAATGCGCTGCAAGTGGTTTAGGCTCGCTGGTGCCGCCGCGGTAGGCACGCAGGCGCGCGGCCAGATCCGAGACCGGGCGCATCACCTTGGACGCGGACCACCAGCCGATCACCAACGAAAAACCGCTGAACACCAGCACCGAGAGCATCAGCGTGCGCTTGAGCTGGATCTCGCCCTTGATGGTCTGGGTCATGTCGTAGGCGAGGAAAAACCACTCGCTCGGCGTCTTGCGCACCGCCAACTTGTACGAATACGCGTTGCCGCCCTCGTCCACGCCGGAGATGGTGTGGATGCCGTCGGGCAGCTGGTACCACTCGGGCTGCTCCAGGCGCAGCGCTTCGAATTTGTCGCTTTTGACCACCCGCCCACGCATCTGCTGTACCGGCAGATCGGGGTTACGCAACGGGTCGGAATAGAAGCGCTGCGCGAAGGCGTCGATATTGCGGTTCATCACGTCTTCGACCAACTGGTTTTCCACGCGCGAGCGCGCCCAGTTGGTGGCGAAGGCGAACAGTGTGGTCAGGCAGAAGCCCAACAACACGAACGACAGGATGATGCGGCTGCGCAGGCGCCGCCGGTAGCGGCCACGCCTGCGGGCGGGCCGCGCGCCGTTATTGCTTTCAGGCATCGGGCGAGGCGATGCGGTAACCGATGCCGTGACGGGTCTGGATCATCGGCACGTCGAACGGCTTGTCGACCACCGCGCGCAGGCCGTGGATATGCACGCGCAACGAGTCCGAATCGGGCAGTTCTTCGCCCCAGACGCGGGTCTCCAGCTCCTGGCGGGTGACCACGGCCGGCGAGGCTTCCATCAGCGACTGCAGGATCTTCAATGCGGTGGGGTTGAGCTGCAGCAGCTTGCCGCGGCGGCGCACTTCCAGCGTGTCCAGGTTGTATTCCAGATCGCCGGTTTCCAGCACGCGGGTGTGCACGCCCTTGCCGCGACGCGAGAGCGCGTTGAGCCGCACTTCCACTTCCTGCAGCGCGAACGGCTTGATCAGATAGTCGTCGGCGCCGGAGTCGAAGCCGGCCAATTTGTTGTCCAGCGAATCGCGCGCGGTGAGCATCAGCACCGGCGTCTGCTTGCGCGCTTCGTTGCGCAGCTTGCGACACACCTCGATGCCATCCATGCCGGGCAGGTTGAGATCGAGCACGATAGCGTCGAACTCGTGCACCACGGCCAGATGCAGGCCGGTGACGCCGTCGGCGGCGAAATCTACCGTGTGGCCGCGGTCTTCCAGATAGTCGCCAAGATTGGCGGCGATATCGCTGTTGTCTTCAATTACTAGAATGCGCACTGGAACCTCATTGTTGGGTCGTGTACCCGGCTGCGTATGGCAAGGTGCCGTTGCAGCCGCGCGGTCGTCTTGGTTGTTTCAGCAGTTGGCGCCATTCGGCCGCCGAACGTACTGCGTGATGCTCAGCGTTGCTGGTCGTTCCGTCGCTGATTGAGTAAGGAAATGTAGACGTGAACCCCAATCCCGGCAAGCCATCACAAAAAGGCCCAGGTGCCGCTAAGCACCCGGGCCAAAAATGCATCCCGATCACCGTCACTGCCGAGAGCGGAGCTACGGTCGGGAGAGGCTAGCGGGGCAAGGATTAGGGTTTCGTTATTTTTTCGATAAAATGTTAACGCTCCGATCAACGGGCGGCCTGGTCCAGGTGCTCGATTTCCAGGTGCTCGATGATCGCGGCGGCCACGTCCACGCCGCAGACGCCCTCTACGCCTTCCAGGCCGGGGGTCGAATTGACCTCCAGCACCAGCGGGCCGCGGTTGGAGCGGATCAGGTCCACCCCGGCCACCGCCAGCCCCAGCGCGCGCGCCGAGCGCACCGCCACTTCCTGCTCCTGCGGGGTGGCTTGCGCCACTGCGGCGGTGCCGCCCAGGTGCAGGTTGGAGCGGAAGTCGCCCTCGGCGGCCTGGCGGCGCATGGAGGCGACCACCCTGTCGCCGACCACGAAACAGCGCAGGTCGGCGCCCTCGGCCTCGCCGATGAATTCCTGCACGATGAAGTTGGCGTACAGCCCGCGCAAGGCTTCGACCACGCCGCGCGAGGCGCTGGCCTTCTCGGTGAGGATCACTCCGGCGCCCTGGGTGCCCTCGTTCAACTTCACCACGTGCGGCGGCGGGCCGAGCATGGACAGCAGGTCCTGGGTGTCGTCCGGGTTGTCGCCGAACACGGTCACCGGCATATCGATGCCTTGCGCGGCCAGCAGTTGATGCGCGCGCAGCTTGTCGCGCGAGCGCAGGATGGCGTCCGAAGGATTGGGCGTGTAGCTGCCCATGAATTCGAGCTGGCGCAACACCGCCGTGGCATAGCGCGTGACCGAGGCACCGATGCGCGGAATCACTGCGTCGAATCCGGTGATCGGCTTGCCCTTGTAGTGCAGGCTGAAGCCATCGGCAGCGATGCGCATGTAGCAGCGCAGCGGGTCGAGGATGCGCACCGTGTGCCCACGCTTGCGCCCGGCCTCGATGAGCCGGCGGGTCGAATACAGCTTGCTGTTGCGGGAAAGGATGGCGATTTTCATCGCGGAGGGTGCGCGGCGCGGCCTGGACATGGTCGGAGTCTAGTGACGAAGTGACCCAAGTCCGTACGTCTGCCGGTCGATCGCGCGTGCGGGCTGCAACCCCGCCCTGCACGCTTCGATCCAACTGGTGTGCGACGGCCCCGAGGAGGGAAAGGCGAAAGCGACGCGGTGATCGATGGAAGCGGCGCATGCATTGCGCAACTTCACTGGTCTGGATGCTAGCAGGGGCGCTGCGCAGCGCTCAAGCAATGCGTGTGCATGCGTTGCGCGGGATGTTGCACGCATGCATCTTCCAGCCTGATTACGCCAGCCAACATAACCCCACTGCAATTCAACCCAAGGCAGCGCAGCGCTATGCAGCGTGGGCATCCACTTCAGCCACGTTGCGCGACGATCACGCAAGCACAGCGGCTGGCGCATGTCGCCCTCACGCCATGCCCCTGTGGCCGTGACGCCTTTTGCACAGGCAAAACCGCAATGCTTGAGTCCCCTAATGCCGGCATGCCGGCGCACCCGAGACTCTCAATGCGACGTCCAGCAAGCGCGGCCTATGCCAACCCCTCCCGCATCCGCCAGGGACGCCCGTTCCCGCGTGGCACGCTCTTCGATGGAACAGGCACCAATTTCGCGCTGTTTTCTGCGCATGCCACGCGCGTGGAGCTGTGCCTGTTCGACGAACAAGGCACCGAGACGCGGGTCGATCTGCCCGAATACACCAACGAGATCTGGCACGGCTATCTGCCCGACGTCAAACCGGGCCAGCGCTACGGCTACCGCGTGCATGGCCCGTACGCGCCGACCGAGGGGCATCGCTTCAACCACAACAAGTTGCTGATGGATCCCTATGCGCGCGAGCTGGATGGCGATCTGGTCTGGGCGGACGAACTCTACGGCTACACCGTGGGTCACCCGGATGGCGACCTGAGCTTCGACGAGCGCGACAGTGCGCCCTTCATGCCCAAGTGCGTGGTGGTCGAAGACACCTACGACTGGGAAGACGACGCACGCCTGCTCAAGCCGTGGAACGAAACGGTGATCTACGAAACCCACGTGCGTGGCTACACCATGCGCAACCCGCAGGTGCCGGAGGCGGTGCGCGGTACGTTTGCCGGCCTGGCGCAGCCGCAGGTGCTGCAATACATCAAGGACCTTGGCGTCACTGCCGTCGAGTTGTTGCCGGTGCATGCGTATCTGGACGACCAGCATCTGCTGGACAAGGACCTGCGCAACTACTGGGGCTACAACACCATCGGCTTTTTCGCACTGAAATCGCGCTATCTGGCCAGCGGGCATCGCGATGAATTCCGCGACATGGTCAAGGCCATGCACAAGCAGGGTCTGGAAGTGATTCTGGACGTGGTCTACAACCACACCGCCGAAGGTAGCGAGCTGGGCCCGACGCTGTCGTTCAAGGGCATCGACAACGCCAGTTACTATCGCCTTGCCGAAGACAAGCGTTATTACATCAACGACACCGGCACCGGTAACACGCTGAATCTAAGCAATTCGCGGGTGATCCAGATGGTCAATGACTCGCTGCGCTATTGGGCCGGCGAGATGCATGTGGACGGATTCCGCTTCGACCTGGCGACCATCCTGGGGCGCGAGCCGAGCGGCTTCGATCAGCGTGGCGGCTTCCTGGATGCCTGCAACCAGGACCCGTTGCTGACGGAAGTGAAGCTGATTGCCGAGCCGTGGGATTGCGGCCCCGGTGGCTATCAGGTGGGTCATTTCCCGCCGGGTTGGTCGGAGTGGAACGACAAGTTCCGCGACAATGCGCGCGAGTTCTGGAAGGGCGAAGACGGCAAGCTCGCCGAGTTTGCCACCCGCTTTACCGGCTCGGCCGATCTGTTCGATCGGCGCGGTCGCCGCCCATGGGCGTCGGTCAACTTCATCACTGCGCATGACGGTTTCACTCTGCGCGATCTGGTGAGCTACAACGAGAAGCACAACATCGCCAACGGCGAGGACAATCGCGACGGTTCGTCCAACGATGGCTCGTGCAACTACGGCGAAGAAGGCGATACCGACAACGCCGAGATCCTGCAGATCCGCGAGCGCCAAATGAAAAACCTGCTCGCCACCTTGCTGCTCTCGCAAGGCACGCCGATGCTGTTGAGCGGCGACGAGCGCGCACAGTCGCAAGGCGGCAATAACAATACCTATTGCCAGGACAACGAGATCACCTGGCTGGATTGGGAAAACGACCCGACCGATGGCCGTTTGACCGAATTCGTCAAGGCGCTTACCGGCTTGCGTAGGCGCTACCCGATCCTGTCGCGCGGTCGCTTTCTCAATGGCCAGTACAACGAAGAGGCCGGCCTGCGCGATCTGACCTGGCTCAATCCCGGCGGCACCGAGATGGACGACGCGCATTGGACCGATGCCGGTGCACGCTCGGTGGGTTTGCTGCTGGAAGGCAAGGCGCAGACCTCGGGCGTCAAGGAACTGGCCAACGACGACACCTTGCTGATCGTCATCAATGCTTACCACGAAGGGGTGACCTTCACCCTGCCCTCGTCCGATGAACCGGTGCACTGGAAGCTGGTGCTCTCCACCGACGAAGCATTGGAAGTGGACATGATGCCGGCCGGCGCCAGCGAGTTCCTGGCACCACCACGCAGCGTGTCGGTGTTCGAGTGCAAGAGCGACCAATAACGTTGTTCAAGAGGTGACACACGCTCGCTGTCTGCTGACATCTGGCAGACAGCGAGCTTTTTTGTGCGCTTTAGAAACCCGCCATATCAATGATGCCAGGATCCAAATGGCTGGCGAACTTTCAGAACGACCGACAAAACTACTGCTACGTTTTGTCAGCCGCTCTCAGTCCTGCTGATACCGCGACGGCAGTTTGATGAAGGCACGCGAGAATTCGGTGACCTGCTCTCTTTTGGCAATTTAAACAAAGCGGCCAAACTTCGGCGCAGCAAAATTCAATCAATCATTGCAACGACTAACAAGCTTTTATCGAAAAAACAGACAAATTCAGACAGCGCTCAAGCTGGAACAGAGCTTCAACCTGGATAGAGCGGAAACCGCTTGTCCGGATGATTGGCTTTCCATTCCTTGTACGAGCTGGTGCCTTCCCAGGCCTTGAAGGCGCGCGGGGTGCGACCACGCCCGGACCAGGTCTCGCCGGAATGCGGGATCCAGTACTTGGCCACCACTTCGCCGGTGGACGATAGCGGGCCCTTGGACTTGCCGGTCATTGCGAGGGACGCGATCTGGCTTTTCTGTTTTGCGTTGAAGCGGCCACCAAACTGGGTCAGCACTTCGACGACCTGATCGAAGGCTTCCAGCGTCTGGGCATATTTCAGCTGGGCTTCTTCCTGTTCGAGCTTACGCAGCTCTTCCAGCAATTGGGCTTTGGCGGCGGCGGAGGGTGAAGCAGGCGGAACCTGGCGCATTGGCAAAACTGAGGTTGGGCGGATCAACGAGTATTGCCGTTGCGCCGGCTAGCGTAAAGCGCTGTGGCCTACGCGAGTCTGGAAGCGGTCAGCGAGGGCGCAGCAGAGCATGCTCCCGGGCCATGCTCAGCACCGGCCCGATCCGCCCGGCACGGATCAACTCACTGCAGTGCTTGCCCACGAACTCGACCCTGGGCGCGGCAAACCACTGCATCACCCGCTCCGGCTCCCCGGCATTGATCGACCAGGCGTGGCACACCGTCTCGCCCAGCTCCTCCACCCCCACCAGGCCCAGCTCTCGAATCTGTTCCGGGTCGAGCGCGAACATCTCCAGCACCCGGTCAGCATCGGCCGGCGTGCCGTAGCCGCTATTCATCTGCCGGGCGATGCCGGCGCTGTATGCAACCGATGCGGCATGTGCGGACTCGGCGCGGCGCATGCCCTTGAGAAGTGCGCCGATGAGTTGAGGATGTGTCGTGGTCATGGTGCTCGCTCGATCATGGCCACAACTATGACCACCATCGGCGATGCGCTCAATCAGGAGGTTCCTGACCATGAGCAAGGAAATCACGAAGCGTGCTATCGGGGTTTTTCAGTATGTTAATTTTTGCAATCGATGTCATTTCGATGTATGCCTAAACAGGCGTCTTCTAGCGATCGATTACCAAAAGCCAGCACCGACATCGAGGCCGATTCATGCGTAGAGTCGACCGTCCCAGCGTCACGGTGGAGATTCCCATGTCCAGCCCGGCCACGGTCACAATCGACAACCGCTCCAGCTACACCATCGTCACCCAAGTAACCCGGAATTACTGGGTGGAAGGCGACGGCGACTCCATCGATGGCAAAACCATCGAAGCAGACTCGAAACAGACCTATACCGTGAAGGCCAAGACCGCCCACCATGGTGAGTTGGACATCGACCTCATCGATAGCGCGACCTCCACTGTCATCGCGACGCTCAACATCAACAGCATCAAGGACCCGCAGGACGGCAGCGGCCTGGCCGGCACATCGAAAACGGCCAATCTGCAGATTGCGGCAGTGGGCCATCGCAGCTCGCCCGGCGACGAGGATCTGAGACGGATCGACGTCACCCTGGTGGATGTGAGCATCGGCCGGTTGCGTTACAACGACGTCTCCATGAAGGCCTCGCACAACAGCTATCAGCGCGACGAAACCCTGCGCGAGCAGATCACCTGGAACCCGAAAAATCACTACGACTGCGGTTGTGGCGGGTTGGAACTGGATATCGCCCAATCCGACGATGGTCTGGATTGGTCGGTTGGCCACAAGGGTTCCTACGATAAGCACTACCGTCAGCTCTCCGGCTTTTTGAGCGACCTGGCGGTGTGGTCGAAAGAAAATGACGGCCACGACGTGATCACCTTGCACCTGGACCTCAAACACACTGCGACCAAAGACTTCCCTGATCAACTGGATGCGTATCTCAAGGACAGGCTGCCGCGCATCTATACACCTGGCGAACTGATGGGGTCACAAGAGACGCTGGCACTTGGCGCCGAAAGGAATGGCTGGCCCTTCATTGAAGACTTGAAGAACACGTTTCTTGTCTGCGTGACCGGCAACAAACAGGACAAGCAGACCTATGCGGAGACCGTGCCGAAATCGCGGCTATGCTTCGCCGACAAAGACACTGATGCCGACGAGAATCCCTCGGATCCTCACCGGGTCTTTTTCAACTTCCACATCTTCCATTCTGATCGCGATCAATGGATGAAGACATTCAAGGCCTGCGTCGGCAGACCCGAGGTCATCATCCGTGCGTATCTAGCCAATAGCGAAGACAACTGGAACGACTGTCTCGACAGCGGCTGTTGCGTGATCGCGACCAACAAGATCAGCGACCACGCCTGGGCACTGGTCGGTGCGCAGCGCTTCGCCAAGCGGGTGCCGTTGTTGTAGTGGAGGAATCTCCTTACAACCCCGCTCGTGGTTCCCGACAGCGATGCAAGGTGTTTTCTGGCACAATCGGCGGCCTGCAGGCTGATGGACCATCGGCGTCGGCCCGCAGCCATGGACGCCAAAAGCGCTAATTAACCAAGGTCAAGGAGGATCACGATTGGGAATGTCATCGATTCGGCACGTGGGCGACTATCAGCTCACCGCGCATGTCACGCCCGGCGAAGGGCAGTTTTCGGCTGAACTGCTGCTCAGCAAATCTGGCGGCATTACCTTGCAGCGATACCGTGTGCCGGGCGATGCGTTCGCCGACCGCATCGCCGCGCATGATCACGCCAGGCAGTGGATGGCGATGTGCGAGGTCTCCAGCGATGGGCACGTGCGCTTCGATGCGCATTGCCTCGATCAGGGCCGACTTGCAGTAGCCGCCGCCTAAGCAGGCGGGAAGCACCGGGTGAGCCGCTCGTTCCAGAAGGCGAGTTGCTCCAACGTGTGTGACTCAATGGGTTTTTCCACTGTCGACGACGCTTTGCGTTGCGCCACTGTGGCAATCAGCGATGCCGCCAGGCGATCCCAGCACAGTCTGAGCAAGGCCGGTTCGGGATGCGAAGCAAGCATTGCTTCCAGCATCGCCCCTTGCGCGACTCTTGATGCCTGCAATTCGCTCAGCGCATCGGTCACTGCCGTCATCCATTGCTCGGTCAACTGCTCCGTCATTTCCGCACGCGATCCCTTTCAAGATGCACAGGCTATCCGCAATGCACGGGTTTGTACCGGCTGCGCGCAAGATTCGCCAAGACATTACTGAACCGTATGGCGGAGGTTTTGAGCGAACCTCTGAAGCGATGCTTTTCATCACCGAGCGCTGCCGACAGTGCGTTGGCAAGATCGCTTTCACTCGCAGCCGAGACGGCTTTCGACTCGATGAAAGACCTCAGCTGCGAACTTGCCGCCACCAAAACCGATGCCCGGCCTGACGGAACGAATTACTGAGCTCGTCATCGAGTCAAGATTTTGTGAAATCTGCCGATAACGGATTGAGACACCTCGGCAAGCGCTAGCGAACCAGGCAAGCCGGCCGACGTTGGCGACAACGCCTGAGGTTGCTCAGGCAGGCCAGTCACTCGCCGGCTCCTCCCTACTCCTCCGCTTCTTCCCCAGGTCCCAGCATGCTATCCACGATCAAGAGCAAATTTATATTGGCATTGTTGGGAACGCTGATTCCGAGCATCCTGCTGTGTCTGTTCCTGCTGAACAGCCTGCACACCTCCAAGAATAATGTCGGCACGCTCTACAATCGCGATTTCACCGGCTCTGCGCTTGCCAGCAGCATCGACGGTCAGCTGACCCGGGTGGATATCAACATCCTGCGCATGATCGCCATCGGCACGCCCGAGCTGATCGCACAATGGAAGCAGGAAAACCAAACGCGCTTCACGCAAGTCGCGGCCAGCATCGTGGAACTCAAACAGTTGCTGAGCCAGGAAGCCGAGCACACCGCCCAGCTGCAAAAGATCACGGCAAGCTATGCGCTGATGCAAGCGGGGATGCAGCGCCAGATCGAGTTGATCGAAGCAGGCGATATCGCCGGCGGCGCGGAAGTCAATCGCACCCAGGTCAAGGACAACGCCAACGCCACCTTTGCCGGGCTTGCCACCTTGCGTGACGAACTGGCCGCCTCTGCCAAGCTGCGCTATCAGCAGCAACAGGCCACCAACACGCGCGCGATCACCTTGTCGGCGATCGCGCTGGGGTTGATCGCGTTGGCCGGCGTGAGCATTGCAGTGTTACTGGGTAACGCGATTTCACGCTCGATCCAGCGGGCGGTTGCCGCCGTCGAGCAGTTGTCGCGCGGCGTGCTGGACGTCGATATCAAGATCACCGGCAAGGACGAAACCGTGCAGTTGGCCAGTGCGGTCTATCGCATCCGCGATCGCCTGCAAGGCGTCATCGCCGCGCAGCTGGAAATGGCACGCCGGCACGATGCTGGCGAGATCAGCTACCGCATGGACGAAAACGCATTTCCTGGCGAGTTCGGTCACATGGTGCGCGATGCCAACGCCCTGGCCAGTTCGCATATCGCCATGACGATGCGCCTGACACAGATCATCGGGCGCTACGCCATCGGCGATCTGTCCGATGAGATGGATCGGCTGCCGGGCGAGAAGGCGGTGGTCACCGAGACGATGAATCAGGTCAAACAGAATCTGCAAGCGATCAATCAGGAAATCAGCCGCCTGGCTTCGGCAGCGGCAGCCGGGGACTTCAGCGTGCGTGGCGACACCGAGCGCTTCCAGCATGATTTCCGCACCATGGTCACCAGCCTCAATCATCTGATGGCCACCGCAGACGGCAACCTGCAATCGCTGTCTGCATTGCTGCAATCCATCGCAGCGGGCGACCTCACGGCGCGCATGAGCGGCGAGTTCAAGGGCGTGTTCGCGCATATGCGCGACGACGCCAATACCACCGCCGCGCAGCTGGCGGAAATCGTCGGACGCATTCAGCACTCGGCAATCTCCATCAACTCGGCTGCAAGCGAAATCGCCGCGGGCAATCAGGATCTGTCGCACCGCACCGAGCAGCAGGCGGCCAACCTGGAAGAAACCGCCGCCTCGATGGAAGAGCTCACCTCCACCGTTCGCCAGAACGCCGAGCATGCACGCCAGGCCAATCAGCTGGCGATCGGTGCGGCAAGCGTGGCCTCGCAAGGCGGCGAGATCGTGAGCAAGGTCGTGGGCACCATGGCCGGGATCGAAGCCTCGTCCAGGAAGATCGCCGACATCATCAGCGTCATCGACGGCATCTCGTTCCAGACCAACATCCTGGCGTTGAACGCGGCCGTGGAAGCCGCGCGCGCCGGCGAACAGGGCCGTGGCTTTGCCGTGGTTGCCTCGGAAGTGCGCACGCTCGCTCAGCGCTCAACCGCAGCTGCGAAGGAGATCAAGGGCTTGATCGACGACTCGGTACAGCGCGTTACCGAGGGCTCCACCCTGGTGCACACCGCCGGCAACACCATGGCCGAGCTTGTGGCCAGCGTGCAGCGCGTGACCGACATCATGGGTGAGATCTCTGCAGCCTCGCAGGAACAGTCGGTCGGCATCGAGCAGGTCAACATCACGGTCACGCAAATGGATGAGACCACCCAGCAAAATGCGGCACTGGTGGAAGAAGCCACTGCGGCGGCGCGTTCGATGGAAGAACAGGCCGGCCAGCTCACCGAAGCGGTTGCGGTGTTCAAGATTGCGCAGACGAGCACGCACAGCGCGCGTTCGGCACCAACCGCATCATCAAAGCTCAGCCTGGTCAGCGGCCGAACAGCAGCACCGGTCAAAGCCGCTACCCGCAAAGCGTCTGCACCGAAAAAACTGGCTACCACTGCTTCCAGTGACGGGAGCAACTGGCAGGAATTCTAAGCCTCGACCGCATTCAAAGACCCGGCAATGCCGGGTTTTTTTTGCTTCATCAAGGCACGTCCAGGCATGTACGTGCAGGTTGTCCATGCGCCTGATCGTCTTCATTGGACGCGCTCCCAACTGGTAGGCGACCGAGCGCCTACCTCAGCGCCTGGCAACTGCAAAGGATCATGCCTGGTGGAAGTGATCGTTGGAATGCGGCTTACCAGGCGCCATGCGTCTACATAATCGCCCCACGCTTGAAATTCATAACGCGCTCGCGAGTCGCTCGATGCTCAGATGTTGCGCTATCTACGCAATACTCAGCGTCGCCCATGCGAGCAAGGCGTAACGGGTGGTCTTGGCGATCGCAACCAGCGGCAGGAACACGCGCAGCGGCTCGCGCATCACCCCCGCCGCAAGCGTCAACGGGTCGCCGACGATCGGCATCCAACTCAGCAGCAGCGACCATTTTCCGTATTTGCCATACCACGCCTGGGCGCGCAGCAATGCAGCAGCGTTGATCGGAAACCAGCGCTTTGCCTGAAAGCGCAACGCCTCGCGCCCAAGCCACCAGTTGATCAGCGAGCCGAGCACGTTGCCGATGCTCGCAGCAGCCACGAGCCCCAACGCAGAATCGCCGCGCAACAGCAGCGCCACCAATGCCGTCTCCGACTGCGCAGGGAGCAAGGTGGCTGCGATAAGCGCAAGCGCGAAAAGCGAGAGATACGTCATTGGCTACGTTGCGCGTGTTGTGATGGTGCAGGAGGTTGGGCGATGCATCCGGCGCAACATCTGCGCCACAACCGACGCCAATGCGACATGGCGCGGCGTTATCGCTTGACCGGCTTTCGCCGCTTACTCTGGTTGTCAGGAAACACTCTTGCGCACAGAAAGTCGACAAATGCCCGCACCTTCGGCGAAGGATGCTTGCTTGCCGGCCAAAGCACGTGGAACGCGCCGCTGCGCCGCACGTGCTCGGCCAACACGGGAAGCAGGCGCCCGTCTGCCAGCAGGTCGCGGATAGCGAAATCCGGCAGGCAGGCTATTCCGAGTCCTTGCACTGCGAAGCACACCCGCGTTTCGATGTTGTTGCAGATCATCGAGGTGGGAAGCACCAGTTCGCCGCTGTTGCGCCGCGTATGCAGCGGCCAGGTTTCCAGTTTTCCCGAGTTGGGATAACGGTAATGCAGGCAGGCATGCTGCAGCAGATCGACCGGCACACGCGGAGTGCCGCGCTGCGCGAGATACTCAGGCGCAGCCACCAGCATCATCTGGAAGCCACCGAGACGCCTGGCCGAAAGGCGCGAATCGCTCGGCTCGCCGGTTCTCACCACCGCATCGAACCCTTCCTCGATCACATCGACCATCCGGTCGCTGAAGTCCAGATCCAGCTCGATCTCGGGATAGTGGCGCATGAAGTCACCCAGCACCGGCAATACCAACGCACTGACCAGCGGCAGGCTCACCCGCAAGCGCCCGCGCGGCGCGGCGGTGGCTTGCGAAAGTTCCAGTTCTGCTGCTTCGATCTCGGCGAGGATGCGGCGGCTACGCTCCAGGAACAACGTGCCTTCGGCTGTCAGCGTGACGCTGCGCGTACTGCGATGAAACAGCCGCACGCCGAGTTTTTCTTCCAGACGCACCACGCGTTTGCCGACCGCAGACGCCGACACGCCCAACAACCGGCCAGCCGCGACGAAGCTGCGCGTTTCGGCAACCTGCACGAACACCACGAACCCGCTCAGGCTTTCCACCACACGTCTCCATTGCGGACGTTTAGTTCCGCACAACGCGGAACTCTACCCCAGTTTTTCTTTAATCCAAGGCTGTCTACCCTGCCTGCACTGTCTCTCGATCAACCACACTTATGACACTGTCCCTCTCTCCGCCGCGCATCGCTATGTCGCCCGCACTGCTGGCCAGCAACATCCAGGCGGTCGTTCAGCACGCCCTGGACGATCGACGTCTGGTGGGAGCGGTCATCCTGGTCGCCCGCAATGGGGAGCTGATCCACCGGCAGGCCGCTGGCTGGACAGACCGGGAAAGCCGTCGCGCGATGCGCGTGGATGCGCTCTTTCGTCTGTCATCGGTCAGCAAACCCATCATTTCAATCGCTGCGCTGGTGCTGGTCGCGCAAGGGCACCTGGACCTGGATGCAGGCATCGATCGCTGGTTGCCCGAGTTCCAGCCACGACTGGGCGATGGCCGCCCTGCACGCATCACGGCGCGCCAACTGCTCAGCCATACCGCCGGCCTGGGCTATCGCTTTCTTGAAGCAGACGCCAATGGTCCTTATGCAGTCGCCGGCGTCTCGGACGGCATGGATGCCGCTGGCATCACTCTGGAAGAAAACCTGCGCCGCATTGCCAGCGTGCCGCTGCTTTATGCGCCAGGCACGGCCTGGGGCTACTCGCTGGCAACCGACGTGCTCGGTGCGTTGATTGCGCGTGTGTACGGTGCCCCGTTGAACGACGCGGTGCGCGCATTGGTGACCGGACCACTGGGCATGGCGGACACCGATTTCGCCACCTCCGAAACGCAGCGTGTGGCGACCGCCTACGTCAACGCAGCGCCGCAGCCGCATCGCCTGGCAGAAGCAGAAACCGTCTCGGCCTTCGAAGGCGCGATCGGCATCCGTTACAGCCCCGCCCGCATCTTCGATCCGCAGGCATTTGCCTCTGGCGGCGCCGGCATGGTGGGCACCGCCGAAGACTTTCTGCGTCTGCTCGAAGCCTTGCGCGGTGGCGATGGCGAGCTGCTGCCTAGCCCGTTGATCGAGGAGATGGCGAGCGATCAGACCGCAGGCGCTGCGCTGCAGGATCTGCCAGGGCTTGGCTTCGGGCTGGGGTTCTCGGTCTTGCGCGACCCGGCGCTCGCCGCATCGCCGGAATCTACGGGCACCTGGCGCTGGGGTGGTGCATATGGCCACTCGTGGTTTGTTGACCGGGCGCTAGGCCTGAGCGTGGTCGCCTTCACCAACACCTTGTACGAAGGCATGTCGGGTAGCTTCGTCACCGATCTGCGCGATGCGGTGTATGCCACTGTGGAAGCAAGGCAATGAACTCGACTGCGAAAGACCGCTTGCCACTGGCACCCTTGCTCGCGCTTGCCATGGCCGCCTTTATCACCATCCTCACCGAAGCGCTGCCCGCGGGTCTGCTGCCGCAGATGGCAGATGGCCTGGCCGTCTCCGAAGCCTGGGTCGGTCAGACCGTCACCATCTATGCGCTCGGTTCCTTGTTGGCAGCGATACCATTGACGATCGCCACCCAGGGCATTGCCCGTCGCCCGCTGCTGCTGGCGGCCATCGCCGGCTTCGCCATCGCCAACACGATCACCACGCTGTCCAGCAGCTATGCGCTGACGATGGTGGCGCGCTTTCTGGCAGGCGTCTCGGCGGGACTGTTGTGGGCGTTGCTGGCCGGCTATGCGGCGCGCATGGTGCCCGAGCATCAGAAAGGCCGCGCCATCGCGATCGCCATGGTTGGCACGCCGCTGGCGTTGTCGCTGGGCGTGCCGGCCGGCGCGTTCCTTGGCAGCCTGGTGAGCTGGCGTGTGTGCTTCGGCATCATGAGCGTCCTGGCGGTGATCCTGATGCTCTGGGTGCGCCTGCAGGTGCCGGATTTCGCCGGGCAGGGGCAAGGCAAGCAGCAACGTCTGGCGCACGTGGTGAGGTTGCCCGGCATTCGGCCGGTGCTGTTCGTGGTGCTGGCTTTCGTGTTGGCCCACAACATTCTCTACACCTACATCGCCTCGTTCCTGGCGGAGGCCGGCATGGCGCAGCGCACCGATCTGGTGTTGCTGGTCTTCGGTGGCGCATCGCTGATCGGCATCTGGATCGTGGGCGTATTGATCGACCGCCATCTACGCGCTCTGACGCTGACCAGCACGCTGCTGTTCTGCGTTTCGGCATTGGCACTGGGCCTGGCCGGCACGTCTCCCGCGATCGTCTACATCGCAGTCGGCGTCTGGGGGCTTGCCTTCGGCGGCAGCGCGACGTTGTTTCAGACAGCGCTCGCCAAATCCGCCGGAGACGAAGCCGATGTCGCTCAATCCATGTTGGTGACCGCGTGGAATACCGCCATCGCTGGCGGTGGCCTTCTCGGCGGCGTATTGCTCGATCAACTCGGCGTCGGCGCGTTCCCGCCTGCACTGCTGGTGCTGCTTGCCGCAACGCTGGTGGTGACGTGGACGGCCAAGCGGCATGGCTTTGCGGTGTCAAACGATGACAGCGACGCATCGCGGCCGGCTACGGTCGGAAGACAGGCATAAACGCTGGAAGTAGGGAGCCGATGCCACTGCGCAGCACGGCTTGCGCAGTTAAAGACGCATCGAATTGCGGAGCGGACTGAGGATTGCGGAGCGGGCAGATGTGCCGAAACGCTTGCTGCATCTGGAGCGGGCGAAGGGAACAGAATCCAACTCACCCTAACCCATTGATTCGCCTAAATTTCAGGCAGAACAAGGGACCCAAAAACGATACCTCAAACGATACCCCTGATCTTAAAGAAGCCCATCAAAATTGGCCAGCGTTTAACGCCAACGTGTTGGGTGGGAAAGGGGCGCTAAGCCTTCATCGCCATCTTCATCTCTACGCTCCCAAAGCGGTATGGCATCTGGAAGCAGCAACAACCCAAGCGTGTAAGGCCAGCCCCCTCCACCACATGGATATGCTCAACAAGCTCCATGTCCTGCGGCTCTTTGAGGAACCAAAGCCTGGCACTTTTCATTTGGATTAGCCCTGAGGCCGACTCATCAGACCGAGCGAGCAAGGAGCCCTCAGGCACTTCAATGAGGTTCTTCTTTGCCGCAAGAACCAAGCCGGACTTGCGCGCCGCAGTGTTCGATCTCGCCCAGTGCACAAAGCCATCCCGCACCACGACCACAACGGCACGTTTGGGCGCAATCTCAATCCACTTTAAGGCTGCTGCCATGATCGACACGCCATAGCGATCAGCGCAATGTCGCAGCATTTCGATCTGACCCGCATGGTCCTGAACCTGCTGGCGAAAGTCGTTCAATGGCATCAACAGATAAGACGCGAATAGATCGGCGTCTGTCTCTATCTTGCGCTCCATCGACTCCCAATCGTAGACATCTTTTGATGTGCACTTGAAGGAACTTTGCAGCTGTCGATGCAACATGTAGTGACCGAACTCGTGCGCCAACGTGAAGCGGACACGACCCGGCGATTGCTCGCTGTTGTAGCCAATCGCCCACTGACCATCACTCCTGGCTTTGAGGATGCCCTCAAATCCTGGGATGTCCATCGCCACAATTTTAGCGATGCGCTCTGAGGCAAAGCACTGATTCGAATACTCGAGCGCCAGCTCTTGGACATCCACTGGAAAGCGGTCTTGTCCTCTGACCAGATCAAGCATCTGCGTCAATCGATTGGCCTCAGCCATTGGGCGTTTAACCGTAGCTGGCTTGTCCATGCACACCTCTCACTAATCGCCGTCGAGGATCTCCATCATCTTTCGGAGCTTCTCCTTCGCCACAGGACTCATCGCCTGGTAGTTACGAAAGAACGCCTGGTCGGCCACATCCACAGAAGCTTCCACACTCTCGTCCTGAGTGCCCAGGAGGAACTCGGTCGTCAGCCCCAACGCCACCGCGATCTTGTTCAGCTTATCGATCGACGGGTTGGGCTTGTCGCGATTCTCAAGCTCCCAGATGTAACCCTTGCTGGTGTCGGTTCGCTTGGCCAATTCATCAAGACTAAGACCCATCGAGGTCCTCTTGGCGCGAATTTTTTCACCCAGTAACGAGGGCATAAGCACTCCTGGCGCGGCTAGCCGCACATTATAGCGGTATAACGAACATAAAAATACCACTTGACAGAACAGTCAGCGAAGAGGGAGTCTATGCCCGTCGTTCGTTTTATCGAACGATTTCATCCTTCCATACAGGACAGCAGCAACATGAACACTGAAGCCAAGCATCACCAACCTCCGGACCTCTCTACCGTTGTCGTCAACGGTCAAGCCTTTCCGATTGCCGATCTTACCCCCACAGGCCGCCAAATCCTGACTGCCGCGCGCCTGCGCCCCGAAACTGAGCATGCGTTGGTGCTCTGGCCGGAAGACGGCCCGACCAGTGTCATTGAACTGGACGAACTCTGCCCCATTCCGCCATCGGGCTCCCCTTCGCAGTTCTTCGCAGCCAAGACCGATGGCGTGAAGTATTTCATCCTCGATGACACCCGCTACGCCTGGCCTGGTCCCCTCATGCTGACCACCCTGCGCCAAGTGGGTCGCGTCCCGGAAGAGCTGGATGTGTGGATTGAACATCGGGGTGAAAAGCCTGACGAGCAGATCGCCGAGAACGCCGTCATCGATCTGGACCAACCCGGCATTGAGCGCTTCTTCACGGCTCCGCTGAGCATCAAGGTGTTCGTCAACACCCGGGAAGCAGTCGTTCACAAGCGCACTCTGTCCTACTGGGATGTGGTCCGTTTGGAACACCCCGGTGCAAGTCCCCAAGACACCAACACCACTTATACCGTGTCGTATGCGCAAGGCCCGGCTGAAAACCCGGCAGGTAATTTGCTTGACCACCAGACCGTCCACATCAAGCAGGAGATGGAATTTTATGTCGTCCTCACTGATAAGTCGTAGTCCGGAACTTCAACGCCTTCGCGACGAGGGATATGACCTAGACGTCCGGGATAACCACCTGCTCGTCAAGGGCATCGCTTACGCCACGGTTGATAAGACCGTGGCAGTCGGAACGCTTGTCATTGCGCTTCATCTCACAGCGGATGTTGCTCAAACGGCACCTGACCACACCGCATGGTTTGCTGGCCAAGTGCCGTGTGACTCGTTCGGCCAGCCTCTGAACAAGATCATCAACAGCAGCAGCCGGATGGAGCGCGCGCCCGGGCTTTGGGTTGATCACTATTTCTCGTCTAAGCCCAAGAGTGGTCTTTACTCCGGCTATTACGAGCAGGTGTCGACCTACGCCAAGATGCTTTTGGTCCACGCACAAGCCATCGATCCCCGTGCCACGGCAACACCTGGAGCGATTTCAGTTGTCGATCAGTCCCAGTCGGTCTTTGCCTACGAGGACAGCGCTTCACCCCGCGCGGGGCTCTCAGTGCCAACCGCCAAGCTCCGAGGCCAGCGCATTGCGATCGTCGGGCTGGGTGGAACGGGCGCACACCTTCTAGATCTCATCTGCAAAACGCCTGTGACTTGCCTTGATCTCTTCGATGGTGACCGAATCGAACAGCACAATGCTTTTCGCTATCCGGGCGCGGTCCCTTTCTCGGTCCTGAAAGAAGCCCCCTACAAGGTCAACTATCTGGCTCGGGTCTACGGCGAAATCCATACGCGCATCCAAGCTCATGCGGTCATGGTCACCGAGGTCAATGTCCGAGCGCTGCTGAACTACGACACCGTCTTCGTCTGCGTGGATCGCGGAGCGGTTCGTGAGCTGATTGCCAACACACTAGGCGGTTCACAGGTGATCGTGATCGATGTTGGCATGGGCGTGAAGTTGAATGCTGCGAACGAGGTCTACGCCGTCGTTCGCACCACGGTGCTCGATGGGGACAACTGGGATGCCGCCAAAGCCACGCTACCGCTTGGCGAAGGCGGTGAGGATGACCTTTACAACACCAATGCCCAGATTGGCGAACTCAATGCCCTCAACGCCATCCTGGCTATTGAGGCTTGGAAGAAACGCTGCGGCTACTACTCCGCGCGGAAAGGCGGCTACCTCACGACCTACACCACGCATTCGAGTTCAATGGCCTCGACATTGGGTGCCGCATGAAGGTTGACCACTATCAGCACCGCTTCATTGAAAGCTTCCCTCGTCCATTGGACGAGGGAGTGCTCTATGTCTCAACGCGCTTCCCCTGCACTGCGCATGCCTGCGCTTGCGGCTGCGGCAAGGAAGTCATTTCCAATCTTTCGCCAACCGATTGGAAGCTGATCTATGACGGCGTCGGCGTCTCGCTGCGCCCATCGATTGGCAATTGGCAGTTCCCCTGCCGATCTCACTACTGGATCACCGAAGGTCGCGTGGAGTGGTCTTCCGATATGACCCAAGAAGAAATCCAAGCAGGGCGCGACCGTGATCGTCGCGCTAAACAGCGCTACTACGGCTCTGAGTCTATATCAGCACCCCAGCAGAGCCCCGGGACCAATCAAACGCCTCAGCCGAACGGGAAATCGTCGGGCTGGAAATCCCGACTCAAACGCTGGTTCGGCGATTGAGGATACGTATGGCTCAGTCACTCATACCGGAGTTATACAAGCAATGACCGCAACTTCTTCTCAGCCCCCTCTCGGCTTGTAAAGTGGGCGACCCTCGTCGGCGGCCTTGCTGCGCTAGCCACTATGGTGGGCTTTGTGTTGCACGGCTGTGGCCACGTGGCCGATACCACTAACCTCCGTCAATGGGGCATTAATGATGGCCTCTTTGAGCGAAACGCCGATTGGAAGGTGGTCAACGGCTATTACGCGGTGGTCTTTCAAGGGTTGGGGGTGCTCACCGCCATTCCTTGGTATGCAGCGCTCGCCGCTTTTTGATGCTTGCCCTCGGCTTTTTCATGATGCGCATCCCGAGTCGCAAACCTCCCAACTGGATATCTAGTCTGCAACGGCTACCACTTTGGCTGCGCATGGTTGGCACGGCCCTGGGTCAGTCTCTTTTCGCTGTTTATCTGGCGGGCATGCTCTTCATTTTCGGGCTTCTTTTGGTCTCAATGCCAGGCTTGGTTGGTGAGAAGGCAGGCAAAGAACAGGCCGCCGAAGAACGCGCAAAGATTGAAGCGATGCCCGAGGATCAATGGCAAGAACTTTGGCGCCAAGGCCAACGTATCGCGCGCGGCAAGATCGTCACCAGCAGTCCAATGCGCTATGCCATTTACGATCGCGATTTCAATGAGGTCCGCATCTTGCCTAGTGACGACATCGAAATAAGGGTGCCTCAGCAAAAGGCCACACCGGTTCAACACGAAAAGAAGCCCCCAGCGGCAGGGAGGGAATGACCAGCTCTCCACTTCCAATAGGAGGAGGCAGGAAGACAAGATTGACAGCTTCGTGCAAGCGCCTATGTTCCGGGCTAGGGATGGTCTGATCAATGAGACCATCCCTAGGCGTCATCCTTGACTGCAAGTGCGGCCCCCACCTCAATCAGCGCGAAATCTAGCGTCTGATAAACCACCCGAACGGCAGTGGCATAGCCCACTGCCGCAGTGAAAGAAACAGAGAAGAACACAAAAGCTACTATGAGCGGGAAAACGCTCGACTCAACCACCTCAGGCGGCACTGTTGGAGAAAAGACGCGAGCACCGGCAAACCAAAACAGCACACCCCATGCAATGCCCGTGAACACATTGAAGCGTGCCAAGCGCTCAGTAGTTTGAACTTTGACTAGCTGCACGCCGGAGGACAGTCTTTCCAGCTCATCCTTGCTGCGAACCTGCTCACCGATAGCTACTGCAAGCGCACCGATGGCCCTACCGTTGACCCCTGCCAGAATCGTCCGACTTGGGAGTCCAAAATAGACACATAGAGTCGCAAGTATCAGCGCTCCGAACGCTGCCGAAGCACTGAAAGCATGGTCGAACAAGCGGAGATAAACCGCGATGATGATCGTCAAGCCCAGGACCCACACAAAACGCTTCCAGAGAATTCCAAGCCCGCTGAGGATCAGCCAAGGACCAACCAGAAGCTCATCAGAAAGCGCCCGGAGTAGATCGTCCCGTTTTGCAAAGGGCGTGCTCTGGACGACTGCATGTTCAGCCAGCCGAATAACTGACCTGATCTTGTCAAACTCCATCTCGCCAGCCGACATCAACCACCCCGTTCACGAAACAGCTCATAAAACGCCCCGCCCTCATTTCGCATCATCCAAGGTCGTTGCATCTCAACAACTCTGACCACCGCCAACCCGAGCAACAATTATGACGGGCCCATCGAAGGGAGGCACGCGTTAACTGGCAGATGCAGTTCAACCAAAGCAAAGGCCATGGCCTAGGGAACCTCTGAACAACGCACCATAGATACGCGACACTACCCGCCTCATGTTGAGGAGTAATCCATGCAACTGACGTTCGGCGACGCTGAAGGCCTGGGCAAGCGCAAGCAGACCCGCCGGGAGATCTTCCTGGCCGAGATGGAGCAGGTCGTTCCGTGGCAGCACTTGCTCGGTCTGATCGCACCGCACTATCCGGTGTCGGGACGCCCTGGTCGACAGCCATACGCACTGGCGACGATGTTGCGGATTCATTTGCTGCAGCAGTGGTATGCGTTGAGCGATCCGGCGATGGAAGAAGCGCTGCACGAGATCCCGATCTTGCGGAGGTTTGCCCAGCTCGGTGGCTTGGACAACGTTCCGGACGAGACCACGATTCTCAACTTTCGGCGCCTGCTGGAGACCCATGGCCTTGCCGCGCGGATGCTGGACGCGGTCAACGCGCATCTGGCACGCAAGGGGCAGAGCCTGCGGTCGGGCACGATCGTCGATGCGACGCTGATCGCTGCACCCAGTTCGACCAAGAACGCCGATCACGCGCGCGACCCTGAAATGCATCAGACCAGGAAGGGCAATCAGTGGTATTTCGGGATGAAGGCGCACATCGGCGTGGATGAATTTTCCGGGCTGGTGCACCACGTCCATTGCACAGCCGCCAATGTCGCCGACGTCACGGTGACGCACGCATTACTGCATGGCAAAGAAGACAGCGTGTTCGGCGACAGCGGCTACACCGGTGCGGACAAACGCGAAGAACTGCAGACCTGCAAGGCTGCATTTTTCATTGCCGCCAAGCGTTCGACGCTGCAAGCCATCGGCAACAAACGCGAGCGTGCTCGGGAACAGCGTTGGGAACACTTCAAGGCCAGCGTGCGCGCGAAGGTGGAGCATCCGTTCCGGGTGATCAAGCGCCAGTTCGGTTACACCAAGGTCCGCTATCGCGGCCTGGCCAAGAACACCGCACACGTGCTGACCTTGTTTGCGCTCTCCAATCTGTGGATGAAGCGAAAGCAGTTACTGCCTGCCATGGGGAGCGTGCGCCTGTAACCCGGGGAATTCCCAAGGAAAGTGCCAGAAATAGCGGAAGATCCGAAGATCCAAACGCGACTCTCCGGACCGACGCGACATCCCGCACTCTCAGGCCTCGTTATTCAGACCTTCCCTAGATCTGTAGAGCACCGCTCCTGACCCCATCCAGACGCGTGAAGTAGAATCTGGGTCACGAAAAAGAGCCCCGCATGGGGCTCCTGTGTCGCTGGATTGAAGCCTCAATCTCGGCGCCGGGTGCCAATGGCGGGCGGCGTTGTTCCGATCGTTTGGCGGGAACCTTTTGCGACAATCCTAGCTTCCAGCCAAATGCCTAGGCGCACCATCCGTCTGCTGCGCGGTCAACGGTCAGAAATATCTGAGCCACCTCATAGACTTGGCTTCGGGGGACGGAATTTCAACTCCCAATGCCCTGCCTCACCCTCGGCCTGCGGTGGAAGTGCATCCTCGCCAGATGCCTCAGGCGTCAGCACCTCAATCGGCTGCAGAGAGAAGTTCTTCTCCAAGGCCTCAGCCGCCTCCACCATCGCTTTTCGAGCCCGCTTGATCCGCCCCTGCTGGATCGCTTGGATGCGCGGGGAGACATGCCTCTTCGTTCGCGCCAAGCGCCGCTGTGCTCTGGCCACCACTTTCGTATCGGGATCGTATTCTTGCTCATAGAGCTTGGCTTGCGCATCCAGCACGGCCACGCGCGCCTTGTAGGGTCGCACCAGCGCATGGGCATACTTGCTGATTGAGCGAGCAAGCATCTCGGTGTCTTCAAAGAAAAATGGCTTGGTGGCGTAGCTATCCGCTCGCCGGCAAACGAGTGTGGAGTGCGCCCGCTGGAACTCGGGCTCAATCTGGATACCCGGGATCTGCCGCAAGACTTCGAGAGACTGCTGAGCCACCTCTCGCTGGGCTTCGAGCCAATCTTCAATCAGTTGCGCCTCCGCATTGAGCAACTCAGCGTCTTGTCGGCCCGAGGACCGAGCCAGACGCGTCACACGACCAAGATGTCGGGTCTGACCGCTGTAAGGCGTGTAGAGACCCGGGCGAGGCGCTGGCGCACGCGCCAAGCGCTCTTTGATCTGCCGCACCCGCTCTGCGCCTGACAATCGTATCTGCCCAACCGCTGTGCGCCCGTCCAATCCAGAAGCCTGTGCGTTGGCCCGATCCCGAAGTGCTGCCGCATGACTGTGGGACGGTGGCACTTCGTGCACGAGACCACCGCTTTTTTTCATATGCTCAGCGACAAGCTTTGAAAGCGACAAGGCCGCAGCTTGACCGCCCCTACCTCTGACTTCTGCTGTGAACTTGGTTTTGCGCATCACCGCCACTTTGGCTTTCCCCAAGTGCTTGCCAGGCCGGCGCGTGAGTTCGCGGGCGCGTTCAAACTCTCCATTACGCGCGGCTTCGTGTGCCTGTGCTCGGAGACTGCGATGATCTACCCGAGCCGGGTCGCTCGCATTTTTCAAGTGCGCATTGATGACCATTGCAATGTCTTTGCGGATTTGCCGCAGCGCTCGTGTGCCGCCGCCTTGTCGCGCATCAAACTCAGCGCAGGCGCGCTGCCCCAGTCCTCCCGGTCCGACTTGTCGCGCTGACATCAGCAAATGCACATGATGATTGCGCTGATCACCATATTTGCTTGGTGTGTGCACAGCGACCAATACGGCGACCTTGAACCGATTGACGAGCAATTGGCCAAGCGCCAAAGCGAGCACTCTCCGTTGTTGTGGATCGAGTTGGTGCGGAAGCGACACCTCGACTTCTCGGCAAACGCGTGCGTTCTTGCGCGTCTCGGCCGCTTCGTTCGCGTTCCAAAAATACTGCGCATCAAAGCACCACTCGGGCGCTCCTTTCGGCGCAAGCATCTGATGGAAATCGACACCGCCTCGGTGGGAATAATTGTGGCCAAGCCCTGTGCTCGTATCGAGCAGATCAAACCCTGCGCGGTAAGCAGCTGCCGCGACCGAAGAGTCGCCATTGCCTCGACTGAAAGACTTCATTGTTGCGTGATAAATCGCCATTTGTGAAACTCCTGTTTGTGGAGCACACAAAGAAGCGGCACAACATTCCTTGTCGAGAGTTAAGCGAACTCGACAGCAGAGAGACCTTGATCACAAGCTTTTGAAGAGGCCGTGTTGCCTAGCGAAGCATAGGCAACGAGGTGGCGAAAGCCACCGCACCAACGCGCAGCGTTGGCGCACGGTTTCTGCAAAGCAGAAAACCATAAGTGCGCTCTTGCTCTTTAATTTTCTTTTGATTTGTTTTCGCCAAAGTTGGATCAACCATGGCTCTTTGTTACGTATAAATAATAATTATACAAAATAATGAATAAGACCTGTACAAATCTGATTATGGCAATGCCGTGTGTCCCTTTTACGCTGACTGTCCATGCAGAAGTGGTCTCCCGTGGTTTTCAGAAAATCCAAGCAGCAGGACGAATTGCCGTCAGATTGGTAGCATCACCTCTAACGATCGAACGCTAAGTCGCAACAGCTGCGGAAACAAGGAAGCGAAATGCCCAATGACTACTGGGACATGGATGACAAGAACGACCCCAACCTGTTGAACCTTGCCAGCGTGAGCACCTCAATGCTCGTGCCCTTTCCAGTGGGAAAACTGCCAGATGCTTCCGTTCTCTGGCTCAATGAGCGCTGGTTTCATGACTTAGGCATACCCATCCACGACGCGCCAACTCGAGCCCGCATCTCAGCGTCCCTGCTTGAGTGCTTTGCCGTGACCTCTATCGAAGCTCACTGCGTTGCCGGCAGCTTCGGCGGACAGACACTGGGCGCGGATCGCTATGGTGGGAGCGGTGGGGCAATCCACGGAGGGAGTGGCCGCTGTGGCTCCGACGGCATGCTCATCGCCAAAGGAACCGGCCCCACGCCACTGGTCTCCGAGGCCCATGATTGGTCACACTCGCATGGCTGTCTCTATCTTTACGATGCCATTCGCGAGGCAGTTGCTAGCGAGATCCTCAACGCAGAGCTCCCCCACGGGGCAGTCCCCATCGTTGCCATCATCGATGCCGGCTTCTCCCTCGCACGCACCGATGCAGACGAACCGGAGCGTTGCGCCATTCTGATCAGGCCCGCTTTCCTGCGCTTGGCGCATTTCGAGCGCAGCCTGTATTTCGGAACATCAGGCAGCGCAAACAGCGATCAATTTCAAGATAGCCTGCGGGTCAAAGATGCCATCCACTTTGCCGACGAACACGCGCAGCTCGATGCGGGCAATCCCAATGGGCTAGGCGTTGACTTGTCTGAGCTCTACCTGCGCCTTGCCGAGCAGATTGCCGCAAGTCGCGCGCATCGCCTTTGGACCGGACGCCCGACAAGCGACAACATCACATCGAACGCGCAGTTCCTGGATTTCGGCGGCTTCCGCGCAGTTCCCAGCTGGAAGCGTGGCACCGATGGGCATCGTCACTTCTTCGGCGATGAGATGCGTGATGTTCGCCACTCGCTTCCCTCGCTTGCCTATTTCTTCAAGAAGTATTCCCGCTTTGACAAGGCAATCGCCAACATCGATCAGCTGCTTATCCAGATCGAGCATCACATGGAAGCTGCGTTTCTCCATCACTGTGCAGAAGCGTGTGCCTTGCCTGAGTCAAGCCCAGAGGCGTTGCATTTCAAAGCGCTCATTGCGCGCTACTACCGCGAGCAACAGCGCATTGACTATGCGCTCGATCAGCCCACAAAGCACGGCGAGCGCCACGATTGGCTCTCCGACCACATCAAAGGCAAAGCAACCCAGGGCTCTCAGACAGGCGAAGAGATCAACTCGCTCCTGCGCGCACTTCCGAACGCAGCTCTCCATCTTTGTGCGGCCAACCGCTGGCTGAGACCACGACCACGGCTTTCCTATCGCGTCTCCAAGCGCCGCGCGATCAAGCTGGTGCGGTCGATCCTTGCCGATCGGTCGTCGGGACCCGAGCGGGTCTCGGCCTTTATCGCAACCGAGGTCGCGGTGTCACGCCGCGTTTGGAAAGACTTACCGCCACACTGGCTTGTCCTTGGCTACGCAAGCGATCACGTGTCCACCGCTTTGTATTTCTTTGATACGCATCGTATGGCCTATACAGTCCAGCTGGAGGGGCCACGCGTGCATGGCGGAACACTGCTCTTCGGTGCCGAAGTCGCAGATGAGACACTCGGCATCACCAATTCTGGCCATCGAACCGTCGTGCTTGTCGACTGCGAACCCACCAGCTACCTGGTGGGTCTAAGCTTGAACGGGCGTGCATCAATTCCTGCCGCACTGCTCACCTTCCCGGACGCTGCAGTTGCGGCGCAGACATTGAGCTCAACCACCGCCCATGCAACCTAATGCCGTTGATGCGCAGGCGCTTGGCCTGGCAATGCAACTCCTGTTCAAGACTGACCGTAAGAGGTTCAGTATCGCAGCTGCCTATGTATGGCTATGGCCGGCGATTCGCCTAGGCCAGCTCGTCACGATTGAAGACGAAGACGGGGTCTGGACCGGCTACGCCTTATGGGCTTATCTGACGCGTGAAACCGCCAGTCATTTGGTTCTGCAAGATCCCCCGTTCTTGCCGATTAGCGACTGGAACGAAGGTGATCAACTCTGGGTTCTGGATTTCGTGGCTATTCCAGGGCACCACCGACGCCTGGCGAGAGCACTCCGGGACCGCTTGCGCCCTCACTTCAAGCAAGCGCATCGCTTGGTGCGAGATAAGACCGGCGCTATGCTGGGAACCAAGACTCACAGACTTCGCAAAGATGGCTGAGGAAGACACGTTGCTTCCTTGATACGAATGGACGAACCGAAGCGACAAGGCAGTTGCAGCCCATGCAGGAAGTGACATCAAGGCCGACCAAGGCCTGGACTGGATTTTTGTTCCTGGGCTTCGGTTCTGGTTTGCCTTATCCGCTGATCGGCAGCACCTTAGGCTATTGGCTCAGCGAAAAGTCGCTTTCGATCGCAGTCATCGGTGCCTTGGCTTGGACCGCACTTCCCTACTCCCTCAAATTCCTATGGGCCCGCCATCTCGACCAATGTCGTGCGCCGGTCGTTGGAAGCACCATGTCGCACCGTCAAGGCTGGATTGTCTTGTCTTCGATCATGGTCGCCCTCTCTCTCCTGGGCCTTGTCCTGAGCGTCGTCTCCGGGAGCCTTCCGCTCATTGCACTGAGCTGCATCGCAGCCGCGTTTGGCGGTGCGACGCTGGATGCCTCAGTCGATGCGTTTCGGATCGAACAAGAGGCAGTGCACCAGCAGCCAGCCAAGCTCCTCACAGCCTATCAATTTGGCTACCGCGTTGCTCTGCTGCTGAGCGATGGACTGGTGTTCTTGCTCGCAGCGCGGCTGTCCTGGCAAGTTGCTTATGCACTTCTGCTGCCCCTGATGTTGGTGCCCATCTGCGGAACGCTCTTTCTGCGATCTCATCCCGATAGGGTTCTCACCCCAGATCGCGCGAGTGCGAAGAAGCAAGGGTCCCCGCTGATATCCCTTCGACCCTCCACGCTCCAAGGATGGATCGCGGTGGTCGTCTTCATCGGCTGCTATCGCCTACCGGATATTCTTCTGGGTCCCATGATCAATCCTTTCTTCTATGCCCTTGGCATTGGAAAGAGCGTGGTCGGATCCCTCCATATCTGGCTTGGCATCCCAGCAGCCTTCCTCGGAATTTTGGCTGCAGGCACAAGCTTGAAGCGCATGTCCTTGAGCACGACCATCCTTGTTGGCGCAGCTCTCCAAGTCCTTGCCCTCCTCGTTCTTGCATTGCTTTCGTCGAACGAGCAGTCTGCTGAACTGCTTTGGGCTAGCGTTATTCTTCAAAACCTTGCCAGTAGCTATACCGGCATCGCATTGGTTGCTTATATGTCAAAGCTGGTCACGCTTGGACGAGCAGGTGAGCACTACGCATGGCTAACCAGCTTCTACTCCATCTTCGGTAGGGTGCTTGCCGGCTTTTCAGGCCTTGCAGTGGCCTATCTCACCACGCTCTATGGACAAAGCCAAGGCTATGTCACTTTCTTCATTGGCATCTGCCTGACGTGCATGCCTGCCCTCCTCGTCTACTCGCTCATCATTCGGAACAACTTGAAGGAGCGACCCGAGCCGTAAGTGCCATCACGCTACTGCTTTGCAATGACTGTCTCTGCTACTTACGGACATCTAGTGCCTGCGCTCATTTATTTCACACCGATCCCAATGTCTATCCACCTTAGCGCTAGCCAATTAAATTTCTAATTGGCTAGCGCCGGCAAGCCTCATCAGTTTCGACTTCTCGTGAGCCCCAGTAAGCACTCGCCCTTCGAACTCGCCTTTATATACACTGACGTTTCACCAAGATTAGTTTTATAGAAGACATCCTTACTAACGTTGGCGATTGGCTCATGGGGATTTGGGGGCAAGACATATGGAGTGAGCGCAAATTTTTGCTTGATCTTAGACACTTCATAACAGCGCCCGGGAGCTAGCTCCATATACATAAAATTCACTCCTTTATCGAGCTCAGGCGGGACCCTGAACTCAATAAAAGAGATCCCATACTGATCCCGCGTCTTGAACGCATTTGAGCGAAAAGCAATATTCAAAGATCGACTTGAACTCACCTGATGGAAATCACTAAGCCCAATTTCGCGAAAGGTCTCATAGTTTACTGGCTTATTAGGGTCAAAGATTCTACCAATCACTTCATCCAAAATTAGTTCGGAATCTTTGTTCTCAGCGTGCGCGCCCGCACTCACCACCAAAAATAGAACCACAAAAAACGCCAGCTTAATTTTTATAGACATACCAATTGCCCTCGGGAATTAAAGATCTTTACAAATGCCATCAGCCCGCTGGGGGATGCTTACTATCCCAGTAACTCCCATAATATTGCTCATAAGTAATGTCATCAGCGGCATTGGCGGGCGTCCCGTTTACATCAATTCGCTCACCATTCCTGAAAGACTCGCCGATTTGCGCTGAGGCAGCATCCCAGTTTATTTGACCAGCCTGATACGCGTCATATGTTGCATTATAAGACGCCACATTGGCAGGAGCTGCTGGGATATTGAAACTTACACCCTGCGCAGTAAGCTCTCTTTGAACAGCAATGGAATAGATTGTTGCTTCGCCTTCAGTAGCCAAGCCCATATTGATTGCTGACGCTCGATCTGCGACCGTATTCCACTCCCCATCAAAAAGCGTATGTCCCAGCTCATGCGTCAATTGTGCTGCGGTATCGCTCGGACTAGCATAGGTTTTAATATAAACCGTCCCTCCGCCAGTGGCAGCATACTCTGTACGAGAATACGTGTCAGAGGTCTCTATTTGAAAGCCCTTCGCTTGCGCTAACTGAACCAACCCTTCCAGGGTTGCTGACTTGTTAACTATGACGTCGACCTCTGCGCCTAGATCCGTCGTCGTATTTTTGTCTGTGGGATTCGGAAGTCCGCCGCCGCCAGTGCCGGGAGGCGTGATCGGCCCCGGCTGCTCAACTGGCGGTGAAGGAGGAATAGTCGGAGGCGGACTCGGAGGTGGACTCGTAGGCGGGTTAACCACAATTGGTGGAATCTCAGTGGGCGGCTCGCTTGGATCGACGTCCGCAGCGGCCGCTGCACCTGCCACTAGGAACAGCTCTTCGTTTGTCAATTCTCTCATTACAGCGCTCCATCCTGTGAGTAGATTTTTTTCCTGATCGTTTTTTCTATTGAATGTTCCATATCTCTTTTTCCTTTGAACTTATTTTGATAAGCGTTGTAACTCCTCATTGTTGACTGGACTTCTCAGCCGTTTCCCCGGCCTCGTCCTGTTCAAATTTGCTGGGCTGCTCTTTGATCAAAGGCCTTAGCATCCCGTCCACAAAGAGATAGTGCATATCGCACATCCGAGAGATGTTCTTGTCGTGCGTCACGATGACTGTGGTCGCGCCAATGCTCCTGATGTTCTTCATCAGCTGTATGCCCATCTGCTCATCAACCCCAGTCGTTGGCTCATCCATCAACAACAACTTGGTGCGCCTGTAAAAGGCTCTGGCCAAGAAGATCCGTTGTTTTTGACCGCCTGACAGCGTGTTTCCCAAGTCGCCGACTCTGGTGTTGAAGCCCATTGGCATGCGCTGAATATCGTCGTGGATGCATGCCAATTTCGCAGCCTGCACGAGGCGTTCCTGGTCAATGTGCTCATCGAACATGGAGATGTTTTCCGACAACGTCCCGGACAACAGATTGTCTCCCTGCATGACGATGCTGACCTTGCTCCGGTAGCTCGACTTACCGACTTTGCGCAGATCCTCTCCATTGACTAAGAAGTCCCCAACTTGAAGATCTTCAAGCCCCGCCAGAACGCGGATGAGTGTGGTCTTACCCACGCCTGAGTTCCCGACAATTGCAATCACTTGGCCTGCCGGGGCCCTGAGCTGCAAAGCGCTCATGATCCACTTGTCCGTAGACGAGTAGCGGAAGTAGCCGTTGGCAATGGCAATAGCGGGCGCAGCATCCTGCAGCGCGCCGTTGCCATGCAGAAACGACTCAGGCTCGCTGTGCGTGATGTCTGAAATGCGCTCGGTGTGTAAGCGAAGCAGCCGGAGCTGCATCAAGTAGTCGGCCAGATTGATGCTGCGTTGGCTGAACTGGGTCGCGTAGATCAAAAAGACCGTCAACACCCCGACCGTCATATCCCCACTGAGCACCAGCCGGGTGCCTTCCCAGATTACGAAAATGCGGCACAGGCCCTGAATGAGAAGCTGGACAGAGTCGAACCCAATGCGGATACGCTCGGCCCCGATGGTCGCATTGGTGGCTTTCGCGCTGTAGTTCGTGAAGCGCGACGCCCAGAGCGCTGACTTGTTGAACAGCTTGATGGGCTGGATGCTTCGGACCGTTTCGTAGAGCAAGCTTTGCCGGCGTGCATCAATGTTGATCTGATCGAGGTTGGCTTCTTTGAGCTTGGCGTAGTAGGCGTAGCGCGAACCCACATAGGCAATGGTGAAAGCCAACAAGGCGAAGGCAAGCGGCGCGTCGTAGCTCATCAAGAGCAACAACATGAGGAAAGACATCACCCCATCGATGACCGCTTCCATCATCTTCGTCGTGAGTGACTGCTGGATGGAGTAGATCGACTGGAAGCGGCTTGAAATATCCCCGGTGTGCCGTTTCACAAAATATGACTGGGGTAGCGACACGAGGTGACGGAACAAGTTGCTGCTCCACCGTAAGCCAGTGGTCGAAGAGATCCACAGCAAGGTCCACTTCCTGGCAACGGTCAAGACGAGCTGGACCAGGAGCACGATCGAAAAGCCGATCGCCAATGTGGTGACCAGACCATCGTCCTTGACGCTGAGCACCTGATCCATAGTCAGTCGCAGATACTGCGGCACAATCAGCGCACAACCTTCCAAGAAGAGCGCCAAGATGCCAACAACCCAGAACGCGGGCACCAGGGACCGAAGCGAGCCTGCCAGATCGCGAAGCGATACCGATGGCACACTCTTGATCTTCTTGAAGGCCGGGCCTGGATGCGCTTCCAACGCAATGCCGCTAAAGAGTTCATCGAACTCGTCGAGCTTGATCTTCTTGACGCCTGTTGCGGGATCGCTGATGTGCACATGCCCGCCCCGCACAGCCGTCAACACGACAAAGTGCCCGTGGTGCAGGTGGACCATGCAAGGCAGCGACAGCTTGGGCAGTTCGTAAAGTTCCAAGCGAAGCGGACGCGTTGTGAGCCCATTGGCATCAGCGATTTCAATCAGCGAAGCGAGCGTTGCCCCACTGGTCGACACCGTAAAGCGGTTGCGAAGCTCCCCGAGGCTCGTTTCATGGCCGTAGTAGGAGAGCAGCATCGCAATGCAGGCCAGGCCGCACTCACTCGACTCCGTCTGACGGATATGCGGCACACGGCGCTTCGAGGAGAACACCAGGCTTGGTTCAGCAGAGCGATCCGTCTCGGCATCGCCATTGGCTGATGGTGTCAAGACGTCCTTCATCGCTTTTCACCCGTCAAGCGTGAACTCATGGTTTGGAAGGGGTCAAACATCCACTCCCAGATCTTGCGGCCTTCCAAGATCAGTTCCGCATCCACTTCCATCCCCGGCAGGAAGGACTTCGCTTCTTGGGCGACGCCGATGGTTTGAGAAGGCAAAGCCACCTTGGCGGTGTAAACCGGCTCGGTGGGCGACTGGCGACCATAGCGGCGCTCCAACTCACCGAGGGGACTCGTTTGCGTCGACAGCGATGCGATGCGCCCCTGGATGGCGCCATATTTTGCTTTCGGGAATGCGGCGATGTTGAGCAGCACCTCGGTGCCGACCGTCACATGTCCGATGGCTCTTGAAGGAATGAGAATTTCAGCTTCGAACACCGACTCGCTTGGCGTGATGGACGCGATGATCGAGTCGGTGCCGATACGCTGACCTTGGGATGCATAGATCGCTGCAACGGTGCCGCTCAAGGGTGAGGTGATGGTTTGCAGCCGGTCGGACTTGGCTCTGGCCACTTGATCTTCGATCGTGGATTTCTCGCGCTCGATTTCACTCGCTTGTCTGCTGGCGGTTGTCTTTATCTCGGTGATTTCACCCAGCAATGCGGCACGTTGATTGCGAAGTGTGGACTGCTGCGCGCGTGCATCCTGGATCTGCGCCTCTGCATCCAAGAGAGCATTTTCGTAAGTGAGGTAGGTGTATTTGGACACATACTTCTCAGCAAGCAGCGGCTCAATGGTCTTCAACAATTCTTTGTTCTTGGCGTATTTCTTTTCCAAGATTGAGATCTTGCGAGCGACTTCCTGCATCGCGCCGCTCGTTTCTTCGACTTGACGCGTCAGTTCCCGTTCGCGCTGGCCGGAAAAGTCATGCGTCTGCAATTGCTCCTTGGTCAGCTCTTCTGATCGGGTGAGCGCACGCTTGATCGTCTCATCGGACAAAGAGCGACCCGCTTCGTCGGTGATGTCGGCTGACAACTCCGCGAGCACTTGGCCCTTTTTGACCAAGGCGTTGGGCTTTAACGTCGTTGACAGGATGAGGCCAGGCGTTCCACTTCGGATGTCCACTCGCCCATGCGTCGAAATGATCTGGCCCGACACGTGCTCCCGCTTGGAGTAGGACGCGGTCAGAACAAACGTGGCCAGCAAGAGGAAAAGCACACAGCCACAGCCAATCCAGATCCGGATGGACGAGGGAAACGCATCTTTTAGGTCGCCGAGTGTGGAAGTTGTCTCCGGCCCCTTTCGCTTGCGAAAGAGCGGTTGTTCTGCGTCATCCGTCTGACCTAACTCGCTATCCATAGCACCTACACTTCGAGATCTACTGCACACTTGCGTGAGTTGAGGCTACCCGCGCAGACATTAAAATTACATTTGCATTTTGTTGATCTGGCGTTGGCATTGGCGCCAAACCTAAGGTTGCAAGCCCCACGCTATTTCTTTTTCAGCAACCAAGGTTTGCGTCAAGCGAAGGTGCGTTGCGCAAAGCGCAGCCGCACATTGCGGAGTAGGAACAAGGCGGATAGCGCGCAAAACGCGTCAACATCAACTTAGAGCACGTGCTGCTCCCAATCGTTATCACGCCAATCCTAGGCTTCCACCACATTAGCCACCGCCCCCATCACCACTTGACGTGTCTGACATCGCCTGCTGTTGAGAGCGAGCGGCCATCGTCATCACGGGACCTGTTGGATTCTTGTCGATCTCTTCGCGCTCCCGCTGGAACTGCACTATCTCCTGCGCCCGTTGCTGATCCAGTGCTTCCGTCTTCTGCAAGGTGTCATTGATGCCAGGCGATGGCGTATTGAGCGAGGTTTCCGAGTGAAAGCCGGGCGTTTTGCCAAAGACAAAGGCGACATCATCTTGGATGGTCACCTTGCGGAGTTCATCCGCGCGTTCGATCCCTGACTCTTTGACGGCATGCAATACCTCAGCCGTCTTCTCATCGGATGTGCCCTTAGGGAGCCGCGCCTGGATGGCAGAGAACAACGCGTAATCCCGATGATCAGAGGGAAACGCCTGCTGAGCGGCATCTTGGAGGGGCCTTGCTTGCTCAACCCGATCCTCATCGTGTTCGTGTGCGTTAGAGCGGGCAGTTGTCCCACCAAAACCTGGCGACGACGCATAGGCAGCGGGTTGGCGCTCCGGCAATACGATCTGCGCCGGCACTTCGCTTTGCGTTGGAATTGCCGGCGACGGCGCTCGCACCGCCTCTTGCTGCTCTGCCTGCAATGGAACAGCCGATGGCGCACCGTTCTGTGGTGCAACTCCTTGCGCTTGCTGCTCGCTGCCCTGCTCCACCGGCCCATTTGCCGATGCCGGCGCTGCGGATTTCAAGGCATCTCGGCGCGCGCTTTGTGCCTGGGACAACGCCGCATCCAGGTCTTGGCCGGCAACGCCCGTTGCCGGCAAACCTTGGTCTTGCTGGAACTGCCTTACCGCATGTTCCGTCTCTGGACCATAGTGCCCGTCTTGCGGCACGGCCTGACCGTTTGGCCCCCGGGCATCCACTTGCTGCAATCGATACTGCAAGAACTCGACCTCTTGTCCCCGGTCGCCGAGGCGCAGCCCTTCCACCTCATGCGATGACGGCGGCGTTGGAACAGTTGCCTGAGTTGGAGTTTCCTCACGAGACGTGAGAGCTGATGAAGGCGATCCGACACTCGGCGCAGACGCGCTTGCAGAAGCTGGCGCCACTGCCTCTGCCTTCGGCTGGACTGCGCCGGCTGTCGGAGGTGCAGCAACCTCAGGTGCTTGGGTCTCTTGTGGTTCGCGTTGCGGGACAGGTTCGGACTTCGGCTCAGCAGGCTTAGCGACCGGGCGCACGTCTTCCTGCAGAGGCGCGCTGGCGGATGCAGGCATCACGACCGTAGCAGGCGTTGCCGTCTCCGCAACAGCAGGCCCGTCGGGTATGCGTGCAGCGTCTCGATCCCGCTGCGCATCAATGGCTGCCTGAGGCGCTTGGGTTTCATCCACATGCGGAGCTGTAACGGTCGTTGCGGCGAAGCTTGCGACCTGTTGCGCCTCTTGCGTGGACACACCTTGCCGATTGGCTTCGCGCAACGCTTGCTCGTAGGCGTCGCGCTCCTGAGGCGACTGCGCATCAATGCGCAGGTCTGGTGCACCGGCCGAAGGCGGTTGCTCCTGCCGAAGTAACTGCACCTCGCCAATTGCCTGATGGATCTCGTCAGCGCTGGTGGTCGCCGCAACACGCACAGCACCATCGGCGTCACGGCTCAGATGCTGGATCGGACTGTCCACCGAGTATTGACCGGTCGCATCACGCTCCAATGCCAAAGAGCTGGTCGCTGCATCGATTCCGTTTGCCTCACGTGTCCGTTGCACCGCGAGCTGGATCGCGCCTGCGGTCTGTGCATTGGGCGCAACGCCATAGGCGGCATAGGTCGCTTCGGTATTGGCCTGGTCTTGCTGCTGTGGCGTTGGCGTTTGCCTTGCCGGCATCTGTGCCAATGCCTGCGCATGCTGCTCCAAGGCCGGCTGCAAGTGTTCACGCGTCGCGTTGAGTTCCAACGGGACATTGCCTTCGGCAGCAACGCCGTCATGCCGCCACTGACCTTGCGTATCGCGCTGATACTGCCTGCCGTCCGATGCTTGCAGTGAGTCTGGGTTCAGGGCTGTTTGCACGGCCGCTGGCACGGGGCCGAAGTCATCCCAGCCATTGCGCTGATGGGCAGCCTGATAAGTCGCTGCGATCGCAGCCGGACCTCGGGCGATGTTAGCGTCTACCACCTGGGCTGCTTGTTGATCCAACGCGGCATTGCGCTCAGGGCTTGCTGGATCCACCGTCCAGATGGGCCGATCGTTCCGATCGACGTCGTCGGCGACCATCCGAGACCACTGGCCACTTGCCGGATCATGCCGCCAATCCCGTGCGTAAAGATGCGCAGCATCTGCCTCACTGGATGGCTGCACATAGGGATTACTGGGTTGCACCTTGCCCAGCGCCTGCTCGGTCGCTTCGCCACTGGCGTGATAGTTCAGCTCGCGCGCCTTTTCAGGCAGTGCGAACATGGCCTGCTTCTGCGGCCTATCCACGCCATCGTTGGGCAGATCGGCCTTTTCTTGGCGAAGCCACTGGCTGCCGTTGAACTCCCAGCTCACGCCCTGCTTGTCGGTCTGCGCATATATCTGACGGTTGTCCCACAGGGTCGCGGCCTTGTCGGCAGCGGCACTGAACAGATAACCATCGGCAACTACCAACGCGACAGGGCCTGCACCGGTTGTGCCAACAATGGCAGCGGCAGCGGCGCCGCCCGCCCAGCCGCCCGCGCCCCGGGCAGCAAAGTGCAACGCTTCTGAGCGTGCAGCAGTGAGGTTGTCTTGTGCCAACAGCGTGCCAACACGCTCTCCGGTTTGCGACGCATCGTAGGCAGTGGCGGCAACACCCAAGCCCGCAAGCCCTGCTGTCATCCCGGCGCGACGCAAGCCTGGGATTTCAGGTTCCGGCGTGGTTTGGATGTTGCGTCCCTGCCATTCATCCCAGCGCTGCTGACCCGCCTGGGCATGCTCGGTTGGCGGTTTCATACGCTGACTGAGCGGAAGCGTGCTCTGGTCTAACGCCCTTGAAGTTCCCTCAATGGCTGTTCCTCGAAAATACTCTCTGTTGTCGAGCCTCAGAACTTTGTTCTCGCGAAGCGCATCATCAGTGGCCGGGATGCGCAGCATGCCTTCGTGTTCACGCGCACGGGCCACGATCAGCTCAAAGGCTGCTTGCTGACCGAGCCGATCCTTCACACCAACCAGCGCTTCACGTGGAAGCCCCTCAATCGAGGTAACGTTTGGATTGGCAAGAATGCGAGGCACTTCAATTTCGCCAAAGACGCGGCTTGGCTGAGCGTCGCCCACGATCGCATGAACTTCACCTACGGTTGCATCGGCAAACCGTCCGGAAGCATCTGCCCAAGGACCTTGCGTAGGGTGGTAGAGCCACTCCGTGGCAGGCCCCCGATGAGACCCCTCTATCAGCTCACGAGGCGAAATTTCATAGATGTCGGCGAGCGCGGTATAGAACTCGCGGGAATTAAGAAACTTCGATGCCTGACTTTTATCGATAACCCGGATGTCTTCGCCAGAATCGATCATCGACCCAATGACATCAGTCGACCAGATGTCCTTTGCTGCTGGGCCACTGTAGAGAACAGTGACCTTGCCGGAGGCATTCGCATCCACCTGCGCGGCGAGCGACCGCAGCGATTCTGGTGTTTGATAATCGCCAGGGTTCTGACGAATCCTATCGATTGCGTCCTGGGCAGATATCGAGCCATTCACACCAAGCACCCCTCATCGATTTCAAAAACGATGTGGTAGTCCGTGTTTCTGGAGTGGACGCCAAAATCCTTGTATGCGAGCAAGGCCTCTTTGAGGTCAGCTATGAATTGCTCCTTGTCAGCCTTGAGATGCTCAGGCAGTCCATCTCCACCATTGATCCACATCAGTCTCCAATGGGACCAACCGGACTGACCTCGCGCGCCTCCACCGTCGACCAAATCCAGTCTCAGCGTCAGGAGTTCGCCATGCCAATAGAAGGAGAACTTTGCCTGGTTTCTGACCTCGATTTCGGTGCCGCCACCGTTTGCGACATTGCGCAAATACATGTCGCGATCACGATCAATTGTCCAGTCTCTTGCATTGGTGCCACCGACCACAAAGTCTTTGTCGATTGCTTCCAAGTCGTATTTCGCAACATCCGGCTCAGGAATATATTCATTTACAAATGGCATCTTCGTTTCCCGGCATGGCTTAAATTTGTGGTCGAGAGCTATTTTTATGAGCCCGAGACGGCGGCAGACAGCTTCTTCACCTCGGCTTTTGGTAGCAGCCGTTTGGTGAAGTAGGCATCTTCGTAATACTTGATCTTTTCGCAGAGCACCGGGCTTGGGATGCCTTCATAGAGGAAGACTTCCTTGTCAAAGCCCATCGCCTTCAACTCTTGCGGCAGCATCAAGGCGCGGCGTTGCTCGGTTTCGGAATAGGACACGCTGCTTTGCTTGCCGTTGGTGTGCGACTTGTTCTTCTTGCGCACCGTGGTGTAGCCAAGCATGTCCGAGTAGTCGTTGGCGTCTTGCTGCTCGCGCGGGGCATAGACGATTTGCAACGCATGATTAGTGATGATGGTGCGCGAAACATCCTTGCCATAGGTCGCGTCCAGCTGCGCCATGCTCTGGATGATCGGCAGCAAGCGGATGTTGTAGCCGGCCATGTAGCTCACCGCGCTTGCGATGATGTCGACCCGGCCGATGGCTGTGAATTCGTCCATCAGCAGCAAGCACTGGTGCTTGAGTGCCGGGTTGTTCTGCGGCAGCTCTTTGGTGTTGAGGTTGATGAGCTGACTAAACAGCAAGTTGATCAACAGGCGGCTTTCTGCAAGCTTGTTCGGCTGGATGCCGATGTAGATGCTCATCTTCTTCTTGCGCACATCGGTTAGCAAAAAGTCGTTATCGCTGGTTGATGCATCCAGGATCGGATTGATGAACTGGTTGAGCGGCTCCTTGAATGTGCCCATGATCGAGGCGAAGGTCTCTTCGGCTTGCGAGAGCAAATTATCGAACGCCGTCTTGGCGTCGCGACCCAGGAAGTCGCGCTGCGAGAGCTTTTTGAGGTAGCCCTTCAAGTCGCTTCCATCCCCAGACGACACGCGATAGAGCATCCCAAGGGTTGGGAACATCCAGGTGTCTTTCGGGTGCTTGCGCTTGATCTGATCGTCCAAGCTATCGAACAGATAGAGCGTAAACGCCATGAACGCGTTGCGGGCCTGGCTCACCCAGAACTTCTGGGCGTCGGAGCCATCTGGGTAGAGCATCGCCGCAACACTCATCAGATCCGACACACGAAATGCGGGATCGGGCGAGATGTAGCTGAGTGGATTCCATCGGTGCGTGCGCCCGTCTTCGGCAAAGGGGTTGAACAAAAAGACCTCTTGGCCTTGGCTCTTGCGCCAGCCGGAAGTCAGATCGAAGTTTTCTTGCTTGATGTCCAGGACCACCACCGAGCCTTGGTAGTCGAGCAGGTTGGGAATGACGATGCCTACGCCCTTACCGGAACGCGTGGGCGCTGCCAGGATCACAAACTGTTGCCCAGGTAGGCGCACCAGCTTGCCACCGTGCTTGCCAACCACGATGCCGGTTGGCGACGGTTTGAGCATGTCCTTCTTGGCGAGATCACTGCCCGAAGCAAAGCGCGCGTCGCCATGCAAGGCGGCGGCCTTCGGCTTGAACAGTGGGATCAGCAGTGCGAACCAAGCCAGCAGTGGCACACCAAAGCCGATGGCGCCGGCCAGCTTGATCTTGCTGACATAGGGAGCGAACTGCGGGAGTTCGAGTGCTTTGACGTAAGACCAGTAGGTGCCGATGCTGAGGGGACCGGCCACCTTCAACAGCATCAGGATCAACTGACCGGAAAGGTAGACCCCTGCAATGAGGGCAAGAAGCAAGAGCACGGCGGCGACACTGAGCTTGGTCTTGCCGGTCATGACGCGCTGCCTTCCATCTGTGATCCCTGGCTTGTTTGAAAACGACCGTCCGCTCGCAAGATTACAGGATCACACCGCACGTTCAGATCGGATGGGTGTTGGCATCCGTGTAGGAATTGTCTGACGGGAAGCATGCCAAGACAGCAACGGGACCTTTCGCACCATGGACTAGGCGGGCCGCTGCGCTGGGCTGAGCCGCAATTTTGCGACGTCCTTCGCTGCTCCCCGAGTGAGAGCTTGTCCGTCGCCTAGGTTGTTCGGCCTACTCTTTTTCGGCCTTCGAAGGAGAAGATGCGGCGAGTGCCGACAAGTGTTTCGCCAGCTCTTCCTGCTGACCCTCGGGCAGCTGGCGCACCAGCTCGATGATCTGACCAAGTCGATCAGACTCGGCGACCAGGGAACTGAGGGACACACCAAGTGCCTCGGCCAGATCCAAGGCGGTCTTGAGATCTGGGACATGCGTGCCCGTTTCGTAGCGGCTGATGCGAGCCTGAGCGATGCGACTCTCCAATCCAAGAGCGACACCCAAGTCCTGTTGCACAAGGCCAATTGCTAGGCGGCGCGCTTTAAGCCGCGCAGCGAACAACGACAGGATGTCAGGTTGGGGGGTGCTCATCCCTACAAGGATGAACGTGAGTTACGCGCCTTGCAAAAATTCGTTGAACGAATCATTCGTTGAACGCATACTGACGCTGCCCCGGCACGCTGTCAACTGCAACGGGGCCGATGCCTGAGGCGGCCATGCCGGCCTTAAACGGCTATGCATCTGTGCCAATCCGTTTGCTCTCGCTTATCCAAGGATTCCTATGTCCAAAGCTCGCTTTGCCATCATCGGCACGTTGATCGTCTCTCTAGTGGCTTGCTCTGGCGGCGGCCCCGCTGAGACTGAGCGGGAGCATGCTTTTTGCAGTTCGTCAAAGCGAACAGCAACGAAGAGGCGCGCATCGAAGACTTCGAGAGTAACCAGTGCACGAAGGCGGAAGGTGCGCCCAGCTACACCTGTGACGTAAGTGCCAAGGTTGAAGCCATGGAGCGGGACTTTGGTCATCAAATGGATGGGGTCTACACCTTCACCAAGGTGGGCGGCACTTGGAAGATCACCGGCCGCGTCCAATAGCCATCCGTCTGCAATCAACGATGGTCCCATTCTGTTCTCAGGAGTTCACATGACCGTTAGCACGTTTCTCATCTTGCTTGCCCTGGGCACAGCGGTGCTGGTCGCATTTGCCGTCAATCGGGCTGACCGATTGCGCAACCAGCGGGAGGTCTTTGGTCGGGAATTTGATCGCTCCTATTTTGGGCGACAAGGAGCTTTGGCGATCTCGATTGAGCGGTCGCGGTTGAAGATTCGTGTCGGCAGAACAGTGAAGATCTACCCGTTGATGGATGTTCGCTCCTGGGAGAAGCACTGGCACAACTCAAGGCGGGAAGGAACGATCACGGTCAGCGTTCGAGATGTGGACCATCCAGTCTGGACGATCAAGTTCGGCAGCGAGCGCGAGATGAACCAGTGGTATGAGATCTTGAATCAGGCGATCAATGAGGGCGAGAAGCTCTGACCGCTCGTTTTGCGAGTGGCCAGAGGCGGCTTGACGAAGATCCGCTTTGTGCTACGAATCAAGTGCATCAGCCACTTGGATTCTTCGCCATGCCTCCTTCCGTCAGCCAGCAAGCCTTACCTCTGGACCACCAAGAACATCAACTCCGCCAAGCCCATGTTGAAGGCTGGATCGCCCAACAGCATGCGGCTGGCTTTGGTATTGATCAGCACATGGCCGACGCCCTCAATGCGTATCTTGATGGCCGCTTCGATCTGCCTGGATTGCTGACAGAGCTTCGTCTCCCCTACTTGAACTGAGTCTGCCAACGGATGCCGGCATGATAGGCATCTTCGCCACCGAAGCCTCATCAGCTGAAGTGTCCATGCCTGGTCCTGGGCGCTCTCGCTGGGCCTGTTCCGCCGTGTGGCCATCCGGCACGCTCAACAGTCGTCCCTCTTGGCGGTAGCGGGACAGAAGCTGCTCAAAGCTTTCCTGGCCTTGGACATAGATCCCGTTGCCTCGCATCGCTTCCAAGCGTTCCGTCAAGGGCCGATGCTCAACCGCCTTACCGATGCCAGCCTGTTCAAGATGCGCCTTGATCCGATCAGCGATCATCGCGCGGATCCACTCGACTTCCTCCTTGCCATTGATGCGCCCATCTAAGACGCGCGTCTTCTGGGTCAAACCCGAGGCTTCCGTCTTTCGCGTCGTGGCAAGCAGATGGCAATAGAAGTATCGCGGATCATCTTTGGTCGGGCGATGGTGACTCGCTTGCAGGGCAAAGCCATATCGCCCAATCAGGCGATGAGCGATATCGAGCACCAACTCCCAACGCTTGGGGTCATCGAGTTCGTGCGGCAGCGCGATGGCGAAGTCGCGGCACACAGTGCTGTTGCAGCGTCGCTCTGCGGCTTCTGCAGCGGCCCAAAGTGCTTGCGGGTCATCCGCCCATGCCGGCGAACCAGGTGGCGCCAAGCAACGCGACTGGATGATGCCTGCCCTACCCCGGTAGTCGTGGCGAGCGTCAGACTTGGGGTCGATGAGCAAGTAGCCGCCGCGATAGGCCGCAGCTGCGATTGCAGAGTGCCCCTTTGCTCGACTGTAAGTTTTGATGCGGGTGTGATGGATGGCCATGTGCATTTCCTGAGTCAGAGTTCATCGGTTCTGACTCTAGATTTCGCAAAGCGCAATAGCGTAGAAAGCCTATTTTTGAGGACTATAATTTTCCCGTTATGGAATCACTTTTTTTCGCAACCACCCGGTTTGAAGCGTCCTTCTTTTCCGCAGATTTTTCGCGTTTTCGATTCACACTTTCCTTGAGATCCTTACTTTCCTTGAGATCCTTACTTTCCTTGAGATCCTTACTTTCCTTGAGATCCTTATTTTCATTGATAGCTTTGACCTTACTTACTACGGTAGGCGACGAAGCATCTAGCGAGTTGTCCCAGCCATTTGGGTCATCGGTGATCACATAGATCTTCATCAGCTGCCCAATCTCGGTAAGCCTAATTGCACTGGGAAGCGAGGACAGTTCAGAGCGCTCGATAGTCCTCCAGTAAGTGGAGCTTGCCCCGAATGCATCAGCAATAACGTCTGTAAAAACGACACTGTTATTTTTATTTACAGGAATACTCTTTTTCACACTCGGAATATTTTTAATAATCTGTTCAACCTGCCCACCTATTTTTGATATCGGAACACAGCGAAGTCCGCTTTCAAACTGGCACAGATAATGAATCCATCCCAGCTCATTCCAAGCGACTTGATCGGCGCTCCCTTCGCTCGCAATACGACTTGCGGTTTCTACAAGTCGCTTTACTTGCAATACTTTCTCACCCTGTTCTTTTCGAGACTGGTTGAGGACAAGCGTGTTGTTGGTAGACCGCTTGCTGGAGTCGCTCTTAGCCTGGAAGATGGCCATCCTAGACTTTAGTGTCGACAGATCGAACACAAGGCAAAAATCTGCTCCAGACTCAGACTCAGGCCAACTGCCTGAGCTCTTGTCGTATTTGAGCCATGCGTAGTCTTCCCCTTCTTGTCGCGAGTAAGCTAATACGCTTAGGGAAGCGAAGCAGCAAGTGCGCCAAAGAAAGCTGCCGTGAATGACTCTTCGTCAAGACGCTTTTCCACTTCATTTAGAGAAGTTGCTGCTTTGGCTGCTAGACGGGCGGTGCATTCAATGGCGGAATTGATCCGTCCATTGTTCATCTCCAAGTGCTGCTCGATTGCTTGCTTTACGTCCATTCGCACGCTCCTTTTCAGCTTTTCTCAGTGCACTTTGATTCAAATCAAGTGGTTCATCCTCCTTGCGTTTTAATTCCCAGTCAAGCAATGCATTTCTCAGCCTCATCCAAAGCGGGCACCACGCCAGATGCATGCGCCCGCCCAGCTTTTCAATGGCGAGAGCACGCCAGTGGCGAGGCATATCACTGAAGATACGCCCCTCCCTCTCGACTTGGCGCAATTGTGGGTCAAACCATCGACTAAGCACATTGGAACAAAATGAACGAACCATTTCGTTCTTTTGTGAAGTCTCAGCGCAGTCATAGATTTTTCTTAACTCGTGGATCGCATTTTCGACCCCAAGTTCCTCGCGCAAGGTGGACTTAACCCATATGTCAACGCTAGTCACGCTATTTGGCGTGAATATATTTTCTCCAACGATTAGCACCCAGCGGGCTTTTTGTGTCTCATCAGGATCACTAAAATTTGGTCTTCTCAGCTCCATGCCAAGCTTTTTTATAAAGCATTTGTAGTCATCGACAGTCATTTGAGCCTCTGCGCTGAAAGCTAAGGCAAAAGGCGTTTCTGTCAATCAGCACCGCTCGTGGCTGGAGCGTTATTCCATACGGCTCAAATGCTTGTTCAACACCCACCCTTGGATCTCGTTGCCTTCTTCGTCAAACGCAGAAATCAAGCGCCACTTGCCCGCTGTCCGAAGAACCAACACCTCATCGCCCCGTTCAAAATGGCCGATTTTCTGTCCACCAGGTGACATGCGAAGGGCAGTCACCTTGGCTATGATCGTGTAGCGATGCGAGTATGAGACAAGGGCGTGCAGGGACTCTGCGACCTGGGTGAGATGCGCAATGTGCTTCTCTTGTGTGGCGGTTTGTTCCGCAGCAGTATCACGGGTAGTCTCCATCGTCTCCATAGCGTGCGCTTGTGTCTTGCGAAGGTCCGACTGCTCCAAATCCGCGCGCGCAGCACTAAGCTTTCCTTCGATGAAAAGGAGAAGCGATAGAACCAGCAGCAAAAAGTCTTTTCGCTGTTGAGGATCCGCCAAGAAGTCGACCACGGCGTGCGGCATAGCCACTCGCCGGCGCCCCAGTCGCTTCGGCTGTTCCGACTCAGCGGTAGCGTCTTCAATCGATTTCAGCCAATCACTGACATGGCGATCAATTACTGGACTAACAGCGTCATCCGCCCAGCGCAAGAAATCTGCATCGCCAGCCAACTTGGCAAGAATAGAAAAGCGCTCACCCCACTCAATCTTCCCGAACTGCGTCAGAGATGAGGTTTCACTCATTCTACGGACGACATCTGCGAAATGATTATTGGCACCCCAGAGCATTGCTTCGTGACGCCTAGCGCTCTCTGACAACATATCAGCACTGACTGACCCGAGACGAAGCCGCTCGATATTCTGCATGTAGGAATTGTTAAGCGATGCCTCATACGAGCGCTGATAAGCCGACAAACTTTCGGTCCGCGCCATGAGTTTCTCGACCTTGGACCCCACAGCTCCAAATGATTGAAGCGGAGCGAGTGCCTTAGCACTTAGCGATTCGAAATGAGAAATCTCAGAGACCTGCGACGCGAAACGATGAGCAGATAGCCCATCCAGCATGTCCTGAACCGACTGCAAAGGTTGGACAGCAGCCAACGCCCTATCCTGCATCTCCTTGTAAGCGGACATCTCAATCCCTTTGGCATAGTCGCGTAGGGTCTGTGCAGGATCGCGCATGCGGAAAGCCTCCCGAATAGGGTCACTGAGTGCCATGGCTCGCTGCCTTGACCCATTCAACACTTCTTCTAACATCTTCCCTGGCATGATCGCCCTCGCGTTAAAGGGAGGCTCTGGAAAACTGGACGACATGCATCCTCCCAAAAGATTCAACTGAGTGCAGGCGGCTACGGCTACGGCTACGACTACGACTACGACTACGACTACGACCAAGCTTATGGAAGATCTAGTCAGACAACAAGGAGCACGCTCAGTGGCAGACATCAAGGTCGGACTCAGCTAATGCTCAGCGCTGCCTATGTCGAACTCCATCAGTAATTGATCAAGAGAACCAAGGCACAGCCTTGCAGATCCCGACGCCCATAAGCTCCGGTCTCTGTCCCTATCTCAGACTACTTATGTCTCAAAAGCTGAGACTGCGTTTCGGGAGTTTGCCAAAGCGGAACACAGTGAACTCGGATTGCCTAACTGTCTTCTTAAGGATGATTAGATTAGGCAAACCTCACCCTAGTTTAACTTGCGTTCATTTTTATAAGTGAGATATCTCTCACTTTTCGCCCTTTGTTACTTTTAAACACTACATGCGCATTGATGGTTACAAGCCCATTTATAACACTGCAGCCATTGCCCCATATAGCTTATCGATAAATTCGTTTATAAAAGTCAAATTGAAAATGCAGCTGTTTGGATAACAGTTAATGAGGCCGCCTTAGGCAATCGTCGACACGAAATTTCTGTCCTATTTTATCATTGACAGAAAATCCCCTCCCCTTATTGATACGCCCAGGGTTCCGTAGACACTCAAGACCCTCGTTGCGCGTAGCGCCGTTCAAACTCTACAGGGGACAAGTCGCCAGTTGAACCGTGGCGGCGGTTGGGGTTGTAGAACATCTCGATGTAGTCGAATACCTCGGCGCGAGCGGCGTCCTTGGTGGGATAGGTCCGCCGCCTGATCCGCTCGCGTTTGAGCAGGCCGAAGAAGCTCTCTACGGGTGCGTTGTCGTGGCAGTTGCCACGCCGACTCATGCTGCACACCAAGCCATGGGACGCCAGGAAACTGCGCCAGTCATCGCTGGTGTAGACAGACCCTTGGTCCGAGTGAACCAAGCAACCAGTGTTGGGTTTGCGCCGCCACACCGCAGACAACAAGGCCTGCACGACCAACTCGGTGTCGGCCCGATCGCGCATCGCCCAGCCGACGACCTGCCTGGAAAACAGATCGATCACAACAGCCAGGTACATCCAGCCTTCATGCGTGCGGATGAAGGTGAAATCGCTCGCCCAGGCCGTGTCCGGCTCCGTCACGTCGAACTGTCGGTCAAGCAGATTGGCAGCCGCCTTGCACTGCATCCCTCCATGGAAGCGCGGTTTGCGACCATAGCCCACCTGGGCACGCAGTCCCTCGGTGCGCATCAGCCGATGCACCCGATGGCGACTACAACGCTCACCCAGATCGCGCAGATCCGTGGTGATCTTGCGATGCCCATAGACACTGCCGCTGGCCAGCCAGTGGTGCTTGATTAGTCCAAGCAAGCGATCATCTTCCTTGGCGCGCTCACTGTTGGGCGAGCACAACCAGGCGTAATAACCCGACCGGTTGACCCGCAATACCCGGCACATCGCACACACCCTGAATTCCCTGCAGTGGGCTTGCATGAAGGCGTACTTTGCCTTTACCCCTTGGCAAAGTACGCGGCGGCCTTTTTTAGGATGTCGCGCTCCTCGGTCACTCGACGCAACTCTGCCTTCAGCCGCCGAACCTCGGCGCTCTGGTCCACCTCGGCGCGATGCACCACGCCAGACTTGCCGAACGTGCGCAGCCAGGCGTACAGGCTGTGCGTCGTGACACCCAGCCGCTCGGCGACTTCTGCCACCTTGAACCCACGATCAGTCACTTGCCGGACCGCCTCGATCTTGAACTCATCCGTATACCGCTTGCTGCTCATAGACACCTCCGAATCGACCATTTTCCATGGCCTTGAGATGTCTAGGAAACCCTGGGCGTATCATATCAAACGTCTACCTCCTCAAAATTGGATTGTAGATGCGCTTTAAAAACTCCCAGCTTCATCAGTATTTGCAACACCCCAAAGGTCAGTTACTCATCCGCAGCATTCGCATCGGCAAAGTCGAATTCAGCGACATGGTCGTTCAAGACCGAGCCGGCGCGCTTCACCTTCAGGACCTGGTCCAAGCGACTTACGACCATCATGAAAAGCTGCGACGGCTTCGCCGATCCGGAACTCGTTATCCAGAACCCCTGCCCCTTGCCACTCCGGCGCGGCTCCTTTCTGAAGAGGTCGACGACTTCCTCAAAGACAAGGAACGGCAGAACCTTCGCACTACCACGATCGATGCTTATCGCCGCACGCTTGCCATCCTACAGCGCGTGAGTGGCAACACGTCCGTTGCCCGCATCGAGCACACGCACATCTACCAGATGTGGGATCTGCTTCGATGGGCGCCCGAAGACTTCATGACCAACCCCAAGCATCAGGGATTGAGCGTCGAAGTCTTGATCGCCAAGGGTCAACGCCAAGGGCGGGCGCAACCTGCCAATGCCACGTTAGAACTGCACCGGCGCTTCCTCGCGTCCTTCTTCAACACCCTGGTCAAGGCGCGTGCCATCCCGCACTCCCCAATGGATGCGTTCAAGCCAGCTAAGGAAGAACTCCTGGCTGATCAGGATGAGCCCGAGCGTCTGCTTTCACTAGAAGAAATTCAGAAGATCTTCAACCCGGAGACCTTCCTGCCTTGGGCCAAGAAATACCCGCACAGATGGTGGTGCCCGCTCATTGCCCTTTACACGGGCGCCAGGATCAACGAGATCGCGCAGCTCAAAGTGGCCGACATCGTGCAAGACCAAGGCATGTGGTGCTTCTCGATCCAGAAGACCGTGGACGAAGATCTGGCGCAAAGCGCCGGCAAGCGCACCCGGCAAAGCCTCAAAGGCAAGAGCGCAATCCGCAAGGTGCCGATCCACCCAAGTCTCATCCAGGCGGGCTTCCTCGACTTCTTGGCCGACATCAAGGCGTCCGGTCACCCGCGCCTATTCCCCAATCTGTCAGCAGGCACCTGCCGCAAGACCGGCGAGCCAAACGGGCGCTACAGCCAAGGCTTCGTCAACCAGTTTGCGAAGTATTTGAAGGGATTAGGGTTTGGCAAAGGCATCGGATCACATGCGTTCCGGCACACGATTGCTACAGAGCTGGATGCCAAGGGCGTGCGGGTAGAGCACATTGCCTTGATCACCGGCCATGCGCTCAACAAGAAGGCGCCCGTGCTGCAGGACAACTATGTCCACAAATCGGCCGGCAACACCCGGAAGATCCAAGTCGAAGCATTGGCTCAGTATCAGCCGTCAGTGGCACTACCGAGCTACGTGCGCGGGCAGTTCAAGGAGCGGTTGAGGAAGGGAGCGAGGATGTATCCATAAGACTCAGCTACGCACCAGTTCGAGAAGGGCTTTATAGGCCATGACAACGCCCACAACACAGCGCAGCACGTTGCTCAACAGTTGAGCACGCTTTACAGTCAAAGTCGCCAAACCCACCCTAGCCACAATCGACTATGATCCGGAGCATGGCTTCAACTCTAAAAACTATGAACTACAAATCGAGCGGCCTTTCACTCCAACTTGCGCGCTGGCTTCTCCGCGACCCGCTCCGGAATGGCTCAAGGAAGACCGCCCCGTTTAACATAGGCATTGCCACCGATGTTGGTCTTACGCGACAACATAACGAAGACCGCTCTGCTATTTGTAGAGGCGCTGACAAATATGGCAATTCTTATTTCATACTTGCTCTGGCTGATGGCATCGGTGGGATGCGAGACGGGATGGAGTGCGCTGCAACCGCGATTGCAGCGCTATTTGCTACGGTCCATGAACACGCGCAAATTGGCACTAGCGACCCCCTCTCGTGGCTTGAACAGGGCGCTCATGCGTCTAACCAAATAGTTCGTGATCTTTACGAAGGTAAAGGCGGGAGCACCTTAGTTGCAGCTTTGATAAGTGAAGTAGGAAAATCAGGTTGGATCAGCGTTGGAGATAGTCGGATTTATGCATTCTCCGAAGAAGCTTCTGTCCAAATATCCAAAGATGACACAATTGCTGGCCAACTCGGGCGACAAAGGGAAAACAGCTCAGAGCAGTCGCAATTACTTCAATATATCGGCATGCAGTCTCCATTAGATCTGCAGATCAGCGCTTTCGACAGCAAGACACCACATCGTTTAGTTTTATGCACGGACGGAGTTTACTTCACGTCTCATGACGCGAAGCTTTTGTCATTAATAACTTTAAATAAAGCCATAGGTCAAGACGAAGGTATCGTAGCTAGACGGTTAGTCGAACTTTCGCGATGGGCGGGGGGGCCTGACAACTCTACCGCTATAGTTGCAACTTTGCCATTAGATTTCACGTCCATACCCGATTCGGGCAGCTCAAATCTAGAACTTTGGGATTCACTGGGGCAGTTATATTTACATTCTGCAACAGCCTTAAAACCGAGATTAGAGCAAAAAGCACAACCTGCTGCAGAACCGCCTAATTCTTTAAGGTCCGCCGACAATAGCCATGCAGAACAAGTGCTGTTAAGGCATGAGACTGCGTCACCTGAGACCAGGAAGTCTCGCAAAGCAGCGAAAACTTCCAGCAAGGCAAAAAGGTCTTCGACGCGCGCAAGAAAAAAGTCCGGGAAGCTTGAAATCAATGATGCCCCAACGCCTGGGTTAGAACTTGATTTCTCATCCGTGAAAGATGATTAATTCTAAAAATGCACTGAGGGAATTAGGATGTTTCCAGATCGCTATCAAATTTTAGGACATAAACTGGATGGCGGAATGGGTTCAGTGCACCTGTGCTATGACCAAACCTTAGAACGAAAAGTTGCGATAAAAGTTATTCACAATCCTAAAAATGAGCGGCGAATCATTGATGAGGTCGACGCTCTTCTGAAGCTCAGATCAAAACACGTAGTGCAGGTCTACGACATCATCAGAGTAGGGAAAGGCAAAGGAATAGTTCAGGAATATGTGGAAGGTTCAGACCTATGGGACACGCCAGATTGCACATTATCTTCTGGCGAACTTTGCAAGCAATTGTGGCAAATTGCGTCTGGCATTGAGGACATACACAAGGCCGGCGTTATTCATCGCGACATAAAGCCCAATAACATTAAAAACGATTTGGAAGGTGTAATCAAAATCTTCGACTTTGGACTTGCCAGAGATGAAGGAATGAGCGCCTCTACAATGGGTTTTGTAGGCACATTTGGCTTTGCCGCACCAGAACTTTTTGATGACAATCCAAAGTTCACAACAGCTGTAGACGTATACGGGTTTGGCGCTACTGCATTTCATTTAATTGCTGGCAGCCTTCCCAAACACATGCAGAAACCGACACGCCCCGTTGACCTGCCTGCCAATTCTCTTGATGAATTTAAATGCGGATTACCCGATAGCGCATTAAGAGTGATCGAGTCCTGCCTCGCAGTCGAAGTTAATGCTCGCCCCACTATGACCCAAGTGAGAGAGACCTTAGCCAAAGATCTTCTGAGAAATCGCCATCGAGCGTTGTTAGTCCACAAGGGAGAAGCGTCTTATCTACATAACGAGAGAAGGGCAGTTCGGGCAAACTGGGATGGAGTTGGGTCGATCACCATAAGATATGACGGCTTAGTTTTCTTTGCAGGGGAAGTCGAAGGTGACGTCTACATTAATTATGCACCAGCAGTTAAAGGACAAGAACTACCGGGGTCTTGCGTCATTGCTCTAGGTGCACCAACCAGAGGTGCCACACGCATGTTCCTGACTTTTGATGTCTCGCACCCGGAGGTAATCGTATGAATGGACCGCTGCGCGCTGATGAAATAGTTGGCGGTCGATATCGAGTAACAAATTACCATGCCGAGGGCGGCATGCAGTTTGTCTATCGTGCTACCGACACCCTAACAAGCAGAATTGTTGCGTTAAAAACACCGAAAAACAGTTCCGCAAGCAAACGATTCAAGCGAAGCGCTGTAGTTGCAGCGCAGGTCAATCATCCCAACGTTGCCAAAACGCTTGACTATGTAAACGAGGAAGGAAAAGAATTTTTGATTGAAGAGTTTATTGAAGGACAAGACTTACAAAAATCGCTTTTGAACTCATGCTCCAACCTTGACCCATACCTCACCGCTAAGCTATTTCATCATATATCGAAAGGGGTGTCTGCTGCCCATCATGCAAAAGTAATCCACCGCGATCTAAAACCTACTAACATCATGATCGCAGGCGATTTTGATCTGATCGAAATAAAGATTACCGACTTCGGAATCGCGAAAATGGCCAGCGATGTGCTCGACGAGGCAGCAGCTGGCGGACCTGAAACAATGCTGCTATCCAACACGGCTGTTGGTGCTCTCCCTTATATGGCTCCAGAAGCAATAGAGACGCCAAAAGAGATCACGACTAAGGCAGACATATGGTCAGTCGGGGCTATGCTCTTCCATATCTCAACCGGCATCTTGCCTTTTGGAGAAGGCTTGAAAGCGGTGAGAAAAATCCTAGAAGCTGTGCCAGAGGCTGTTCCTGACCACGCGACCCGAAACCCACAATTTGCACCACTAGTCACTCAGATACTTGACCTAGCATCGTCCTGCTTAAAGCTCGACCCTAATGAACGCCCCACAGCTGATCAGCTCGTTAAATCGTGTGGAGATTTGTATTATAGCTTAGCCCATCGCGAGCATGGAAAAGTTACGCGCGTATTTGATCACAAAAAATTTGGCTTCATTTCTTCTGGTAAGGGTCCAGTTTTTTTTCATGCAAACAGCGTGTATGGAACCGAGCCATTGATTGTAGGTGATCAAGTTTGCTTCACCCGACACCACGTTGATGGTGGCGCTGCTCCACGCGCCCATCCTGTTCTAAAAATGAATAATTAAATGGGCGCTATAGCCAAGGCTTCGTCAACCAATTTGCGGCCTATTTGAAGGGCTTAGGCTTTGGGAAAGGGATTGGATCTCACGCGTTCCGGCATACGCTTGCAACCGAACTGGATGCCAAGGGCGTGCGGATTGAGCACATTGCCTTGATCACGGGCCATGCCCTCAACAAGAAGGCTCCGGTTCTGCAGGACAACTATGTCCACAAGTCAGCCGGGAACATCCGGAAGATCCAGATGGAGGCGCTCGGCCACTATCAGCCATCTGTCAATCTGCCGAGCTATGTGCGCGGGCAGTTCAAGGAGCGATTGAGGAAGGGGGCGAGGATGTATCCATGATCGGCTTTGCGGGATCTAGCCATCACTTGTTCCGAGGGGAGGACCATGTGGAAATCTGAAGTTTTATCGCTACTCATCGCTTTGCTCGCAATAGTGCAATCTCTTCAAGGCATGTTCGATAGACATCATGCAGAATATTTCCCTCCTCAATTCCGTCACGCTGCTGTTCGATTCTGCTACAGTCAATGCTGTGGAAATTCAATAAAAGAGAGATGGATCGATGGCTTATGGCTACGCACTGATTGTCGATGATAGAAATGCCTCAATCAATGAGGATACCTGGCAAGATTTGATCAAAGCGCCTGACTTCTCTTTCAACACAGTCGCAAAAGTAGTTGTTGAGCATGTGAGAAGCGGTGGCAGCTTCTCAATCATATCCATCGAAGATGTGGTGATGAGGCGCTTTGATCGGGTGGCGGAGCTAGAAAGCTTCTTGGCAGAGGCTAAGCTAGGGCGCCATCAGTCCTAGGCTTTGTCGCCTAGTCTTGGCATTTGCGCTGATAGGTTGCACGACGACCGGCAACGGTAAACATGGACTCGATATGCCAACCATCCCAGATGTTCAGATCCGCCTGCCTTTCCTGCTGAATGCGCTAACGTTGCATTTGGTGGAAGCGCTCTTGCAAATGGGCCTAAGCCCGGACCACATCGCTGTGATCCTGATTGAGCTTTGCAGGCGCGGTGAATCCAGCGGGCAAGACGCCATGGATCACCCCCGACTCGGCGCCGCAATTCTCAATGCCAAAGCTGGTCCAAAGGCACTCATTGGGGAAGTCGAGAAGTTCTATGAGAAGCTCAAATTGATGTATAGCGTCTCAATCCTTTGGGAGGAGGTGGCAAAGTGGATCAAAGAAATCGACAGCTCTCTTTCAGAAGAATTTATGATGCATATCTACGAAGATTTCCGAAACGGCAAAATTACTAGAAAAAGTCAGCTTTCGAATGCTATCGAGGGACTTCGCAACCAAGCAGTGGGCCAGCTATCGCAGCAAAGCTATGGTCAGCGATAAACTTGAAGTGCATTAGGAACACGCCCCGATAGCGAAAATCGCGGTTCGCCTCCGCCCAACTCAGCAGCCCCTTACTACTCCAACATTAAGCGGTGAAAGCTCCAACAGCTCGGACACGTCCACCGGATAAGACGCCTCGTGACCAAACGCATTGAGGAAAATCCGAGCCATTAGCTGAGAATTCTGCTCGTTAGCTGCGATGTATTCAAGATAGTTCGCGGCGTCCATGCTTATGCGTCCTCAGCAACGAGGCACACTTCCTCTTTACAGATCCGTACCAGACCAGCTAGCTCTTTTGAAGAGAGATCAGGCCGCCGTCTGTCTGCAAGAACATGGGAGATCAAGGACCAAGCCACGGCAGCCCTGTCATTCCGGAGCCTGCCTAGCTCCCGAAGGTCCACTGGATATCGCCGTCGATCAAAGCAAAGATTTAGCGCCAGGCGCGCCATCAATCGCTTCTGTTGCCAATCTTCCTGGATCGTGTTGACATACTGCACATAGTCACTCGGAAACATACGCCCTCCCAAGTCCACCCTAAGGCAAGACGGAATTTCGTCAATGGCTTCTTGCGGCTTGACGCGACGCTTCCAGTTCAATCTTCCTCAGCGTTCACGAACAATACGGCGACAGTTGGTGCACCGCTGTGCCAGCTGATCTCAGCTACTCATTGATGTTGACCTTAAAGATGTATCTCATGCAGTCGATATCGATCCAGTGAGGTCGTGCAAGGAAACGCACGTCATGGTCTCGCGCTCTTCAAGCATCGTTAGGCGGATTGAAAGGAATCAGCATGGCAGCAAATATCCAGCAGTTTGTCTCCGAGCGCGGCATTAAGGCCCTCTTCCACTTCACGCGTGAAGAGAATTTGGCATCCATCCTTAGTCGAGGATTGCTGAGGCGTGATCAGCTGCCTAGGGAAGGTCTAAACAACGCGGCCTGAGAGTGCGGAGTGTCGCATCGTTCCGGAGAGTCACGTTTGGATCTTCGGATCTTCCGCCATTTCTGGCGCTTTCCTTGGGAATCCCCCGGGTTACAGGCGCACGCTCCCCATAGCAGGCAGTAACTGCTTTCGCTTCATCCACAGGTTTGACAGCGCAAACAAGGTCAACACTTGTGCGGTGTTCTTGGCCAAGCCGCGATAGCGGACATTGGTTTAGCCGAACTGGCGCTTGGTCACCCGGAATGGATGCTCCACCTTGGCGCGCACGCTGGCCTTGAAGTGTTCCCAACCCTGTTCCCGAGCACGCTCGCGTTTGTTGCCGATGGCTTGCATCGTCGAAGGCCTGGCGGCGATGAAGAATGCAGCCTTGCAGGTCTGCAGTTCTTCGCGTTTGTCTGCACCGGTATAGCCGCTGTCGCCAAACACGCTTTCTTCCTTGCCGTGTAGCAATGCGTGCGTCACCGTAACGTCGGCGACATTGGCGGCTGTGCAATGGACGTGGTGCACCAGCCCGGAAAATTCATCCACGCCGATGTGCGCCTTCATCCCGAAATACCACTGATTACCTTTCTTGGTCTGATGCATCTCAGGGTCGCGCGCGTGATCGGCGTTCTTGGTCGAACTGGGTGCAGCGATCAGCGTCGCATCAACAATTGTGCCGGACCGCAGGCTCTGGCCCTTGCGTGCCAGATGCGCGTTGACCGCTTCCAGCATCCGCGCGGCAAGGCCATGGGTCTCCAGCAGGCGCCGAAAGTTGAGAATCGTGATCTCGTCGGGAATGTCGTCCAAGCCACCGAGCTGGGCAAAGCGCCGCAAGGTCGGAATCTCGTGCAGCGCTTCTTCCATCGCCGGATCGCTCAGCGCATACCACTGCTGCAGCAGATGAATGCGCAACATCGTCGCCAGTGCATACGGCTGTCGACCAGGGCGCCCCGACACCGGATAGTGCGGCGCGATCAGACCGAGCAAGTGCTGCCACGGAACCACCTGCTCCATCTCGGCCAGGAAGATCTCCCGGCGAGTCTGCTTGCGCTTGCCCAGGCCCTCAGCGTCACCGAACGTCAGTTGCATGGATCACTCCTCAACATGAGGCGGGTAGTGTCGCGTATCTGTGGTGCGTTGTTCAGAGCTTCCTTAGGGAAGCTCTGAATAACTCTTTAATGCGTTTCCGAACAACATCTGAGGCAGGCTCCATCACGCACAAGTGTTTGATTTTTCAGAATGGGCGACCAGCGCAATCGACCGGAATCCCAAGTTCGCTCGCAACGCTGCGAGTTGTTCAGACCTTCCTTAGCACTCCTTAGCGAATTGATAACCTGAAATTTTCAAAGGTCGCCTCCTCCCCGACCCAATGCAAGCGTTTTCCCTGTCAACTTATGACGGAGCAGGCAGCCTGGGAAATGCTTCGTTTAGATGAATCAAAGGCGGTCTTTATTAATTTAGCTGCAACTTGTCGGCGCAGTATTCTTACCATCTTTCTTCTGCTCAACATGCATTTCATTTCCCGAAAGATACATCGAGCCCTCGTAGTGCCTCGACAATACGCCTAAGCGTTGGCTCCTCGAAATCCTCACGATCTTCTTCTTCGTGGGTCCCCTTGTTCAATGACATCCATGCCAAGGAATTCGCTCGAACGTTGATAAGTGCATCTAAGTTATCCCGCCTGGTGATCCAGACCCCGTCTAGGTAGCCAGCACTGATCCCCTTGTTGAGAGCACTCAGTAAAGATTGGACAATGTTGCTCAGATCCGTAGGTGCACCGGGACGTCGCGTCTTTAGCGAGAGCTCTGCCACACCGGGGGCAACATCGGCTAACTTCTTCCAAACCCGTGTAATTAAACTTTCGAGCGCCTGGCGTGAGCAAGAAAGCGCCGCGCGCAAATCAAAGTCGTCGATGTGCGATTCAGCACGTTCGATGTAGTTGCGTGTCTTGCCTCCCGAGACTATTGGATGGTGGTCGCCCTGATGATGACGCAAGACGTAAAGTGGCGCGCCCTTTGTGTGATTATTGAAGATGTCCTTGATGAACTCAGGGCTATGGCATGTGATGATGAGTTGCTTTTCCTTCAACGCCGAATGGCCAAACAGCGTCATACGGATGCCCTCCCGGTGTTCGTGATCGATGGCGTTGACGGCATCGTCAAGCAGGACTGCCGGGAGTTTAAGCTTGATGTTCTGGGCCAATAGGATCGAAAGACCCAGACACCGAAGATGTCCTTCGCTCAAGATCGCCAAGGCGTTATGGAAGCGATCCGGCTCGCGAGCGAATGCGATCTCAAGCGGCGCACCGCCCCTTAATGGAAGGCGCAGCGTATGGATCAAGTCATCAGGGTGGTCATGCGAATTGAAACTATTGTAAAGGTCTACCGTGATCTCATTGAGATCAGCCATTAGCTGCTCAGGAAGAGTTGCCAGGTAGCTCCTCAATAAGCCTAAGAACAACTCATAGGCCTCTTTGACTTGCACTTCAACACCATGGGCTACTGCTTCGGCCGACACCTCCACTACTAGTGCGGCAGTTTGAGTGGCAAACGCCGCAACCCGCTCCTTAGCTGACGCGACATCTGCGTCGAACTGGTTCTGCTGACCCGCAATTTTTGCCAATTGCGTCCTGGCCGTTTGCAGCCTCTCAACCTCTGCCTCTAAGGATTGCCGCTCGGCCCTCTGGACTACAAGACTCTCGTCGAGTCGTTTGAGCGCACGCGCTGCCGTGAGTAGCTGACGCCAACCTTGCCGATCTCCATTTGCTAACAGCTGCTCCGTTGGCGCCAAAGTGCCGATGTTGGGGAGCTTAGCGATATGTTCGATTGTTTGGCGGAGCGCTATGTCTAGCGTGCTTTGGCTTCGGTCCACCTGTCGCTCCAACCGGCTCGCTTTTGCTTCAAGTTGGGAGAGTTCACCGAGTGCAACCAAGCCGGTTGCGGCCCGACCGAACGGATTGATAGCCACTTGGTCCAGCGGGGTCTCGCACGCCGGGCAGCGGTCTGCATGTGCGTTTTGGAGCGCAACGACAGAGTGATACAACTCCCGATACGAGACTTCCTGAGCGCGTGTTGCAAGCGCTCCCCGTGTTGTTTCCAGCTCTCGGGTCAGATCACGGTGTGCTCGACGCGAAGCGATCAAGTGCTCAGGACGAATTCCCGTTTCGGCAGCCAAAGGTGTCGCCAAAATCGCACGAATCTCTTGAAGCCGTCCCGGGGTCTGTGCAGTGCCAATTCGCGCTTTCAGACCCAAATAGTCAAGACCAAGCTCAAAAGCGGTGGCCACCTGATTGCGCTGCACATCAAACTCAGCGTGTGTGGCAGCTTCGGATGCGATCTTGACCTCATCGGCCTGGATCGCAACGCGTCGTTGCGCTAAGTCGGCAGCCTTGGGAAGAGAGAGGTTGAGTTGCCGATCCAAGCTTCCACCAAAACCCGCCACGAAATCATTGAACGCAGTTAGACCGAACAATGCCGCCAGCATGGACGATGCCTCAGCTGGCCTTCGTGCGCCGATGCGCGCAAATGATTCGATTCGGTTGCGCTCGATGATGATGAACCGATGACGCTCCTCGTCTGGTTGAACCTGGTGCTCTGCACCGTTGCTCTTAGCAATTAATACGGGCAACTGATGACGGCCTTCATGGGCATTGTCGAAGTAGCGCCGAGAATCCAATGCACGCTCGTCGGCCTCCTCAATGCGTCCGAGAAGTGCAAGTTCAAGCGCTTCACAGAGGCTGCTCTTTCCCGAGCCGTTGGCACCCAAGACAAGAACAGTTCGATGATCAAGCTCAAAAACCTCTTGGCGACGGAAACCCCTAAACGGCCCAAGTTGAAGCCTGGACAAGCGTGTCCATCCCAGCTCTGACTGGTCCGCCATTGCCGTCTCAGCCCTTTCAGGCAGCGGGCGCACCAGACCGGCACGGATCAAAGGCGTGATGAGCCGAGTGCGCTGACCGCCCGCGTGGGTCGTTCGCGCGATTTGCTCAAGGTTAGCTTCAACCACAGCGCAGATCTTCAAGACTACTTCGGGAGCCAGCTGATCTCGCGCCCATCTCTCAAACCGAGAAAAATCGTTATAAAGCACCATCTCGCCCCCCATCCCTGAGATTAGGATAGCAATCAAGCAGGCTCGATCTCAATTTCTAGCAGCCAGCCGAGAGCACCCTGCTTGTTTTCAAAGCGCTAAGATAAATAAGGATAGACGCCTTAGGCAGGGGGCCACGTGGCGCGACGCAGGAAAAAGCAAGGCTCAGACCTTACCGTGATCGCATTGGTGATCGCATTAGCGGTCATCGCGATGGTGCCTAAGCAAGTGTGGATTGCTATCGGCATTACTGTTGTGGTCGCCTTTGGGATTTATCTCTTCGTGAAGTGGCAAGCTCAGCAGAAGCCGCCTGCCCCGATCGTGCGTGAGCCGACGCTCGCCGAACTGACGGGAACAAAGAGAGTTCAAAGCAAACCTCGCGGCTCTACAGCCGCTGCTCCCGCAAGCGCCAATCGGAAGATCCTGTCTTCCATGCTAGAGGCCGCTCAACCACCGATCGCTCCATCGCCCTCGCAGAGCAACCGGGTTGCCAGCGAGCGCGTTGCGGAACCGACTGCAGCGTTGAGCCAATCAGCTCCCCATGCTCCCCAGGCGGCACCTCCACAGAACCCAGCTCGGGTTGCAACCGACCGACCGGGGAACTTGCGGACCGCGATGGCGCACATTGCCGAGCACGGCCCGACGACACCAGTAGCACCACAGACTCCTGCCCCTCCCGGGCAGGCGGAAATGTCTCCGATCATTCTGTCAGGCACACGTGCCGCACTGGAACCGAGCGCCACCGGAAATCCTCAAGATCGTCCCGTCCCTCAGCAGCCCAACGGCAATTTGCTTGAAGCAATGCGCGCTGTGGCTGAGCAACCATCAATCAGTGGGCAAGCGAACTCTGCCATTGATGCCGCATCAGACGCTTCGCGCATCATCGTGCCCACCCCGAGCCGCCCACGCCCAACTGCTTCGCCTAGTCCAAGCGATCTAGGAACAACCAAGACACCAGACGCGCAAACCATCGCCTCGGCACCTACGGAAGCCCCGTCATCGCCGCAGCAACTGAACAGCAATCTTCTCGACGCTATGCGTGCGGTCGTTGCTAGAGCTGCGATGCCTCCACCCGCCCAAACGGCTTCCGACCCCACACTTGAAAGTCAACGCGTGATCGCGCCAACGCCAACTGCTGAAAGAGTTGAGACGATCCCAGCACTGCCACCTGCATTGCCGCCTATTCCTGTTCCGACGAGCGAGACAGAGGTGTCATCCATTCCGCCACCGTTGCCTGCGGCCTCCCGCACGGAGCCGGCGAACGCCACGGACGAACTTCATCGCACCAGCATCGCCGGCAGTGCACCTGCAAAGGAATTCTTGGTGCCCAAGCCTCCTGCGGGCTGGGAGAAGACGCGTTGGGTGCAGCCGGGCGAGATCATCGAAGTTCGTGGAGTAAAAATCTCGGGCGGACTGTTCTACTCTGGGGTCAAGCTCGCAACACCAAGGGGTGGGAATGAACCCAGCTTGGTCAATGGTGTTCTCGCCGTTGCACCAACTGGCAACTACCGCGAGCCGGTCGGCTACCAGGAGAACTACGCTGACCTATCTGCAACCGAGCGCCGCGCCTACATCAATTGGCTCGCTTCTGATCGATCCGATCCCGAATGCAACTACCGATACGTGATGTTGTTCTTGTATGGCATTGAACGCCGGGTCTTGATCGATGGAGCCGATGAGCCAGACTCAAAGCAGGGTTGGCCAGCCATCAAAGCAGCACTGCGGCATCTAGAAGCCGCCTACGGCAAGATCTACACCGTTATCCGATTCCAGATCAACAGCTTGCTGGACTGGATGGAACTCGATGACATTGGGGAAAAGCTTTACACCAAACCGCTCCCCAGCTTTCAGCGCACCCATGAGCTTCCGTTTTATCTACGTCTAGCGTTGGGTCAATGCTCATTGGATCGCGCGCCGATCCCAGCACGTTTAGCTCTTGCCTGGGCACGCCTGAGTCCCGAAATCCCCCTCAGAACTGCCACAACGCGCTGCGCTGAAGAGTTCGATCAGCTCTTCGTTGAGCGCTACCGGGAGCTTTTTGATGCAGGGTTGGTCCTGCCCAAGAACCGCACCAAGCTGAAATTTTCGAGACAAACATTTTCCCCGGCCTTTTATGGCAACAGCTTCAAGCCCAAGACGTTTGGCGAGACACCCGATGTCACCGCGCTCACAGCGCCCATCAAGAAACTCAACGAAATCGTCCAGCAATGCACGGATGAACTCGGCCCGCTTAGTCGCCTTATCAACAAGAACCCCGAGGCTCGGAATACGCTGGATGGCTTGCTACACCTGCCAACCAGCATTTGGCCTGCCCCGCGCAAAGCAGCGCTCCAATTGCTGGTGGACGAGGTTCAAGGTCGTGCGATCACCCTGCCCCTGACTGAGCTTGCCGATCGCTTCGGCAATGGTGGCGCGCCGCTCAACCGAGAAAAGATCCGAGACCTTGCCAGGACGCTTGAAGCGGCTCACATCGGCATGGAGCCCAATGTGCTCGAAGGCGCGCGGGCGCCTGGCGATACTGATCCTGTGGTCCTCTTCGCGTTGCTGCCCGGCCAAACCCATCAAGCCCAAAGCAGCGCGTATCAAATCGCACTGTTGACCTTGCAACTTGCTTCCACCGTTGCACAAGCCGATGGCGATTTCAGTGCACACGAAATCGAACATCTTGGCCGAGAGATTGATGCATGGAGTCACCTCAGTCCCGCCGACCACAACCGCCTTCGTGCGCATCTTTTGTGGCTGAGCCTAGCGCCCATCACTCTGGCCTCGCTCAAGAAAAAGCTTGACCCGTTGGATCAACCCACCAAGGAAACAATCGCAGCCTCAATGGCAAGCCTTGCGCAAAGTGACGGCACCGTCTCGCCAGACGAAATGCGCTTCTTGGAGAAGGTTTACAAGACGCTCGGCGTGGAGACCAAGCGTGTCTTTAGTGATGTCCATGCAGTGAGCTCTGGAAGAAGCGCCACCCAAGCAGAGCCAGCCAAGCAGTTTCGCCTGGACCCCAAACGTATTGCCGAACTCCAACACGATACCGCCAAGGTCTCTGCCCTCTTGGCTGGCATCTTTACCGAGGATGTGCCTGAGCCCATCATCGAGCCCCAAGCACTGCCGCTCCCCAGTCAAGAAGCTGCTTCTACTCCTGGCCTGTTGGGTTTGGATGAAGCGCATAGCGCACTGCTGCGCCTCATGCTCTCCCGACCCAACTGGACGCGTGCCGAACTGGAAGATGGCGCTTCGGATCTGGAGCTGATGCTCGACGGCGCACTTGAACACATCAACGATGCATCGTTTGATGCTTATGACATCCCATTCTCTGAAGGAGACGATCCGGTGGAGATCAACCCAGAGTTCATCGAGAAAATAGAGCAATGAGCAACCCTATTCGTGCCAAGGATCGTGATGCGGTCATCCAGTCATTGCGTGCAGGTGTCGTGCCTCGTGCGGGTCAGCACCTGATCCAGGTTGGGCGCATTCGCGAAGTCGAAACGCTGGTTAGCGACATCGATCGCCTGGCCGATGGCGGCTCCTCGTTCCGACTGGTCGTTGGCGAATACGGTGCTGGCAAGACCTTCTTCCTCAATCTGGTGCGCGCCATTGCCATGGAGCGCAAGCTCGTCGTCGCCAGCGCTGACCTCAATCCCGATCGGCGCTTGCATGCCTCCGGTGGCCAGGCCCGTTCGCTTTACGCAGAGCTGATGCGCAACTTGGCCACGCGCACCAAGCCGGACGGTGGCGCGCTGCCAGGGGTCGTTGAGAAATTCATCGCGACCGCCAAGACCGAAGCCAAAGCAAAGGATGTTCCCACCGAGCAAGTCATCCGCGCCAAGCTTGAACAGCTGACGGAACTCGTTAACGGCTATGACTTCGCTGAGGTCATTGCGGCTTATTGCAAGGGCTTCGAACAAGGCAATGAGCAACTCAAATCCGATGCCATTCGCTGGCTGCGTGGCGAGTTCTCCACCAAGACCGACGCCAAAGCTGCGCTTGGTGTGCGCTCGATTGTCGATGATGCCTCGGTCTACGATCAGCTCAAGCTGATGGGGCGCTTTGTGCGCCTGGCCGGCTTTAGGGAAGGTCTGAACAACGAGGCCTGAGAGTGCGGAATGTCGCATCGTTCCGGAGAGTCGCGTTTGGATTTTAGGATTTTCGCCATTTCTGGCGCTTTCCATGGGAATTCCCCGGGTTACAGGCGCACGCTCCCCATGGCAGGCAGTAACTGCTTTCGCTTCATCCACAGATTGGAGAGCGCAAACAAGGTCAGCACGTGTGCGGTGTTCTTGGCCAGGCCGCGATAGCGGACCTTGGTGTAACCGAACTGGCGCTTGATCACCCGGAACGGATGCTCCACCTTCGCGCGCACGCTGGCCTTGAAGTGTTCCCAACGCTGTTCCCGAGCACGCTCGCGTTTGTTGCCGATGGCTTGCAGCGTCGAGGGCCTGGCGGCAATGAAAAATGCAGCCTTGCAGGTCTGCAGTTCTTCGCGTTTGTCCGCACCGGTGTAGCCGCTGTCGCCGAACACGCTGTCTTCTTTGCCATGCAGTAATGCGTGCGTCACCGTGACGTCGGCGACATTGGCGGCTGTGCAATGGACGTGGTGCACCAGCCCGGAAAATTCATCCACGCCGATGTGCGCCTTCATCCCGAAATACCACTGATTGCCCTTCCTGGTCTGATGCATTTCAGGGTCGCGCGCGTGATCGGCGTTCTTGGTCGAACTGGGTGCAGCGATCAGCGTCGCATCGACGATCGTGCCCGACCGCAGGCTCTGGCCCTTGCGTGCCAGATGCGCGTTGACCGCGTCCAGCATCCGCGCGGCAAGGCCATGGGTCTCCAGCAGGCGCCGAAAGTTCAAAATCGTGGTCTCGTCCGGAACGTTGTCCAAGCCACCGAGCTGGGCAAACCTCCGCAAGATCGGGATCTCGTGCAACGCTTCTTCCATCGCCGGATCGCTCAACGCATACCACTGCTGCAGCAAATGAATCCGCAACATCGTCGCCAGTGCGTATGGCTGTCGACCAGGGCGTCCCGACACCGGATAGTGCGGTGCGATCAGACCGAGCAAGTGCTGCCACGGAACGACCTGCTCCATCTCGGCCAGGAAGATCTCCCGGCGGGTCTGCTTGCGCTTGCCCAGGCCTTCAGCGTCGCCGAACGTCAGTTGCATGGATTACTCCTCAACATGAGGCGGGTAGTGTCGCGTATCTATGGTGCGTTGTTCAGAGCTTCCTTAGCGGCCTTCTGGTTTGCCTGGACGAGCTCGTCAATCTCTATAAGCTTGCTAATGCCCAAGCGCGCAACTCGAACTACGAGCAGATCCTGCGCATGCTCAATGACTCCTTCCAAGGCACGGCAGTGGGTCTTGGCTTCGTGTTGGGTGGCACGCCTGAATTCTTGATGGATCCACGGCGCGGTGTTTACAGCTACCAAGCGCTTCAAAGTCGCTTGGCCCAAAACACCTTTGCCAAGGAAGGGCTGGTCGACTTCTCCGGACCTGTGGTGCGACTTTCGAGCCTCACTGCGGAAGACTTCTACGTGCTCTTGACCAAAATTCGACACGTCTACGCGGGTGGCGATGCAGATAATTATCTGCTGCCTGATGAGGCCGTCTCGCAATTCATGGAGCACTGCGCCAATCGGATTGGTGACAGTTTCTTCCGCACGCCTCGCACCACGATCACGGCGTTTATCAATCTTTTGGCCGTCTTGGAGCAAAACCCTGGCACGGCTTGGCAAACCTTGATCGGCGAGGTTGAAGTCAAGGAAGACCACGGCGGCGACGAAGATCTAACGGTTCAAGCGGATGACAAATTGGCTTCGTTCAAGCTTTAATCCATGAGCCTGTCGAATGCCTTTTCTCTTCTATCGCCGGGCATCCAGCGCTATCTGTGGGCGGAGCAATGGGAAGCCTTGCGGGATGTGCAGGAAATGGCCATCCCACTGATCCTGCCTGCCGATCAAGATGTGATCGTTGCCGCCAGCACCGCCTCGGGCAAGACGGAAGCAGCTTTCCTGCCGGCGTTGACTTATCTTGAACAGCAGACCCCAGCGGGTTTAATTGTTTACATCAGTCCTTTGAAAGCCCTGATCAATGATCAATTCGGTCGATTGGAGCGACTGTGCGAAGACCTCGACATTCCGGTGTGGCCGTGGCATGGCGACATCAGCAGCACAAGCAAACAACGCTTTTTCAAGAAACCACATGGCGTCGTTCTGATCACACCAGAGTCTCTGGAAGCAATGCTGTGCAACCGAGGCACCTCGGTTGCCGGCATCTTCAAGCACCTGGCTTACTTTGTGATCGACGAGCTGCATGCCTTCATCGGCAGCGAGCGCGGCAAACAACTTCAATCCTTGCTACACAGGATCGATACCATCGTTGGTCGTAAAGTGCCTCGCATTGGGCTATCGGCAACATTGGGTGACATGCAGGCTGCGGCGCGCTTTCTGCGTCCAGCGGGCACCGCCGCGATTGTAGACGCCCCTTCCGATGCGTCAGAACTTCTCCTTATCATCAAAGGCTTTGAAGAACCTGTTCCTCAAAAGGGCGAAGCTGATGACAAGAAGGAGAAGCAAGAACTAGCACCATTGGCTGTGGCCGAGCATTTGTTCAAAATCCTTCGCGGTAGCAACAACCTGGTCTTTCCCAACAGCCGCCGTGAGGTCGAGCGCTATACCCACCTGCTCAATGAGCTTTGCGAGAAAGGCGGCGTGTCGCGTGAGTTCTGGCCGCACCATGGCAGTCTTTCCAAAGAAATTCGCTACGACACTGAGGCTGCGCTCAAACAAAAGGATCAGCCAGCAACTGCCGTTTGCACCAACACATTGGAACTCGGCATCGATATCGGCGCGGTCAAGAGCGTTGCCCAGATTGGCACGCCCCCTACCGTTGCCAGTCTTCGTCAACGCATGGGCAGATCCGGAAGACGCAAAGGTGAAGCTGCGATCCTGCGCGGCTATGTGATTGAAGACGCCATCGACTCGCAAGCGGATCTTCGAACACGCCTGAGGCTCGACACCTTCCAGACTTTGGCCGTGGTCATGCTGCTCACCGAAAAATGGTATGAGCCGCCTGTGGTCAAAGGTGCGCATCTTTCCACCTTCATCCAGCAGCTCCTTTCCGCCATTGCGCAGTATGGCGGCCTGACTGCACCTCAGGCATTCCAGTTGCTGTGCGCCCCCAATGCCCCTTTCAATCAAGTGTCTCGTGATGCGTTTGTCGAGCTGCTGCGCCATTTGGGGCAGCAAGACATCTTGATCCAAGATGGATCCGGGCTCTTGTTGCACGGACCTGTCGGCGACCGGATCGTCAACCACTACTCGTTCTATGCAGCGTTCACGGTCGACGAGGAATTCCGGATTGTCGCTGCTGGCAAACCGCTTGGCACCCTGCCCATTTCCCAGATGCTCACGACCGGCCAGCGTATCTTGTTTGGCGGGCGCACCTGGATGGTCGAGCAAATCGACGAAGGCCAGAAGACGATCTACGTGTCTGCCACCAAGAGTGGCGCGCCACCGTTGTTCAGCGGCGGCGGCGGACGCGTGCATACCAAAGTGCGTCAAACCATGCGAGCGATCTATAAGGGAACACTGACGCCGACGTTTGTGGATGCGTGTGCGCAGCGCTTCATCGACGAAGGACGGACCAGCTACCAGCAACACAGCTTGGATGATCAACTCTTTCTGGATAGGGGAAGCGACATCCTGCTTCTCACTTGGCTGGGCGACGCGGCCAACGATGCAATCGCTTGCTTGCTCAATGCCAGGAACTTCAAGGCTCAGGGTAGCCGACTGGGGGTCGAGATCACGCGGGGTCCGAATGCCCTTGAGAACATCGAGACAGCGCTCAAGGCGATTGCCGCTGCACCAACCCCATCCATTGAAGTGCTATTGGCAGGCGCGAAAAATCTGGCCAGCCAAAAATGGGACAGTCTGCTTTCGCCTCACTTGCTTCAAGTGTCCTATGCCAGCTCGAACCTCGATCTCGATGAAGCAATGGATTGGCTACGGAAAACCTTCTTGTCCAGCAATTGACGACTACGAGAACCATGCGCCATATCCAGATTGTCCGATCAAAGCGTCGTATCCCGCGACAAGAAGAGCAAGGCAAGTTGCTATCTAAGCAATCGTGGTCCATCACTCGTTTCGTCGGCAGCCTCGCTGCCATGACAACGCTGGCTGGAATCGTGCTTCACGGATGCGGACATGTCGCCTACACCAGCTATCTCAAAGCCTGGGGCGTTCAAGCCGACCTATTTCCCCAATCGGCCGACTGGAAGGTTGTTCGCGGCTACTACGCCATCGTGCTGCAAGGGCTTGGGATGATCCGATCCTTTCCCTGGATATCCGTGGCAATCGCTCTTTTCGTGGTTTGGTTGGCAGTCTGGATCTACAGACTACCCGACCTACCAGTCAACCAAGGTCTAATTGAGCAATTCGGCCGGCGACATCCAAGGATCATGCTCTTTCTTTCGTCCGGAGGTATAGCCGCTTCAGGAATTTACCTGGCACTGACCCTTTTCTTCGTTGGTTTGTTCGTAGCGATCCCGCCAGGGTTGCTCGGCGAGCATGCTGGCAAAGATGAGGCAATTACAGAAAAGAGCCGACTCCTTGGTCCTGTATCGCGAGGCGATTCAGAACTCTGGGAAAAGGGTAAACGAAAGATCCGAGGCCACATCATTGCCAGCAGCTCTGACCTGATCGCCATCTACGACACTGACCTCCATCAGGTCCGAACCCTATCACGTGGCGATTGGGAAATACGAAGAGTAGGTCTTTAGGAGCAGCGGCGTGAGGAAGCTAGTGACATCCAGGCGTATTTCGACAGCATCTGCTTACCTACTAGCGCTACGAAGTGGTAAATTTTCTGTTCGAAAAGAATCTTGGCAAAGGGTGGTCAACCATCCATCCGTCTGAGGAATCATCTCCCATTGCCTCGCCGCATTGGCACGGAGCCGTCCATGTTCATAAGGAGGTAATGCTTTGAGCCTTTCAGCCAATCAAATTACAGGACGAGCCGCTGAACTCGAGGTTGAGCAGCTCTTCAACAGCTGGGGATGGGTGGTTGGCACGGACCACATTGATGATGGCTACGACCTTCTCGTTATGCCTGATCGCGCTCTTTACAAGGGCGCTCGATTTTCGGTCCAAGTCAAGGGCGAGGCGAAAGTTGGTAAGAAGCGTAGCGTTACAGCACCGGTTGCTAAGAACCGTCTTCGTCACTATGCGGAAGATCCACAGACCGTTGTTATCGTCAGGCGCACCGGTAATGGGGAGCTCTATTGGGTTCACGCGCAGGCGTGGGCCAAAGCCAATCCAGGTCGACTGAGCGGCTCGGGCAATGCGGGTGTGCGGATGGACCTCAATCAAAAACTCAACGAACGCGAGAGCTTCGAACACTTCCTCCAAGCAAGTCTAACGCCAGTTGCACAGCGGCCTCATGCATTAGCTGAACTTGCGGAAGATCGTCGCGTCTACCTTAACTCTCTTGATCCTAGCCTTGAGGTTGACGTTGGGCTCGTCGATGGGCGTGAGTGCTTCACTGTGCGGGCTACTGTAGACAATTCCAAAGCCCGCATTCAATTTGAAGCTGCTGCTGGCGAGGCTAACTTAAAAGCTTTGTCTGACGCCATTAGGCTAGGTAAGCCTGCTGAGATCCAGGTAGAAGATGTACGCTCGATGGGGTCTCTCCTTCTCTCCACTCTCGGCTTAGATTCCCGGTCCGGTGGAACGATATCCATCGAACCAACTCGACGCCGCACAGGATTCATTCGCCTGCATGCGGGTGAACGTCACACTGTATCTTCGCCAACCGTTACGCTTCCCGCTGAACTCTTCATTGGGCAGGAAGGCGCGTCGGTGGTGGCATGTCATCCAGATCGCCTCATGGAGATGTCTGCCGACTTCCATCAACAAGGTGCCATGAGGGGAAAAGTAGATTGGCACATCGATTGGAGTGATGTGAGATTGTCATCGGTTCCCATGCGGGATCTCACCGCGCTTCGCGATTGGGAGTCATGGGCGACGTCAGTGGAGATCAAGCAGTGTGCAAGGATTGAATTTAGTTTCGAAGGTGCGCACCACGTTCTTCCCATTACGCTTGCCACGGCGCCGGAGCTCCAATCACTGATAAATACCGCCCGAACGTTTGGGAGGCTCCACCTTGTGGCCGACGCCGTCCAATCTTCTTTCCAATTGCCGCCTGGCTATGACATCACACCGAGCGAAATGGCAGATATCAACCTTGCTTATGCACTCTTGAAGGGCGAGACGCTACCAGTTGTTATGGGAACACTTGAGTTTGAAGCCAAGGCACCGGTTGAAGCCAAAGATTACGAAATCTTAGTTCAAACGACGCTTCGAATTGAGATTAGCGAACTGCTTCTTGCCGAGCTTCCCGTCAAGATCGAACTTCCCGATTTCAAGGTAGCGACGCTGGATGGATCGCCGATGCACAAGCTCACAAAGGAAGGAAAGCACCTCGGTATTCTTTCGCACGACGACCACACCACCGCTCCACGCTCCACAGACTTAGAGAACAAAATTCGGAAGATGCCATTCTGATGACTTTGAACAGCCGTGAATTTGGTCATACTTTCAACGTGCGATCAACGGAAGAACAGTAAAGGTGACCAAATCTCGTTCTAACCTGCGCTACTTTAAATCTATTATTTATAAATCCCAGCTTGCAACCGACAAGAGGTTATCATGGATCCGATCGCTGCAGCGTCAGGCTTAGCCACCATCGTCTCGCTTGCTTCCGACTTCGTAGCGCAGCGCAAATCTTCTCGCGACGCAGATATCGAAGAGTTCAAATCCTGGCTTGCTACGCAAAGGCATGATGATGTGATTGCCCTGCTCGAATCAAACCAAATGACCGCTTCAAGCACAAAAGCTTTCCTTAGGGAGTCGCATCAAAATTTAATGAAACGGCTGGATGACTTAAATGACCTTCTAATTCACATCAGAGCTAATGGCGCAACCCCTGTTTCACAAGCGCCATCAGCAATTGAAACCATAACACTGGGCGAACTGAACAAATTTACTGGCACACCAAGTGATCAGGAGGCTTTGGCCACGCGCATTGCGCTCCACGCGATTGAACAAAAGGCTGTTCAATTCAAGGTGAACTTGGAAAAAACGGTGGTTAGCGTAGCGGCCAATGATCAACTTCTCCTTGCCCGATACGAACAGTCGCGGATAAAGCTAGCCAAAGAGCTTGAAGAAAGGCTTACGTTTCTCACCTCTCCTCTTGCCCAAGACGCATGGCGTTACTTTTTAAGCACGACTCAAGATTGGAATTTGGCAATCGGAAAATTCATAAAACTTGCAAGCCTTGACCCTAACGATCGCCATTCTGGGAAGAAGATAGATGTGTGGCGAACCGAGGAGCCTGAGGTATTTTCAGGAATTTATCTAAATTCCGAAGAGATTTCTGCGATGCTAAATCACTTGGATTTTTCCTCTATGCGGGATTTAGCTATGGGTTCTCATTGGCGCGCAGCGATCGATCTGCCTAGCGAAATGATCACATGGCACGTAATTCCTGCGATCACCATTGCATTACGCGCAAAAAACATTGACATCCAGAGCGATATGTTGGCTCTTCACGACTGGCACATCGGCGAGGGCTAGTTTGCAAGACATTTTACGCTTGTCTATGAAGCATAGCGGCCCTTTGGGCGCAGCAACCGATGGTGGGTAGTCATCTTAAATTACTAGTTCCCAAGGTGGCGCCCGGGAAGCCAGCAGTGTTGAGCGTATTGCTGTCTAAGGCACAGAACTCAACCACATCAGGATTATAGCTTCGCGGAAGCCAACGAAAAGCCCTACGGAATTTCGAAGTTTTTCAAAACACCCAATCCATCGGCCAGCACCACTCACAGGCGAGCACCGCGAGATGGACGCTTTTCCATTGAATTTGGCGTATTGCTCTGCGCAACTCTCTGGCGCTCGTTGGATTGAAGCTCTCTGTGCTGCTTCGTAGCCTCAACTTTGGCGATCAAATTGTCTAGCTTTTCTTCGATCTCTTCGTCCGAGATCAATTCACGCACGTGATCTAAGTTCACTCGGCGAACCAGAACATCCGCCACTTGATCATGGCCATTTTGGAGTGCAGCAAACAAGCCGGCCTCCGGATAAGCGGTCTTATGGGCGAACTCCAAGAGTGACTTGACCATTCCTGCATCGCCCTTCGTCGCTGCAGCGAACAGTGCTTTCTCGCCAAAGTCGCGTGGCGCATGGCCTGTTCTGACGATCGCCCAAAGCAGACTCCCCACCAACGTTGCATGTCCTTTGGCAGCAGCGACGTTAAGTCCTAATGCGTAGGTGTCCTCGGGATCGGGAAGACCGGCTTCGATCAAGAACTCAACGACCTCGGCATGATTGTTCTCGGCCGCCGCCGCAAAGCCATGCAGCGCACATTGGATCTTCGATGAGAACGGCAACAAATGCTTGACCACATCCAAGTGGCCTTCCCGACAAGCGGCAATCAGCGCCCGGCTGTCCTGGGCCTTGGCGTCTGAGAAAATGACCAACTGAAAGACAACACCTGCGTGGCCATGGAGCGCGGCTTCATACAACGCCTGAGAGTCGCTTTGAAGGGGATTGCATTCTTTGAGCAGGCGTTTGACGCACTCCGTGTGCCCGTGCCTGGCAGCAAGCACCAATGCCTCGTCATCCTCTGCGTCGCAAAACGCCATGAGCTGCTCAACTGCCCGCACCGAACCCGCCTTGACAGCCACATCAAGCGGATAGACCGCAAAAGACTTCGACAATAGCGGCACCAGTTGATCAACCAAGCTTTCTTTGCCGCTCGTGATCGCCACATCAATGGCATAGCGTGCCGCAGCATCGCTATCGCCTTGAGCCTCACAAAGTGACTGCACATACGCCTCGCTTCCTTGCTTCACTGCCTGTCTAATACTCTTTCTAATTGCCTGTTTCATTTCGTCTCCTTCCATTCAATCTAAGGCCATCACGCCTTTCGTCAAGACCGCAGCGTGACAGCATCAGTCGGTTGGACAAACCGAAACGGCACTTACAGATCGTCGATGTCAGGAACTTCGTCCTCGTAGTCGCACGCAATGAGCGTGCCGGTTTCATCTTCGATGCGATGGATCTCGGGTGCGCTGTGCCATTCTTCGAACTCGAAGTCGCTATAAGAGATCGCGTCGATATCACATTTGGAAAGGGCTTCCTCGGGCGAGGTCGCCTCAATCGTTGCCCAGTGGACCAGGTGGGCAGTCGCATTAATCTCGATGGTGTATTTCATCTTGCTCTCCGTGCTTGGCGACCCGCCAAGCTTCGGAACGCAATCTATGCATCACAGCCGCATCGCTACAGGACTAGATCGCCGCGATCGCTGAACAACCATTCATCCGCTCGTCGCAAGGCAGCGGCAAGATCAAGCTATCTCCTAGTGCGCTGGTCGCTTTGGGCGGGCTTGGTGTCTTCGTCTAACTCTTGGCGATCCAGCCACGCCATCTTGGATGCATGGACCGTCATCAGATGAGAGCGGTAGGCATTTCGCCAATGCTTTTTCTCGGCGTTTGACTGCCAAGGCAGCGCCAAGGCTTGATCGATAGTCAGGGCCAAGATCGTTGCGCCTTGCTGGAAAGCTTCTTCGATCACACTCATATCGAGCCCAGTGATGCCCGCATGTGAGATCACGCTCTTGATCTTGCCGGCCGACTCGCGAATCACAATGAACGGAATAACCTTCCCCGTTCGACCGAAGTTGCCCGAGATCGGCTCTTGAATCTGCTCTCGGGCTTTGGTGACTTGGGCATACCACGTCAAGAGTTCTACCTTAGCAATTGAGCGTGGCGTGCTCTTGCTGATCAGAAACGGATTGCCGTGCTCACGCTTGAATTGGTCGAATTGGCGTCTCGGGATGCCGAGGTAGAACTCCGCCATGGCTTGCGTGAAGCGCGTCGTGCTCGCTGAGCGATCGAGTCGTTGCCTCAGGCCATTGAAATCACGGCTGGCGATGATGGCCTTGCGCTCATCATTCGTTGCGATGACTTCAAGTGCTGCACGGAAAAATCCGTCTTCGAAACTTTCCGCCTTGCTGATATTGGTCATCCAAACCGTCCTTCGTTCAAATCTCACTGCAAGCAACTTGCACCGCAAGCTTTGCCACTCACCAGTCTGACGACCCGTGGGCGATGGTGATGGGGCCGCAACAAAGCCTAACCTGTTCGTGGAGGAAGCACAGCGAAAAAGCCATCCGCCGTCGTAGCGACCCAGTGCACGGCGTCTTTGCTACCTATGGTGATCGCGAGTTGCATGTGAGCCATCACGACCAGCGCGTTGCTTTGTTTGACCACAAGTTCAACGAGTTCAAGCGGGAAGCCCGTTCGCAATCGGTGAAGTGCATGTGCGCCCGCGTGGACAAACGAGTTGAGTGCCACCCAAGAGTATTTCTTGAACTCCAAAAACGCCCGCAGTGGCTCGGCTGCCTGCTTCACCGTTTCCAGAGCTTGGAGCATCTTGGATAGCATGGGCAAGCGAGCAGCTAATGATTCACTTGTCGATGTCAGTTCTTCTTGTAAGCAGGCCACCTCATCATCGCTTGCGCAGTAAAAGACCCAGACGGCTCTCACCAGCGCTTCGAACTGCGCGCGGTGGATGATGACCGTCGATGGTCCCGCACCAAACGCAAGAAGGCAGCGGCTCGCAACAGCATGCTCAATCGAAAGCAGGCAAAGTGCGCGACAAACTTGCAGATCACTTTGATCAAACGGCGGAGCCGCTGTGATCGGCGCCAACGCCTCCAACAGCTCATCAGAACCTTCAAAGAGCTTCTCAACCTGCTCAGACATCATGCCTCCCCAAGCATTGGATCAGTTGAATCGCATCCTGGCTCATCAACAATCGCCTCCTTCGATTTTTACCGATGCCGTAAAAATTTTCAGCGGCCTCTCTTTCACTTGGATCTTGCCGTAATGGCGTAAGCGACGAAAGAGCGTGATGACCGAACTCAAGCTTAGCGCCATATCTCTTGCAAGATCAGGCGCACCGGGTGGTCTTCCGCCGACAACCAACGAAAGAAAGGGAGGGCCACGCTCATCCCCGTGCTGCCAGGCTGTTGTGCTGAGGACCGCCGATGACCAAGTGGTCTCGTGTCTTGATCTGCCAACTTGGCTCAGCCACTGATGCGCTCGGTCACGAAAGCCCAGTAGGCCTGGTCACGCATTGCCGTTCCCAGGCGCACTGAGCAATTGACTCGCCTTGCGGCCAGGTTTATACGTCGAAGCAATCGACGACACTTTCCGAGGGTTCGCCAAGAAACCAATAGAGCGCCCTTGATCTCCAGGTGTGCCTAGATGCAAGGACTGCACGGACGGATGCAGTTCTCGTCGCCACTGGGATGGATGGATGCGCTACACACGCATGCGATCTCGCCACCCAGCCGAATGCTAGGACATCCATGGAGAAGGTTTGTATGAGCGCGACCGAAACGCACGCCACATTAGGCATTATTCCCAAAGCCCCCCGCCAGATCGTCGAACAACCGCTTGCCAATTTCGAGGCCGATAAAGCGGCATTGCAAGCCTTAGTCCAGGCCGCTGTCAATGTAGAGCTGTTCACCGTCCCGCTTTACATGTGCACAATGAAGTCCATCCAGGGCACGCATGCGATCAATGCCAATGGCATTTCCTACTACAAGGGCCGTCGCTGGCCGGGCATGGCAACCGGGACAATACCGCTTGGTGCTCCACCCGAACAGACCGCTCCGCAACGCGCTTACAACCTGCTGTTCTCGGTCTTTATCGATGAGATGCTGCATCTGCAGATGGCTGCAAATCTGTGCGGCGCGGTCGGCGTCACCCCGACCTTCAATAGCCCGCTCCTGCAAGACGCCAATTACAACTGGATCTGCTACGGCCCCACGCAAACCGTCATTCCGCACATCATCGATCTGCAAGACCTTGAAGACGGCACGGTCGGCAGCGGGCTGAATGTCGATCTTGCGGGCCTGACTGACGCGCAAGTGGCGCTGTTCACGGTGATCGAGGAAAACCACGACACCGCACGCGCCAAGATCAAGCCATCGGTGCTTGAAACAACCTATTTCCCGACCGTGCCGTTCAACGGCTGGACCGCGACAAATACGGAAGTGGATCTGCCGAAATTCGGAACGATCGGCTGGATGTATTTTTGTCTATTCCAATACATCACACTCAAATACGAGGACAACCAGACCTTGTGGGAGAAGGTGTTCACCGGCCCTACTGGTCAGCGCGATTTGTTCAACACCGCCACCAGCAAGATCCAAAAAGAATACCCACAGCTCAACACCCAGATCACCGAAACCCATCCCCTGGCTGCCGCAGCGCAGGCCATCTACATGATGTATGCCATCTGCGATCAAGGCGAAGGCGGGATTGACTGGCAGACCACCAGTGCATTTCTCGGGATGATCCACGAGCGTGCATTGGAAACCGGGGCCGAACTCGCCACCCTCAACAGCGTGATCGTGCAGTTCCAGCCCGACGAAGCGGCGTTGGCCAACAACTATCCGTCCTACACCGACTCGGGCGACCCGGCGCCCTCGGCAGATGCGGCTGCGCGATCAAGCAATGGTGGACAGGATCATTACGAACGCTTCGAGCAGCTGCTTGATCTGGTCGATCAGGTGGAGACGTGGAGTGAGTGGCACGCGGTCTCCGGCAACATCTGGACAGAGGCGCTACTCACCAGTGCCGATTTCGACCCTGCCACGGCGCCGACCACCATCCCCAAGCCATCCGAGGTGGCAACGGCTCTCAACAACTTGAAGCAGCTTAACCCCGTCGACTTGGACAACGTCGCGCAAGGTTCGCTCGCCGGCATTACGACCGTGTTGACCAAATCCTGGGGTGATCTGTCTGTCGACTTCCCGTTCCCCTCCATGGTCGGCTCAGGGGATCGCATGGGGTTGTATTGGGCCGTCTATGGCAGCGCGCCGACCTTGCGGCAAGGGATGGCGGCACAGCCCACGAGCGCCCTGCAACACGCCTGCCAGGGCCTGGCACTGGATGCCTCTGGCGGGAACTGTGCGGCACCGGCCATCTATCACAGCTGCAAAGGCTCCAATACTTGCGCCACGCAAGGAGGCTGTGGCTTTGCTCATGGGGTGAGCGGTGGCGGCAATTGCTCCCAAGCGATCGGAGGACGCGGCGGGTGTGGCCAATCTGCGCCACGTGCTCCGGCGGTAGGTGGCACCTGCGGCCTGCCGGACTTCTTCAGCGCGCCCGCAGACAACAAATGCGCAGGGTTGGGTGGATGCGCCGTGCCCATCTCCGCCTCGCAGTTGTATCCCACGGCCGGCACCATGGAATTGTTCAATTTCACCGATCCGAACAATACTCCCACACCAGTGGCGGAACTGCCCTTCGCCGTGGGCGACTCCGTCTACGACATCGCATGGCAGGCGTTCGAGAAGGTCATGGCCAGCCGCCAGCTGCCACCCGGCACTAAGCCCAGTCCAACGGATCTGCGCATCGCCCTGCCGCCTTCCACCTGACCGGCCGACACGGTGATGCACGCACGTCCGACTCAACCGCACCACGCCCAGGACATGGTGGAAGAACGCTTGCCACTGCCCCGCCTGGGCTTACCCAATCTCGGATTTGGTGTCGGACTGCGTCCCCAACATCTCCCGGCCATCCTGGCCGGGGGAGCGCGGGTGGATTGGTTCGAGATCATTTCGGAAAATTATCTCGATGACGCCGGCTACCAGCGTGCCATGTTGCGCAAGCTGGCGGCTGAGGTTCCCATCGTCATGCATGGCGTCAGCTTGTCGATCGGCTCAGACGCGCCACTCAACAACGATTATTTGCACAAGCTCAAACGGTTGGCAGAAGACATCAACGCCGTCTGGGTCTCGGATCATCTGTGCTGGACCGGGCTTGGCTCTCACAACTCGCACGATTTGCTGCCCCTGCCCTTCAACGCAGAGTCACTGGCCCATGTGTGCGACCGCGTTCTGCAGGTGCAGGACGTGCTCGGCAGAGCGCTGGTGTTGGAAAATCCATCCAGCTATGTGCAATTCCAGACATCGACCATGCCCGAGTGGGAGTTCCTGGCGTGCCTTGCCGAAAGCACGGGTTGCGGCATCTTGCTGGACGTCAACAATGTCTATGTGAGTGCCCACAATCACCGCTTCGATCCCGAGGTGTATCTGCGCGCGTTGCCGCACCGGCAGGTCGTGCAGATCCATCTGGCAGGACCGACGCAATATGGCGACTGCCTGGTCGACACACATGACCAACCCGTTCCTGCCCGCGTGTGGGAGTTGTATGCACTGGCGCAGCAATTGACCGGTGGTGTGTCGACACTACTGGAATGGGATGCCAACCTGCCTGACTACGATGAACTCCTGGGCGAATTGGACAAGGCGCGTCAGGTCATGGAAGGCAGCATGCCGGTGATGGCACCTCCCATCGTGGCCGAGTGTCGACTCCCCGCAATTCAATGCCAGCCAAAACTAGAGGTCTGCGGTAGATGTTGATCACGGAACTCGGCGGGCGTTAGCCCGCCCAGGCTGTCGTGCGGGATCTGCTGGTTGTAGTCGGCCAGCCAGTGTTCGGTCTGTTCGCGGACCTCGCTCAGCGTGCGGAAGAGATGCATGTCCAGCACGCCGCGCCGGTAGCTGCCGTTGAAGCGTTCGATAAAACCGTTTTGCATTGGACGCCCCGGCTCGATGAAGTCCAAGGCGATGCCTTTGCGCTCGGCCCACTCGGCCAAGGCTAATGCGACAAACTCCGGGCCATTGTCCAAGCGAAGTTTGGCGGGGTAGCCACGCCAGGCTGCGATGCGTTCCAAGGTGCGGATGACGCGGGCGGCCGGAAGATTCAAGTCCACTGCGATCGCCAAGGCTTCCCGGCTGAAGTCGTCGATGACATTGAACGTGCGGAAACGTCGACCATCCCACAGCGCATCGAACATAAAGTCGATCGACCATCCAGCATTGGGGCGTGCTCCGCATGTCAGCGGTTGTGGATGACGGGTCGGGACCCGGCGCCTGCTGCGACGACGTGGATTGAGCTTTATCAGGCAATACACGCGCCACACCCTTTGTGATTCCACACATGTCCGCGACGGCGGATGATCTGAAAGAGCTTTCCAAAACCACGCTCGGGAAAAACGCTTGGCCAATTCGGACAACAGCGCAATGACCTCCTCGTCGCGGTCGGGACGACGCCGATAGCGCGCTGTCGATCGAGCCACGCCAACCACCGCACAGGCCCGGCGCTCGCTCCAGCCATGCTGCTCGATGAGCCAGGCAAGAAGCGGGCGCTTGTGCGCCGGGTCTACAGCTTTTTGCGATGACATCCTTCAGTGCATGGTTTTCCATCGCGAGCTCGGCATACATGCGTTTGAGCTTGCTGTGCTCGGTCTCCAGGTCGCGAAGGCGCTGCACGTCAGCTGCCTCCATGCCGCCGTACTTGGACTTCCAGACGTAGTACGTCGCATCGGAAATGCCCAGCTCACGGCATACATCTTCCTGATTAGCCCTGACCATCAGCCGCCTGTCGCAGGATCTGCGCCGCGCTGGGTGGATGCTGCTGTCACCTGAAGCCAACGAGGTGGCGTGATGAGTATCAATGCCGTGCAGTTCCAAGCGGGATTGTCGATGCCTGAGTTCTTCGCGTCCTACGGCACCGAAGCCAAGTGCTATCGCGCGCTTTACAAGTGGCGCTGGCCGCAAGGCTTTCGTTGCCCTGTTTGTGCCGGACGCGTGCGCTCGCGTTTCAAGCGGGGTGCTGCGATCTACTACCATGCAGCGCGTGCCGGCATCAGACCAGCCTGATTGCAGGCACGATGTTCGAAGGCACCAAGCTGCCGCTGCGCACCTGGATGCTGGCGTTGCACCTGCTGACCTCGACCAAAACCAACATGGCCGCGCTGGAGTTGATGCGGCATCTGGGCGTCAACTACAAGACGGCCTGGCGGATGAAACACAAGATCATGCAGGTTATGGCCGAGCGCGAATCCATGCGGAAACTGGCGGGTTTCGTGCAGATCGACGATGCCTATCTCGGCGGCGAGCGTAACGGTGGCAAGGCCGGACGCGGATCGGAGAACAAACAAGCGTTCCTGATTGCGGTGCAGACCGATGCCACCTTCACCGCGCCGCGCTTTGTGGTGATCGAGCCGGTGCGCAGCTTCGATAACACCTCGCTGCAGGACTGGATTGCCCGTCGCTTGGCGCCCGAATGCGAGGTCTACACCGATGGGCTGGCCTGCTTCCGCCGGCTAGAAGACGCCGGCCACGCGCACACCACGCTGGACACTGGCGGTGGTCGTGCCGCGACCGAAACGGCCGGTGCACGTTGGCTCAACGTGGTGCTGGGCAATCTCAAGCGCGCCATCAGTGGCGTGTATCACGCCATCGCGCAAGGCAAATACGCAAGGCGTTACCTGGGAGAAGCGGCCTATCGTTTTAATCGTCGATTCCGCTTGCGCGAGATGCTGCCACGACTTGCCACGGCCATGATGCAATCCACACCATGCCCAGAGCCGGTTTTACGTGCAGCGAGCAATTTTCATGGCTGAGAGTCGGGGCTAATCAGGTACATCTTTGACCTGGCGACCGCCCTCGACCTGCTTCAGCGTGGCGACAATCTGGCTCTCGGTGAACTTGCTCTTGCGCATCATTGGTCTCCTTGGTGGCTAGTGTGCCGGAGACCTCTAGTTATGGCTGGATCAATTTTACGGGGAGTCGACACAACGAATTCGGCATCCTGAGCAGTGAGAGCTTTTGCCTCAATGATCTGCGCCATGCCCGCGAAAGCGCGTAAGAAATGGCATCTGTCAGGACTTGATGCCCGCAACGCCGGCACCGCATCGTCCAAGTGATCAAGGTGGGTTCGCAACTGGGCTCTGTCCATAACCCAGAGTATCGATGGCGCTGTCGCATCGCCTGAGACCGCACCGCCTGTGCCACGCTATGGAACCACCCACTTGCTAGTGGCTCAGGTCGTTGGAGCTGGGTCACAACTTCAAGAATTAGGGATTGACGCTAGAGTTCGTTTGTTAGATACAAGTGACGACCGCGTGCCACATCGTGGCAACAGGGGCGCGGCGCAACCCTGCCACTCGCCCAGTTGGGCTGCCTGCTTCAACTCCGTCAACTCATGCGTTCCTCAACAGGCAACGGCCTTGTTCCGTGCTTGCTGAGCTTGTGCGACCCCAGAAAACACAAGGAGATGTGCTGCTATGCGATTCCGAATCTTCCTCGCCGTGTCGTTGATCACCACGTTCAGTGCTGCGGCCCAGGCCCAAGTGGTCACGCTCAACAAGGGTGGCTACACGTTGAGCTACGACTGCACCAACCGCACCGCGCTGCGCTACGAGTATGTATTGCAAGCCGACACCGGCTCGGCAGCGCGCCCTTCAAGCTTCAACTTGGATACCGAATTACCCAGTGGCTGCGCAGGCCAAACGTCGAGTGCTTCCTATGCCAGTGTGCGTTCTGGCTATGACCGGGGGCACTTGGTGACCTCCAACCACATGGACTACAACGCACCTACATCCGCCGCGCCAACTTGATGTCCAACATCGTTCCGCAGGTGGCTAGCTTCAATCAAGGCATCTGGGTCCGTGCTGAAGAAGTGGCTGAGTGTTATCGCGATATCGCAAGCGTCCAAGTCTATGGGGGCGTCATTTACAGCGACACGACCAACGACTACTTCCTCACCAGTCATGGCATCCGCACGCCGGATTTCTTCTGGAAGACCATCATCACGGCCAATCCCAATGGCGGCTCGCGGGCCATCAGTTGGCTCATTCCAAACAGCGCCACGCTCGGATCGCTGGACAGCTACATCGTCAGCATCAATGAGCTGGAAGACACCTTTGGCGCCAGCACGATTGGCATCACGGCGCCAGCAGACGTCAAGGCGATGCTACCGGCAACTACTTGGCCACAGCCGAGTGGTTGTGACCTGAGCTAATAGACGGCAATCCGCAGACGTAAGAAATGAGTGCCCGAAGTCCCTTCGGGCACTCGTTGCCTCGCATTCGCAAGCCTCAGCCCGGGAAAGCCGGGAACTTCTCATCCGGATGCTTGGCTTTCCATTCTTTGTAAGAAGCACTGCCCTGCCAAATGGTAAAGGCCTTGGGCGGACGACCACGCCCTGACCATGTCTCTTGGTTGTGGGGCAACCAATACTTGGGCGCTACTTCCTTTCTCGTAGAAGCAGCCTTCTTCGGCTTAGCTACACCAGCACCGATCAGAGCCGCAATTTCCGACTTCTGCTTTGCACTGAAGTGATCGGAATATTGGTCAAGTAGCTTGACGATCTCTGAATAGGTTTCAGATGATTGCTGCTGGCGTAGCTGAGCTTCCTGCTCTTCCAACTTCCGAATTTCTTCTGCCAATTTTTCCTTGGCAGCGGCAAGGGCACTCAAAGACGCGGTTGTCATTCAGGACTATTCCAATCGTTTGGTTAGCAAATTATTCGGGAGAAATCTATTGCAGTAAAGCTGCACGGCGATCTATCGACAAGCTCTACCATTCTATCGTATTGCTCCGCAGCGACCTCTGTCTTTTTTGGATATCGGGAGGGCATGAGGCCGGTCGGGCCTCCTCAACTTGAACAGCTTGACTACTGCCACAACCCTTGAAAGCATGTAGGTCAAGACAGGGGAGGGATCGTCGAAGCGACAAGGAATACACGGCTCAGGAGTGGCGGATTTGGATGTGTCTGCTCGCCGAGCATTGAAGCCTCATCTGCGTTGTCCCTATTGCGAGGCGACCGCTCATTTCAGGTCGGCGTCCAAGCCCAGCCCAGGGCGGCGCAGCAAAGTCGCACACTTCTATGCCGGCGGCTTTAACTCTGATTCGCAATACCAACGGTTGTGATCAGAGTTGAATTCGCCACTTCAATAGTCGTCTTTAGCTCGATCCAACCCAGAACCAGGCAAGCCAGCGCTAAGCACAATACACTAAAACGATGACGACTGAGATCGTCAGTTCTGGATGTAATAACACGCCCCAATTGCAAACAGCGCTTCCCAGGAAATCGCAAAGCGGGGCCGCCCAAAGTCCACTCGGCACATCTTGGACGAGCAGGATCAACGCCAAAGGAGCGTAAGAGCCTATAAACAGAAGCAAAGCAGGGAGTAGACGAAACTTCGTAACTGTTCTCGAAGACACCTTTGCTGCGAATCATTTAGGGAAGCGGTCTCACCGTCAAAGACGGTGAACCCTGTGCTTCACAGATCAAGCGCAGCCTGAGCCGCGAAACGCCAAAAGCGTCGCATGTGAGCCTTTGATCTGATGACTGCTACGCAGAGCATTGTCTCACCCCATCAAAAGCCCCTTCCTGCGTCAAGCAGCGCTCTGGTAAAGGCGTTATCGGCTTGGGTGGGGCGGACTTGACGGCGCGTCTAACAATTTGTGATATACAGACTAGGAAGTGAGAGAGCGCAGGAGAGCAATGGAATGACGACACCGGTAGCGAGGATAGTCATTCTCAACAAAACAGGGGAAGCTCACCGGCAAGCGCGGTTGTGGCTGTTTGTCCTGTCTTGTCGACTGACCTCTCCATAGAGCATTATTGATCGGGATAGACCTCAAGCTAGAGTTCGTCAGTCAAAGTGCAGGGGGCGCTTTTAAGATGAATCAAGTCAGGATCGTTCTACTGAGCGGTGCATTTGGTGTAGGGAAATCAGCAACTACCACTGAACTCATCAACGAGTTCGGCTTTCAGAAAGTCAGCACAAGCGCCTATCTCAGAAGCTTCATCCTCGACGCCTCTCTATCCGAGACCGAGCTTCGCCGGCAGCTTCAAGAGGCCGGCGATCGTCTTGATGCTGAGACCGACTACACATGGGTCGTTGATCCGGTAACGATCCGGGCCATTGAGCAAGCGCCGGATACGAAGGGCTGGATCGTTGATGCCGTTCGCAAGGCGCGGCAAGTTGAGCACTTCCGTTCGCGATTTGGATCAGCTGTTCGCCATGTCCATCTTGAAGCGCCTGAGGCGGTGCTCCGTTCACGCTATGCCCATTCTGATGACGACTATTCAAAGGCGGTATCCCACCCCAACGAGGTGAGTGCTCGCTCGCTGCGAAGCATCGCCGATTGCCTGATCGAAACATCAACACAGATGCCCGAGCAGGTAGCGTCTAGCATCATCAAGAGTTGGAGTTGACGATGCCAAGCCACCGGGTGGTCATCATCAGCGGCAAGCGATGTTCAGGCAAAAGTGGCTTGGCCAAAGCATTGGCTGAGCGCTATGGATTTCGCCTCATTTCCACCGATGACATTTTTTCAGGTCAACTCGAACTAGGTAATGGTCATGCGGCCCCTCCCCGTATCGCTCCCGGGACACCAATGCCGGATCGGGATCGATATGGCGAATGGGTCAATGAGAGTGTGCAAAAGATCTACGACTCATTGAAAGAAGGTGAGCCAGGAATTGTCGTGGATGAGGTGCGCTCTGTTGAACAGGTCAATCAGTTGCGTCAACGCTTTCACACTCGACTTACCCATGTGCACTTGTATGCGTCAACAGAAGTACTGCTGCAACGCTACATCGCATCAACAACAGACGATCCGGGCAGCTTACCCTACGACCAGCTTGACGATCTTGATGACGGCGAGATCAAAATTCTCAAAGAGGATGCCGATGTTCGCATCTACACCGTCCGCGCTGACCATGAGGACGCGCTCGTCCGCGTCGCTGCACACCTTCATCTCCTGACGCCACCGGACGTCCGCTGTGTGGATGTGCTGGTTGGCGGACAATATGGCAGTGAGGGCAAGGGCAACATCGTGGCTTATCTTGCTAACGAATACGATGTGCTTGTTCGGGTGGGTGGACCCAACGCTGGTCACACCGTCGCCAATGCCATGGGCAAATCCATTCATCATCAGCTACCTTCCGGTGCGAGCTTTTCTAGGGCAAAACTTTTCTTGGGGCCAGGCTTTACTATCAATGTCCAAGGACTTCTGAAAGAAATCGAGGAATTTGACATCGGCCCTGATCGGCTATTCATCGACCCGCAGGCCACCATCATCGAAGCGGAGGATATCGAACTTGAAAACGGCGGTGTCGTAGGCGCAATTGCCTCAACCGGCAGCGGAAGTGGCGCTGCCAAGGCCCGGCGCATTCTCAATCGCGGAGACGTGGCAAAGCCCGTCCGCCTAGCCCGTGACATCCCCGAACTGGCCCCCTACATCGGCCGAACAGAAGATCTCTTAGAGCAAGCTTATCGCAAGGGTCAGTCAGTTCTTTTGGAAGGCACACAAGGCAGCGCGCTGAGCTTGTATCACGGCGCGTATCCCTATGTGACCTCCCGAGACACCAATGTTGCCGGGTGCCTTGCGGAAGCCGGCATCTCGCCTAGCCGAGTTCGAAAAATTCTCATGGTGGTGCGCACCACACCTATCCGCGTTGCTGACCCAGACGGCGAAGCCGGAAATACCTCTGGAAGGCTCAAATATGAAACCAGCTTCGCCATGATTGCCGAGGCAGCAGGACTGGACGCCGCCGAAGTTCAAGGCGCCGAGATCACTTCCACAACAAAACGCAATCGGCGCGTTGGCTGGTTCGAATGGAGCGAGTTCCGCCGCGCGTGCAACCTCAATGCGCCGACTGACGTTGTGCTGACCTTCGTCGACTACCTAGATGAGGCCAACCAGAAAGCTAGGCGTTTTGACCAACTAACAGACGACACAATCAAGTTCATTGAGGAGATCGAACGTGTTGCCCAAGCGCCGGTATCGCTGATCAATACCAGATTTCCGAAAAAGGATAGCGACTTCAAGGATCTTCGATCCATCATAGATCGTCGCAACTGGACCGCGCGTTCTCACTTGGAGTAAGAGAGTGGACCTGAGCAAGCTCATTGATCGCTATCCGCGTGTCTATCACATGGCCCAAGCTGGCTCTTGGCCCAGCATTCAAGCACGCGGCCTTTTCTCCACGACAGGCGCGCTTGACTCACTCGGCGTTGAGGGCGACCGTCGCACTCATTTTGAGGCCGAGCATCGGCCCGAGATGGCTTCGCTTAGGCCCCACTCACCTGACGATATCGTGCTTCGCGATCAAAAGCCTATGCCTCCTGGCCGATTGGCACATGCACTTCCCGCGCATGTCACCCCTGAGCAGTGGTATCGACTAATCAATGGCAAGGTCTTCTTCTGGGCCGAACGTGAGCGGCTGCTTCGACTATTGAACTCGTATGGCGAGTTCGAACACGATGTCTTGACCATCGATACGGCGAGTCTTTGGCCGCTCATGCGGAAAACACTTGGCTATGCCACATGAACTCTGGCAATACTTGGCCCATCCCCCATCGAAGGGATGTCGACATCTTCAGGCGCATTGCTGACTATCCTGCCAAAGCCAGCGGCGCTCCTGTCAAAGAGGTTGTGGAGCTGGTCATCGACCATGCCGTGCCTGATATCGCTGACCATGTCATCGCGGTCACCCGCATGAAGGGTGAGGTCGAGATCCGAACAATCAGATAGCCTTGCGGGTGAATGCCATCAGCTCTCAGCACGAAGCAATTGCTAGTTGTCAGCGAGGCCTAAACCGCCGCAAGACCGAAAGCAGGCATAGGCATGTCGCATCGAGCGAATCCTCCCCTTATCTGACCCCAAAGCTCTGATCCGGGAGCTAAATGACACACGCTGAATCGAACGAAGCGTGCCTGGCCTCGATCCAACCTCGCTGACCAAACGCTCAGCCCGGATACTTGGGGAATTTTTCGTCCGGATGCCGCTTTTCCCATTCGTTATAAGCAGCAGTGCCAACCCTGATGCAAATGCATGGGAGGATGCCCTCGACCCGACCGGGTCTATTGGGTATGAGGCAGTCAGTATTTGGGCGCGCCCTCTTTCTTTGAAGAAACTGCCTTCTTGGGCTTGGCCGCCCCATGAATGACAAAGCCTGCAATTCCGGACACTGCTGAGCATTGAAGTGCTTGGCAAAAATTTCCAAATAGCTTGACCACCTCATTGAAAGCTTCGGCAGCTTGATGTTGCCACAATTGGGTTTCTTGCCTTTCAAGCTTGCGAAGTTTCCTCTAACCTTGCCTTGGCGGCGGTGATTGAATCAAGGGAAGCTCCTGCCATGACTAACAGTCTTACTGGAGCGAAACTCATTGCGCGCATTCAGGCGACAAGAGTAAACCCTGGGCCCAGCAGATCCATGGCTTAAAAATTATTCCTACTAAGAGATCGAATTGACCTAGCGATCCTGCGGACCTAAACCGTCTGGGCAGAAAAGATCGTGCAGAGAAAGTTTGACAAACACTATCTTAACTGTATATATGAATGAAATTTTAAAAATATTGTCCCCATGAAAGATATAGCAAAAAAGGCAGGAAAGATGTTGATATTCTTAGGATTTCTCGGAATTGGCTGCCTTATTCTTGCCGTCTATATGGCCACACTGATCCAGCTCAGCCTTCACCTTTGAGTTAAAAACCAAAAATGCCAGCAAATAGTTAACAATCGACCCTAAGATTGCAACCAAATCATGCGTTCCACGGAAATATATAACCGCCAACACTGCCGCGAAAGTAATGAGAAGAGATGTGGACTCGTCCTTGAAAGAGGACAAGCCTTTCTTAATGAAATCCTCGTTAGGCAAGAGATTTCCCAGCAAGCTGAAAAATACCCCGGTGAAGCAGGCCGATGAAATCATTAATAACCACAACCTCCTGTCGATAAAATCTCCGAACTTTACAACAATAGGCTTACCGCCCGCGTCAACCAGACCCACGCCCATTACCGGCATAAACTCAGACAGCAGAAATGAAAGCACCAGCCAAAGAAAAGTCGAGAAAAAGCCCTCACAAGGAATGGCCATACAACTGCCCCAAAAAATCACCGACTTTCATATCCCCGTCCATGCTTTTTTGTCCCAATGGCAACCGTGATTCGTGCTAGACAATAGAAATTTTGCTTCGCAAATAACTAGGGAAGTCGAGCCACCTCAAAAAATATTGGACATCGGGAACATCTTAGATCTGTAAATGGGCATTTTGATCAAGGGCGAAAACTTAGCTAATGTCGCCACACGATCTGGAAGTGTGCGTCGATCAATGTAGAACTTCTCCAACACACCCTGCCCTCGCGCATGACCGGTGATTGCCGCAATGGCTGATGCTGATACGCCGGCCTCATCCAGACGCGATGCAATGGTGTGGCGAAAGCCATGAAATCCTTGCCCCTTGGCTGTGATCCCTTGACGTTTAATGTAGACCGAAAACTGTCGGCTCAACTGTCGACCAAAGCCCAGTCCGGTGCTATTGGGCAGATGTGGAAAGATTTGCGTGTGCCCAGCTTGGCGGACCTCATCAATGTAGACAAGAAAACCGGCATCGATGACCGGCTTGGCCAACGGCACAAAGCGGCGGCTGTTCTTGTTCTTGACGCTCTGCCCCTTCCCACCTTGTCGCACGAAGAACCCTGGCACCCCATCGATCGTGTCGATGTCCTCCACCCGAAGCTGCGCGATCTCATTCACCCGTGCTCCCGAGTAAAGCCCAAGCATCGGACCAAACCACCGATGCGGATACTTCTTGGCCCACGCCGGGAAGGCCATTGGATCGAAGATGGCCTTCAACTGGTCATCGGTGAAGGGCTCACCCGTGTCGTCTGCGTCAGGCGTCGAGATCGCACGGATACCGGCCAACGGATTGCTCGCCAAGAGCCCTGCCGACACCAGCGACACCAAGAACACCGACAAGCGCTGTCGATGCTTGGCAACCGTCCAGGCGGCAGGCTCGGGAACTTGATTAGCTTGGGCAAGCGCCACAACGTCCATGACGGCAAGGCCCTTATACGGCGCGCGCTTGGTCGCATTCGACGGCCACCATCGCACAACATCGAAAAATGCGCGCACATGGTCTGCCGTCAATTCGGAAACCGCGAGATCTTGCCCCACGGCACCCGCAAACAAACGCAATGAGTGACGGCTTTCAAGCACTGTCTTGCTGTGGAGCTTGGCACGCCCTAAGTCCCCCAAGTGATCAGCAATCGCTTTGGACAACAGTGGGCCAGACGCCTTGACCTTGCCAGTGCGCCAGCCACTTGGTTTGGTGGGCGCGGCATTTTCGCTGGCTGGCTCGCGCAACAACTCAGCAAATAGCGCTGCGTCTTCGGGGGTATCAATCTGGGCCTTGCCCAGACGCGTGCCGTTAGGCAGCGTCACATCGGTCAATGTGAGTTCGCGCAGTCCTTGTTCTCGAATGCGGCGCAGCACTTCGTCCAGATCCACCGGCTTCCCCTGCCTCAATGCTTGGAACGCTTTCGATAGTGCCATCCCCATGTAGGCAGACACCAGACGCGCAGCGTCGCCGGGGCGAAGATTGAGAGGACGAACAAGAAAACGCGAGCCGACTTGCCCCCGCAAATCAACAGGAACCAAGAAGCGCACGTAGAGGCCTGAAGGCCGATGCAGCAAGAGGGGTTTTGGCAAAACGATACCTCAAACGATACCTTGGGAGGTCGTTCGAGGCGGTCTTCAGTCAGGCGAAATAGTCAGCACGGTCAACAACTTAGCACTGAAATTCGCAAGACTGGAGCGGGCGAAGGGAATCGAACCCTCGTCAGTAGCTTGGGAAGCTACAGCTCTACCATTGAGCTACGCCCGCGTGGCGTTGCGAGAGTTTAGGCGGGTGCGGGTGTCGGGCGCAATGCGCAGACGTGACGAGGGCCGGTTGCCCGGCCCTCGTGTCTTGCAGATCTACCGCGTGGGCAGCTGTGCGGCGTGGATCAGAAGTTGCCGCTGAAATTCACGAACAACGTGGCATCGCGGGCGCTGCGCTGGGCGGTGGTGGTGCTCAGGCCGATATTGCTCTGCAGGCCCCACAGGCCGGTGCGGGCGCCCAGCACGACGGTGGCGTAGTTGCGATCGAAGTTCTGGCCCGGGACGGTGTACATGCCCACGTCCGGCATCGACTGCAGCCAGGCGCTGGCCTCGGTGCCGTCCTTGAACTCGTGGTCGTAGGTGGCCTGCACGTACGGCTTGACCGCAGCACCGTCCAGACGGACCTGGAAGCCGATGCGGCCCACCAGCGAATCGATGTCCTGATCGGCATAGCCCAGCGCGGTGGAGCTTTCGTTGCTTTCGGTGTAGCCGTCGAGCTTGAGCTTCTGCCAGGTCAGGCCGACCACCGGGCCGTACTTGACGTTGCCTTCGCCCAGCGAATAACCGGCGTTCACCGCAGCGGTGAGGTTGCTGCCGTCCGGCGAGCCGCTGTGCACACGCGTGGCTGGCCCGAGCTGCACTTCGCGGTCGACGTCATAGCGCAGCGCGCTGTAGCTGACCTGCGCATTGACCCACACCGGGCCGGTGTACCAGCCGAAGAACGCGCCCAGGGTGGTGTCGTCCTGCTTGAAGCTGCCGTTGCGGTTGCCGAAATCGGCATCCATGCTGCCGAAGCCGGCAAAGCCGCCGAACACCAGATCGCCCGCGCTCCAATCCACACCGAACAGGCCGGCCGGGGCCATGCCGTCGTACAGATCGGCATGGTCGTAGCGCTGCATGTCGCCACGCACGCTGCCCCACCAACGCAGGCCGTCGGCGTCGGGCTTGCCGTCGAGATGCCACGCCACCTGATCGGCGCGTGCGCGGCCAATGGCCTGCGCGGAATGCGTCAGCACCTGCTGCAACCGCGGCGCCTCCAGCAGCGAGATGGCGTACTGGCCCAGGATCTGGTGGGTGGCGGTGGTCGGGTGGATACCGTCGGCGAACACATAGGTGTTCTGTGCGTTGGTCGCGACCAGGCTGGTCGGGTTACACGCCGGCAGCGGCACTGCCGGGTTGCAGGCAGTGCTGGTGACGTTGCTGAAGCCGTAGGTACCCGGATCGGCAACCACTTCCTGCAGGATGTGGAAGGTGTCGACCGGAATCACGCGCAGGCCGGCCGAACGCAGGCCGTTGAACAATGCGGTGTTGTAGGCCGTCGCCGCAGCAGTGCCCTGCGCCATCGCAGCGGCACCACCGGCACGGAAGCGCGGGGTGATGCCCACATCCGGAATGGTCGGCACCATCACGTAGCGCGCGCCGGCAGCCTGCAACGCGCCGACTGCGCCGACCTGCGCGGTGACCGCGCTGCCGATGATGGCCTGCGCCTGGGCCGGCGCCGCAGCGGCGGCGAGCAGATCGTTGGCGCCGCCCCACACGGTGTAGAGCGCATTCGGGTTGGCCTGGCCGCCATTGGCGCTCAGGTAGGTGTTGATCTGGCTGGTCACCGACGGCGCAGCGCCGAGTGCGCTGACCGAACTGGCCTGGATGCGGGCGCCACCGGCCGCGTAGTTGTCGCCGGTCTGGCCGTTGCCGTTGGGTGCGGCGTTGGTGCCGAAATGGTCGGCCACATATTCGGCCCAGACAAAACCGGGGTTGGTGGTGAACTTGCCGGTGACTGCGCGCGAGGCGGCCGGCAGTAACGGGTTGTAGTAGCCACTGTCGGTGAGGCTGTCACCGAAAAACACGGTCTGGTCGAACGCAGACGCGGCCATGGCCGGGGTGGCCGCAATGGCGATGGCAACGGCCATCAGGGAACGGATCGGGCGAAGAGATGTAGCCATGGGAGTGCCTGCTCAAAGGTGTGTGGAACTGGACCGGACCGGCATACGTACGCCGGCGAATGGCACATGGTTTCACCCTCGCCGCCCGCGCTCACGCTGCATTGCCGCATAACGCAAAAACGCGCGCTCCGGCGGCACGCGATGCAACAATGATGACATGAACATCCAACTCAACGGCACCCAGCGCGACGTTCCCGATGACTTGCTCCTGATCACCCTGCTTGAGCAGGAAGGTCTTGCACAGCGACGCGTGGCGGTCGAGGTCAATGGCGAAATCGTGTCGCGCGGGCGGCATGCCACACACCAGTTGCACGCAGGCGATGTGGTGGAGATCGTGCACGCGCTGGGCGGCGGTTGATGCTGCGCGCAAGCCGGCGCAGCTGCGCGCGATCGGTGATAATTGCCCGATGACGACTACTGCCCCCACTGATGCATTGATCATCGCCGGCAAGGCCTACCGTTCGCGTCTGCTGACCGGCACCGGCAAGTTCAAGGATCTGGACGAAACCCGCCTGGCCACCGAAGCGGCCGCCGCGCAGATCGTGACCGTGGCGATCCGCCGGGTGAACATCGGCCAGAACCCGAACGCGCCCAGCCTGCTCGACGTGCTGCCGCCGGATCGCTACACGCTGCTGCCCAACACCGCCGGCTGTTACACCGCCGACGATGCGGTGCGCACCTGCCGGCTGGCGCGCGAACTGCTGGATGGCCACAACCTCACCAAGCTGGAAGTGCTCGGCGACGAGCGCACGCTGTATCCGGACGTGGTGCAGACGCTCAAGGCCGCCGAGCAACTGGTCGCCGACGGTTTCGACGTCATGGTCTATACCTCCGACGATCCGATCCTGGCCAAGCGGCTGGAAGAGATCGGCTGCGTGGCGGTGATGCCGCTGGCCGCGCCGATCGGCTCCGGGCTGGGCATCCAGAACAAGTACAACCTGCTGGAAATCATTGAGAACGCCAAGGTGCCGATCATTGTGGATGCCGGCGTAGGCACGGCATCGGACGCGGCGATCGCGATGGAGCTGGGCTGCGATGGCGTGTTGATGAATACCGCCATTGCCGGCGCGCGCGATCCGATCCTGATGGCGAGTGCGATGCGCAAGGCAATCGAAGCGGGACGTGAGGCGTTTCTGGCTGGGCGGATTCCGCGCAAGCGATATGCGTCGGCGTCGAGTCCGGTTGATGGTGTGATTGGATGAGTGGGTGTGCTGCGTTGACATTGCAGTCGAGGCGCAATGATTGGCAGTGCGGCGTGCCGGATGTTGCCGTTGCTAGATCGCGCGTTGCTGCGCGTGCGCCCTCACGCCGTACCCTCACCCCAACCCCCGCTCCGCGCCCCGGCCCACGCCTGCGTCGTGGGCGCTCCTATGCACGCGCGCCCACGGCGCGCAAGCTGTGCCTCCTCGCCCCGGTGGGAGAGGGGCTTTCGTTTTGCTGATGACTTAATTCATGACCGATCCGTTTACCAGTGACGGTGCCAAGATGCCGCCCAAGCCCTTCACCATCGAAGAGGGCCGCCGGCAGGTGCGCAGCTTCGTGCTGCGGCAGGGCCGCTTTACGCCGGCGCAGCAGCGCGCGTTCGATGAGTTGTGGCCGCGCTTCGGTCTGGACTACGTCGGGGCGCCGCGCGATTTCGATGCCGCCTTCGGCCGCGCCGCACCCAAGGTGCTGGAAATCGGTTTCGGCAACGGCGCAGCGTTGCGCTTTGCCGCGCAGCAGGATCCCGGCCGCGACTACATCGGCATCGAGGTACATGCGCCCGGCGTCGGCCGCTTGCTCAATGCCTTGCACGACGACGACAGCACGCATGTGCGCCTCTATCACCACGATGCGGTGGAAGTGCTCGAGCACGAAATCGCCGATGGCGCGCTGGACGAAGTGCGCATCTACTTCCCAGATCCATGGCACAAGAAGCGCCACAACAAGCGCCGCCTGATCCAGCCGGCGTTTGCGCAGTTGCTCGTGCGCAAGCTGCGCGATGGCGGCCGCCTGCACGCGGCCACCGACTGGGCCGATTACGCCGAACAGATGTGGGACGTGCTCGACGCCACACCGGGCCTGGTCAATCGCGCCGGCCCACGCGGCCATGTCGAACGCCCCGCCTGGCGCCCGCAGACCCACTTCGAAACACGCGGCCAGAAGCTCGGTCACGGCGTGTGGGATCTGGTTTACGACCGGGAATTGGGAATCGGGAATGGGGAATCGCAAGGGCAACTGCCTCCGGCATCCGGATAGCGTCCACCTGCGTCGGCCTTTCCCGCTTTTCCCATTCTCCATTCCCGACTCCCCATTCCCGGACCTCAATGGACACCGCGCTGACACTGACCAACGATATGAAGCTCGTCCTCGGGCTGGTCGGTTTCACGATGGCGATGTTTTTGTTCGAGCGCATCCGCGCCGATGTGGTGGCGTTGATCGTGCTGGTGGTGTTGGGCGTGACCGGGCTGGTGGCGCCGGAAGAACTGTTCGGTGGCTTTTCCGGTAACGCGGTGATGAGCATCATCGCCACCACCATTCTGGGGGCGGGGCTCGAGCGCACCGGTGCGTTGAATCGCTTGGCGACGTGGTTATTGAGGCGTTCGCACGGCAGCGAACAACGCTTGATGATGATGACGCTGGCCATCTCCGGCTTGAACTCGTCGTTCATGCAGAACCCGTCGGTGATGGCCTTGTATCTTCCGGTGGCCTCGCGGCTGGCCGCACGCACCGGGCTCACCCTGCAACGCATGCTGCTGCCGATCGCGGCGGCTATCGTGATGGGTGGCGCGCTCACCATGGTGGGCAATTCGCCACTGATCCTGCTCAACGATCTGTTGGTGTCGGCCAACAACAACCTGCCCTCGGGCATGGCCAGCATCGAGCCGTTGACGATGTTCGCGCCGCTGCCGATCGGCGTGGCCTTGCTGATCGCCGCACTGCTGTACTTCCGCTTCTACGGCGACCGCAAGCTGATCGAAGAAGAACGCCTGATCAACGAAGGCGTCACGCCCTCGCGCACCGAGAGCTACTTCGCCAAGACCTATGGCATCGACGGCGATGTGTTCGAACTTACCGTCAGCGCCGAAAGTCCGCTGGTCGGCATGACCCTGGGCGAGGCCGAAGCGCTGCACGACGCGCCCTTGCTGCTGGCGCTGAAGACCGGCAACGACACCCGCCTGGCGCCGCCGGCCGACATGCGCATCTGGGTCGGCAGCGTGCTCGGTGCGATGGGGCCGCGCCAGGAAGTGACCGACTTTGCGCAGAACCACTTCCTGCGCATGTCCTCGCGCTTGCGCAATCTGGGCGATCTGTTCAATCCCAGCCTGGCTGGTATTTCCGAAGCGCTGATTCCTCCCAACTCGCGGCTGATCGGCAAGACCGCCGCCGAGTTGCGCCTGCGCAAGCAAAGCGGCATCAGCCTGCTGGCGATCAACCGCGACAAGCAGGTGATCCGCGAAGACGTGCGCAATGTGCCGCTGCGTGGCGGCGACATGCTGGTGTTCCACAGCATCTGGCAGGACCTGGCGCAGGCGGCGGAAAGCCGCGATTTCGTGCCGGTGACCGACTTCCCCAAGGGCGAGCAGCGCCCGCACAAGTTCAAGATCGCGATGGCGATCTTCGCCTTCACCATCTTGATCGCGTTGACCTCGCGCCTGCCGGTGGCACTGACGCTGATGACCGGCGTGGCCTGCATGCTGGTCAGCGGCGTGCTGCGCATGGACGAGGCCTACGCCTCCATCAACTGGAAGACCATCTTCATGATGGCCGGCCTGATCCCGCTGGGCTGGGCGATGGACAGCAGCGGCACCGCAGCCTGGGTGGCCGGACACACCATCGACCGCCTGCCCGAAGGCGTGCCGGTGTGGGCGCTGGAAATCAGTCTGGCATTGCTGACCACTGCGTTTTCGCTGGTCATCAGCCATGTCGGCGCGACCATCGTGATGGTGCCGATCGCGGTCAATCTGGCGTTGGCGGCCAATGGCAATCCCACTGCATTCGCATTGATCGTGGCGTTGTCGGCATCCAACAATCTGATGACCGCCTCCAACCCGGTGATCTCGATGGTGGCCGGCCCGGCCAACTATCAACCGCGCGAGCTGTGGCGCGTGGGCGCGCCGCTGTCGCTGATCTACATCGTGGTGATGGTGTCGATGATCAACCTGATGTTCTGGTGGGCGGCGCGCTGAATCGGTGTAGCGGTTTTTAGCAGCACGCGAGCTGCAACGCGACCTGGCACGCAACCACCATAGATATCGCCGACACGCTGCACGCACTCGCCCGTGGCTTGCGCAACGTCGCTGCCGGAGGAGCCGAGCGACCTAGGCCAGGAAAACCTGCTCGCCCTCGATGCGCACCGGCACCGCCAACAGCGATTGACCGCGGCATGGGCCGCTGATGCATTCGCCGCTGGTGAGCTCGAAGGCCGCGCCATGCGCAGCGCAGACCAGATGGCCTTCCTTGGTCTTGAGGAACTGGCCGGGCGCCCAATCCAGTCGACGGCCGGCATGCGGGCACACGTTCAACCACGCACGCACCTGCGCGCCTTCGCGATACAACACCAGCGATTCCGGGCCGCCATCCCACACCGCTTCGACTTCCAGAAATCCTGCGTCGGGAATCTGCGCCAATTCGGCAAGCGTGGTGGGCGATGACGAAGACATGCGATCAGCCGATCGAGAACGAATGTCGATTGTGGCATGCACATGGATCGCTGCTGCACTGCACTATCGGCCGGATCAGCGCATCAGCGCACATCGACTGCCTCGTCCATCGCAGGCCGCAAGCGACGACGGGGCGGGCTTATACGCTAGGCCGAACGTGATGGCCGCCGCAAAACCAGAGTGCATTTAACGAACTTTTCACTCAATGACATGAAACCGCAACGATACTGCCTGCCTGTTTCCTGCCCGGCAACCCACCGCCATGCCTGCACGCATCTTCCAATTCGGCAACATTCACCACCTGTTTGCACCGCGCAAACCGCGTCATCCGTTGGTGCGCGTTACTGCGGGTCTGGCGGGTCTGGTCATTCTTGCGGTGTTGATCTTCTTCAGCGTGTTCGTCGGTGCGGCCATGATCCTGGGCGGTATCGCCTGGAAGTTGTTGAGCAAGTCCAATCGACGTGCGCCGCAGCAAGCACGCATGGTCGAAGCCGAATACCGCGTGGTGCGCAAGCCCGCGTTGCCCTTGTCGCACTGAGCGACGCTGCGCGCATGACGCGCAGATGGTGTTGTCGTACACCGCCAAACGGCTAGACTCACGCGTCCCGTTCTCCAAGGATGCGTGCATGACCCACGATGTGATTCCCGCCGCCGATGTTCCGCGCATTCCGGTGGTTGGTGGCGGCAACTTTCCGGTGCACCGCATCTATTGTGTGGGCCGCAACTTTGCCGATCACGCGCGCGAGATGGGCGCCACCGCGCCTGCCTCCAAAGCCGAACGCGGCCAGCCGACGTTTTTCATGAAGCCTGCCGACGCGATCGTGGTCGGTCACGGCGACCACATTCCGTATCCGCCCGGTACCAAGGAACTGCACCACGAAGTGGAGCTGGTGGTGGCATTGGGCCGCGATGCGCCGGCCGGCGAGTTGCCGGTGGATCAGGCCGAAGCCCTGATCTATGGCTATGGGGTGGGATTGGATCTGACCCGTCGCGATCTGCAGGCAGCCGCCAAAGCCAAGGGCCTGCCGTGGGACATCGCCAAGGGCTTCGATCATTCCGCTCCCGTCAGCGAGCTGGTGCATGCCGGCGAGGTGGGCGCGCTGGACGCGTTGAATCTGTCGCTGGAGGTCAATGGCGAAGTGCGCCAGCAATCGCTGCTGGATCAGATGATCTGGAATGTGCCGGAGATTCTGCATGAGCTCTCCAAGCTCTATGCATTGCGCGCGGGCGATCTGATTTTCATGGGCACGCCGGCCGGTGTCGGTCCGTTGCTGCCCGGCGATCAGTTCAGCGCCCGCCTGGAAAACGTCGCCGAGCGCCACGGCATCATCGCGGGCTGACACGCAGCCCGCTACGATCTGATTGCGGCAGTTGGTCCGCGACCGCATCTGGAGTGCGCTATGGGAATGGTCAGCGAATTCAAGCAATTCGCGATGCGTGGCAATGTCATCGACCTGGCGGTCGGTGTGGTCATCGGTGCGGCGTTCGGCAAGATCGTCACCGCGCTGGTGGAGAAGATCATCATGCCGCCGATCGGCTGGGCCATCGGCAATGTGGATTTCTCGCGGCTGGCGTGGGTGCTCAAACCGGCCGGCGTGGATGCCACCGGCAAGGAAATCCCGGCCGTGGCCATTGGCTATGGCGATTTCATCAACACCGTCGTGCAGTTCGTGATCATTGCCTTTGCGATCTTTCTGGTGGTCAAGCTGATCAACCGCCTCACCCAGCGCAAGCCGGATGCTCCCAAAGGCCCGAGCGAAGAAGTGCTACTGCTGCGCGAGATTCGCGACTCGCTGAAGAACGACACGCTGAAGATGCCAGGCGTGCCGTAAGCGGACACATCCGCTGCGCAACTTCGCGCAGGAGGATGACCTTTCGCACGCAGACGGGGGACCTCGCGCTGATAAGCTCGGGGTCCCCCTTGTCGTTGGAGCCGCCCTGCATGCGTCGTCTCGCTGTCGCCATCTCTGCCCTACTCGCTTGCGCGCCCGCGCTGGCCGCACCAACCACCATCGCCGATAGCGCGCTGCGCACCGCCGCACAGCTGCGCGAGCAGGCGTTGGCCGACAGCACCGGCTTTGCAGTGGTGGAATCGTTGACCACCGAAGTGGGCCCGCGGATTGCCGGCGGCGAAGCCGATCCGCGCGCGGTGGCCTGGGCCAAGGCCAAGTTCACCGCGCTGGGCTTCGACAAGGTGTGGACCGAGCCGGTGACGTTTCCCAAGTGGCAGCGCCGCAGCGAGCAGGCCACGGTGATCGGCGCGCATGCGCAGCCGTTGCACATCACTGCGCTGGGCGGCAGCCCGGGCGGCACCGTCGAAGGCGAGGTGGTGCGCTTCGAAAATCTTGCCGCATTGCAGGCTTCGCCGGCCGGCTCGTTGACCGGCAAGATCGCGTTCGTCGATTACCAGATGACCAAGGCGCGCGACGGCCAGGATTACCGCAACGGCGGTGCGGTGCGCAGCAAGGGCCCATCGGAAGCGATTCGCAAAGGCGCAATTGGATTTGTGATGCGCTCGGCCGGCACCGACTCGCACCGCGTGCCGCATACCGGCATCACCCGTTTCGATGAAGGCGTGACGCCGGTACCGGCAGCGGCGTTGTCGGTGCCCGATGCCAATCAGCTCGCGCGGCTCACCGCGCTGGGCAGCACGCGTCTACGGTTGGCGCTGGATTGCGGTTGGGACGGCACGGCGACCTCGTACAACGTGATCGGCGAAATCACCGGACGCAGCAAGCCGAAGGAAGTGGTGGTGATCGGCGGGCATCTGGATTCGTGGGATCTGGGCACCGGCGCGATCGACGATGGTGCAGGCGTTGCGATCACCATGGCCGCAGGCCACTTGATCGGCCAACTCAAGCAGGCGCCCAAGCGCACGATTCGCGTGGTGGCCTTCGCCAACGAGGAGCAAGGCCTGTATGGCGGCAAGGCGTACGCGGCCGCACACGGCAAGGATGCCAAAGACATGGCGCTGCATCAGATCGGCGCAGAGAGCGACTTCGGCGCCGGGCGCATTTATGCGTTCAACACCGGCTCGGCGGCACCGGAAGAATCACGTGCGGCGACCCAACAGATCGCCGAGGTGCTCGCACCGCTTGGTATCGCGTATGAGCCGAGCAAGGGCGGCCCCGGCCCTGATGTCGGCCCGATCTCGGCTAAGGGTGGCGCGTGGGCATGGCTGGCGCAGGACGGCACCGACTACTTCGATCTGCACCACACCGCCGACGACACCCTGGACAAGATCGACCCAAAAGCGCTCGCGCAAAACGTGGCTGCCTACACGGTGTTTGCGTATCTGGCGGCCGAGGCGGATGGCGATTTCGGTAGTCGTGCGAAGGTCGTGCAACCGCCGAGCGAGTAAATGCGTTTGAAGACGTCCGCGGGCGGACGTCGGTTGAGCACAGGCGGCACAGATGACGCGCACGCTGTGCGTTATCTGTGTCCACTAGCGAACATCGACAGCGCCGATTGCCTGCGGCGACGCATGTTTTGAGTTGCTGCAGAGTTCAAACGCACCACCTGCCCTTTCGCTTCCACTCCAGGACGAGCACACACGATGGCGGCCAAGCGGCAACGCAGTGCGAATACTGCAGCGACTCTGCTGGATGTCGCCAAACACGCCGGCGTCTCGCCGATGACCGCCTCGCGCGTCATCAACCGCCATCCGCATGTCGGTGAAGACATGCGGGTGCGCGTGGAAGCCTCGGTGCAGGCGTTGGGCTACCGGCCCAACCTGGCCGGCCGCTCGTTGCGCACCAGCGGGCTATTGCGTATCGGTGTGCTGTACAGCAATCCCAGCGCCGCGTATCTCAATCAATTCATGCTCGGCCTGCTCGAACAGAGCAGCCTCAATGGCAGCCAGGTCTTGGTGGAAAAATGCGGCGCCATCCGCAGCCAGCGTGCCGCGACCGAGCGCTTGTTGGCGGCCGGCGTCGACGGGGTGATCCTGCCACCGCCGTTATGCGATTCGCGCCAGACCATCGCCGAACTCGATGCACGCGGCATCCCGGTCGTTGCGGTGGCCAGCGGCGCGCCGATGGCGCAAATCAGCTCGGTGCGCATCGACGATTATCAGGCCGCGCGCGCCATCGTCGATCATCTGATCGAACTGGGCCATCGCCGCATCGCCTTGATCAAGGGCGACCCCAAGCACACCCCGAGCGCGTTACGCGCCAATGGCTATCTCGACAGCTTGCAGGCCGCAGGTTTGACGGTGGCCGAGGAGTTGATCGCCGAAGGATTATTCACCTATCGCTCCGGCCTGCTCGCCGCAAGCAGCCTGCTCGCGCAAGCGCAACCGCCCACCGCCATTTTCTGCAGCAACGACGATATGGCCGCAGCGGCCGTTGCGGTGGCACACGGCCTGGGCTTGCGCGTGCCCGAGGACGTGTCGGTCGCAGGCTTCGACGACACCCCGGTGGCCACCACCATCTGGCCCGAGCTCACCACCGTGCATCAACCGGTCACCGCGATGGGACGCGCCGCAGTGTCGCTGTTGGCCGATGCAATCCGTCAGCGACGCAAGGGCGATACCGCACCGGGCGTGCATCAGGTGATGAAGTACACCGTGGTCAAGCGCGGATCCACGGCGGGTCCGCCGGCACGGTAACCGCTACATCGATCCGCAGCGTATGAGGCCTGTGCCATTACGCACAAAAAAGCGGCCGCATCGCTTCCCGACGATGCAGCCGAATGGGAGGGTGCCCGACGTTTCCATCGGGCGTACTGCAGCGCCGCATTCAACGGCGACGGGAAGAAAGCGCAATGACCGCTTGGCGAGTGGACAACAAGCAAACATGTGCGACACAGCGCGTGGGTGCGCCGTGTCGCACAACGGTGCAAGCGAATCAGAAGCGCAGACGCAAACCCGCGTAATAACGACGCTCGAAGATGTTCTGGTCGTAGTAGTGATTGGTCCACTGCGCGTACCGGCGTTCGCTTTCGCCGGTGAGGTTGGTGGCCTGTGCGTACAGCGTCAGGTGGTCGTTGACGTCGTAGCTCAAGGACGCATCGAGATAGCCCACATCGTCGTTCCAGATCGCCAGCTCATCGCCCCAGGCCCCGCTGTTGACCTGGCTGAAGCGCTTGCTACGCCAGTTGTAGGCCACGCGTGCCTGCAGCTTGTCCTTCTGGTACCACAGCACTGCATTGGCCTGATGCTTGGAGTTATCGCCGATCGGCAGCGTGTTGCCGTCGATATCGGTGTTGTCGGTGTCGGCATCGGAGAAGGTGTAATTGATGTTGGTGCCGAAGCCGCTGAGCCAGCCGGGCAGGAAATCGAACGCCTGTTGGTAGCCGATTTCGAAACCCTTGATCTTGCCGCCGCCGCCATTGACGATGCGCTCGACCGTGCCGCCCTGACGCACCACGCCATCGGCGTCAGGCAACAGTTCGATATTGGTCACGGTGGTGGGAAACGACTTCACATCGATCAGGAACGCACCCACGCTGATCAACGAGGCATCGGCGAAATACCATTCCCACGAGGCGTTGTAGTTGGTGGCGCGATACGGATCGAGATCCGGATTGCCGGAGCGGCCGTTGAGGAACAGCACCGCATCCGAGGGCAACGACGGATTGCGCGGCGGTGTGCCGTTGACCGCATAGAAGCTCACCAGGCCGCGACCGAGATCGGGCAGATCCTGGCGCGCCACCGCCTTGTTGTAGGCAAAGCGCAGCTTCTGCGCGTCGGTGATATCCAGCGACAGGTTGGCGGTAGGCAGCACATCGGTGTATTGGCGATTCAGACGATTGGTACCGATCGCCGGGCTGACCCCGTTCCACTCGACATTGCCAATAAACACATTGCCGCTGCTCAGATACTGATCGATCGCCAGCTTGGTCTGCACGATGCGTGCGCCGATGTTCGCCGTCCACGGCACCGCACTGCCGGTGCCGCCTTCCAGATTCGCCAGAAAGTACGCCGCGGTGCTCTTTTCGGTGACCTTGTACGAATCGGCGGCCTGCTGGTAGGCCACATTGCCCGGGTACAGGCTGTTGAGATAGCCCACCGGGTCCTTCATGACCTGCGGGTTGATCGCCGGCAGGCCCTGGCTGCCCAGGCCGGTGACCTTGAGCGGATCGAAGTCGTTGAAGTACGCCCAGTAACCGGGGATCGAATTGAACGGCAGCAGGCGCGCTTCGGAGACGCCGCTGCAGGTATCCACGATCAGCGGATCCTTGAAGTAATACAGCGAGCGGTTCGGGTCTGCGCAGCTGCTCGACACCGGCGACAGGTAGCGATAGGTGTCCAGCTTGACCTCGCGCTCGCCGTAGCGAATGCCGAACTGGAAGCCGCGCACCACGCCCTCATCGAACTCGAAGGTACCGTCGGCGCGGAACGCGTCCATCGTCGCTTCAATCTTGTTGCCCTGCGCCCAGGTGGACATCAGCTGCCAGTTGTCCGGGTTGGACACATCGGTGCCGAGGTTGACCGCCGGATAGGTGCCACGGAAATCCACCGAGGCATCCACCGTTGGCAAGCCATTGGCGTTTGCCCATTGCGTCACGCCACCGGCGCGGGTGATCTGGTCGCCGCGCGTCACTACGGCGTCGGCGCGCGCTTCGTCGTAGGTGCGCTCGGCATCGCCGTGCACCCAACGGAACGACGCGCGAAACGGGCCGCCATCGTCGAAGCGGAGTTCCAGATTGGTGTTCAACGCATTCGAATCGGCCACACCGGCCATGGAATGCGCTTGAAAGCGGTTGTAGCGGAACTGGCCATATTCGAGCACGCCATTGGAATCGACCACCGACCCCGGCTGCAGCTGATTGGTTGCCCAGCCGGTATGCAGCTGCGCGGCCACCGAGGTGTCCTGGTCTTCGAGCTTGGTGTAGGCCGCATCGGCCAGCACCGTCCATGACTCGTTGATGTTGAACTGGAACGAGCCGTTGACGCCGGTGCGCTGGCGATCGGTGCTGCGGTTGTCCAGTTCGGTGGCCACCCAGTTGTAGAAATAATCGCGCGGCAGATTGCTCGGGTCGGTATTGCTGCCGATGCGTCCATCGCCGTTGAAATCGAAGCCCACGTTCTGCTCGGTGGATTTCTGCGCGCCGTTGGAATACACGCTGGGGTGCTTGTTTTCCAGCGTGGCATCCGAATACGACACCGCCAGCAATGCCCCCCAACGCTCGGTGCGGAAGCTGGCCAGACCCGAGTACAGCTCGTTGAGTTCCTGCACGCGATCGCCGTAGGACCCTTCGGCCTGGCCACTGAAGGTCCAGCCTTCCGGCAGATCGAACGGGCGGCGCGTCTTCAGCGACACAGTCCCGCTGATACCGCCATCCAGATCGGCGGCGGTGGGCGATTTGATCACATCAACGCCACTGAACAAGGTCGGCGGGATGTCGACAAAATCCGGCTGCGCACGGCCAATATTGGGCTGGCCATATTGGTCACCGCCACCGGCGCTCAAGTACAACTCACCGTTCATGGTGGTCTGCACCTGCGGCATGCCGCGAATATTGAGCTGCGAGCCTTCGCCGGCCGAGCGCCGGATCTGCACGCCGGGCACGCGTTGCAGCGAATCGGTGATGGTGACGTCGGGCAATTTGCCGATGTCTTCGGCAGAGATCGAATCGATGATCTGCGCCGCAGTGCGCTTGTTCTCGATGGCCTCGGCCTGCGCGCCGCGCACGCCTTTGACCATGACCTTGTCCAGTTCGGTGACGCCAGGAGTGGTGCTGGCGTCCTGCGCGTTGACGCTGCCGGCAAGCAAGGTAAGCGCTGCCGCGAGTGCGGCAACCAATGGGGTGTGACGGGTGTTCGCATGCAGCTTGTTCATGGTCCCCTCCCAGGGATGACGACAATCCACGACCGTTTCGAATGGCATTGCAGGCACGGCAATGCGGTATTGGCTGACGCGCGATCTGCACGTCAGTGCGAGCGTCGTGCGGGGCACGACGCGGCAACTTGCTGGCGCTGTTACGGAAGCCCGTTGGCAACGCCTGTTGATGGTTCGACATTCCAGCCGCGCACTTGCAGCGTGGCATTGCGCAAGCTCGCCGCAGACGGACCGCGAATCTCCACCTCGCGCTGCTCGCCTGGCACCAGACTCAGATAGTTGTCGCTGTAATACGCCGGCAGGATGCGCTGGCCTTGCGCATCCACCAGGGTCAGCTTGGTATTGAGCGCAACCTGCTGCGATGCATTGCGCACGGTGGCGCGCAGCACCGGCTCCGCACCGTCCTGCAACTGCGTACTGAGCTGCACCGGCACTGCCGCCAACGCATCCAGGCCGCGCATGGCGGCCGCATCGCGCGCGACCCAATAGAAATTACGTGAGCGCACGACGGCGTCGCGGTCGAGCAATTGCAGCCGCACAAAGCCCAGCCCGTTGGTGTCCTTGAGCAACGGCGCCAATTGCAGCACCGGTGCCGACACCGCAACGGCGGCCGCATCCAGCGCTTGCTCGCGCTGCTGCAGCAACCTGCCATCGGCCGCATAGACATCCGCACGTACACGCAAGCCACTCACCGGCTCGGTCGCGTTATTGACCACCACCACCTCATGGCCGGGCAGGTTCATCTGCACATGCAGCATCTCTGCCGCATTGCGCACGCCGTAATAGGCGGCGTGGGTGTCGTAGTCGTGGCTGTAGATCTGCCACATGTTGCTGGGCCAGGCGGGATGGCTCATCCATAGCAAGCGCCCGCTGTTCTTGCTCCACAGGTGCGCGTTGAAACCCTCGAAGATGGCGCGGTGCGTGTCGTAATTGAGCAGCTGCGCCTTGCGTTCGAAATCGGCCAGGCTGGTCGGCGCGCCGAGCTTGTCGGTGAGCGTGCGCATGAAGCTGTTGGTGTCGCCATTACCGGACTGGTGCCAGTCGTGATACGCCCACGCATCGCCGATCGGCCACTGATCCTGCACGGCAGGAACCGAGGCCTTGAACGACTCCAGGGTGGAGAACGAGGGCGTGCCCACTTCCACCGAAAAACCTTGCGCCAACTTGTTGAAGTACGCCACCGGCTCGCGGTAGTTGTACGGCCCGCTGACCTGCAGGTTGATCTCGTTGGAACTGCCGGTGTACCAGCGCGTGCCATCGAGTTCGGCAACCAGTGTGTCCAGGCCTTCGTTGAGGATGGGAGCTGGCACGCCTTCGTTACGCCCGAACCACAGCACGATGGAAGGATGATTACGGAAGCGCTTGATCACCTCGGCGGCATTGTCCAGAAACAGCGCCGCGTCGGCCGGCTCGAGGTTGTAGTTCTGGGTGGACTGCCAGAAGTCGTTGAACACCAACATGCCGTATTCGTCGGCCAGCTCGAAGAAGCTGGCTTCGGTGTTCTGCCCCACCCAGTTACGCACCACATTGAAATGCGCATCGCGCTGCAGACGGAAGTACGGCTCCAGCCGCTCGCGCGAAACCCGCTTGCGCCAATCGTCCATGCCCCAGTTGCCACCCTTCACCGCAATACGCACGCCGTTGATGCGCAACGCCAGATGCGGGGCCAAGCTGGTGTCGTCGAGTCGCTGCACCGCGGGCGAAGACAACGCGCCGGGATACAACGATTGCGCATTGCCACCGGGTACCGGCCGGATCGCGGCATGCCGCACGTCGACGATGCGCTCGCCACGTTGCCGGGCTTGATTGAGATCGACCAGCACGCGACGCAGCGCGCCATCGTCGTCGAACAACGACAGCTCGTAAGTGACCTGGCGAATACCGAAGCGCAGCTGCTGCGTGTCCGAGCGTGCGCCGGCAATATCGAAGCCGGCCTGCAAGGTATACAGCGCAGGCTCGCCATAGCCGTTGGGCCACCACAGGCGCGGATTGGCGATGATCAACTGCGGCGTATCGGCAGCGCTGAGCCTGAGCGTGCTGCCACCGGCCGGCACCGTGACCTCGCGCTGGATGCGCACATCGCCGAAGGCCAGCTGCAACGTGCCCTGCACTGCTGCGTTGGTGTCGTTGCGCAGTGGCACGCTGACCTCGAGTTCCGCGCGGTGATGATCCGGTGCCAGCCGCGCGGTGACCACTTGCGTATCACCGAGCGCCACGGGACCTGTTGCATGCAACTGCACGTCCTGCCACAGACCGGCATTGCGATCGCGCACCGCCGGAATCCAGTCCCAGCCTTCGCTGGCGATAAAGGTAGGCCCGTCCAGCGCCTGCATACCGCCATTTTCGCCGACGCCCGCCGTCATCGATTGTTCGTGTGCGATGCCCGGATGCGGCGGCGGCGACACGCGCACTGCAATGACATTCCTGCCCGGCGTGAGCTGCTTGCTGACATCGAAGCGGCCGCGCGCGAATGCACCCCGGGTGCGCCCGACCTGGGTGCCGTTGACCCAGATTTCGCCGGCATAGTTGATGCCGTTGAACAACAATTCCAGTTGCTTGCCTTGCAGTGCCGCAGGCACATCGAAACTGCTGCGATACCACCAGTCCTGCCGGCTCAACGATTCGGGAATCGCCATATTGTTGAGGCCGATATCCGGATCCGGATACACGCCGCGATCCACCAGCGTGGTGAGCACCGTGCCCGGCACGGTCGCGGCGCGCCACGTGGCCTTGCCCGCTGCGTAATCGCTGTGCGACAGCGTTGCACCGGTAGCTTGACCAAGGTCCGCTGCCGCAGCCAACTGCCATGCCCCGACCCGCCATGACGCGGCATCCAGCGGCTGCAGCGCCGGTGCGTTCGGCACTGGCTTGGCAACCGGCGTCGAGAAGGCCGCCGCGCTGCGTGGCAAGGTCGCCGCGGGCTGCGGCGCAAGCTGCCCAGCCATCTGCTTGACCTGCACACGCCAGCCAGGCGACGCATCTTCAAAGCGCTGCAACGCAGGATCCGGCACCTGCCTTGCAAGCCGCGCGATGGCTGCCTCATCCAGTGCACCCGCCTGCGCGGTAAAGCCCGCAATCTCCCCACCGAAGTGGTGTGTGTACGCGGCCGGTTGCTGACGCGGGCCGAATACCAACGTTGGCGCAACCGCGAGCTGCTGCACCTTGCCGCTGGCAACCTCACGGCCATTTGCATACAGCGTCAGACGCGTGCCTTGTGCAACTGCGGCGACGTATGTCCACGTCCCTGCGCGCAGCGTCTGCTTGCTGCGCAGCACGTTGTCGCCACCCTGCACAAAGCCGAGCTTGCCATCGTCGACAACAAAATAACGGCCAGTGCCTTCCGGATCGCCCACACCGGCGATCAACGCAGGGCCAGTGCTCTCCTTGGCAGGGCGCACCCAACCGGACACGCTCCAATCGGCGTTGGCGGCAAGCAGCGGCGTATCGGCGGCGAGCTTCTTGGTCAGCCCCAGCCCGCCCGCAAGCACGCGCACATCGTAAGGACCCGGCGGATCGTAGGCAGGCGCAGCCTCCACTGCAGTCCAACCGATGCAACCACACAACAACCACAGCGCTCCACGGCGGAACGCCTTGCGAACCATCAGCATTAGAGGCCTCTCCCAAGCTCTACTGCCAAACAACGGTGCACATCGCCGGACGCAACCAACAAGACGACTCGCAACTGTCTTGTCGCTTTGCTTTCAAGTGATGCCGCCCGTGGCTGCCGCCCCTGTTTCAGCGGCCATGGTGCGAGGTAACGTTACCCCAGGTAGATACCGACAACAACCTTTCTGCGTTAGGGTTGGCGCTCCCAGGAGGAGGGACTCATGCGAAACCTGATCCAGTCCGCATTACCGGCGGCATGCGCATTGCTGTGTGTGATCGCTGCGCCGGTTGCAGCACAGAGCTTGCGTGTGCAATCGCCCGACGCACGTACGCAAGTGGAATTCACCTTACGCGAGGGCGGCATTCCAACCTATCGCGTGCTGTATCGCAACAAAGTAGTGCTCGACGATGCACCGCTTGGGCTGGATCTGGGCAGGGCCAATAAGCTCGGCCGCGATATGACGCTGCAAAGCAGCACCACCGAAACGCATGACAGGCAGTTCGCCTTGAGCGTGGGCAAGACGCGCCAGGTGCGCGATCACTATCGCCAGTTGCGCGTGCAGTTGTCCGATGCACAACAGCGGCGAATCACAATCGAGTTGCGCACCTACGACGATGGCGTAGCACTGCGTTACGTGCTGCCCGACGCCGGTGAAGTGCGTATTCGCAATGAGCTCACCAGCTTTGCATTTCCGCGCGATTACGCATGCTGGACATTGAATCTCGGTCGCTTCGGCACCAGCCACGAGGGCGAATACGATGCGATCGCCGCCTCGAAGTTGCGCCCGCACAATCTGCTTGAATTGCCGCTGGTGTGCCAGACCGATGCGAAAGGCACCACGCTGGCGATTGCCGAGGCCAACCTGCGCGATTACGCCGGCTTGTATCTCACCGGCCGCGAGGATGGTGGGCTGGGTGTGTCGGCGAAATTATCGCCACGCCTGGACGACCCCAAGCTGGCGGTCGATTTCGATGCCAAAGGCCGCGATTTCGCCACGCCATGGCGGGTGATCATGCTCGGCGACAGCCCGGCCAGCCTGATCGAATCCAACCTGATTTCCACACTCAATCCGCCGCCTGCCTTCGATGCCAGCTGGGTGCATGCAGGCAAATCGGCGTGGGATTGGTGGTCCGGCTCGCTGGCCAGCGGTGTGGCGAACCCCGGCATGAATACCGCCACCATCCAGCGCTATATCGATCACGCGCAGCAATTGAAACTGCAATACATGCTGATCGACGACGGTTGGTATTTCGGCAGCACCGGCGATGGCCAGTACAACGTCGATGCCGATATCCGCAGGCCGGTGGAGCAACTCGATCTGCCGGGCCTGGTGGCCTATGCACGGCAGCGCGATGTCGGGCTGTGGCTATGGGCGCACTGGCGCGCGCTCGATGCGCACATGGACGAAGCGCTTGCGTGGTATCAGCAGCTCGGCATCAAGGGCATCAAGGTCGACTTCATGGACCGCGACGATCAGCAGATGGTGGATTTCTATCACCGCCTGCTCGCCAAGGCCGCCAAACACAAATTGCTGGTGGATCTGCATGGCGCCTATCACCCCACCGGCTTGACCCGCACCTACCCCAACTACCTCACGCAGGAAGGCGTACTCGGCGCCGAATACAACAAGTGGACCACGCGCATCACCGCCACGCATAACCTCACGTTGCCGTTTACGCGCATGTTGCTCGGGCCGATGGACTACACGCCCGGCGGATTCCGCAATGTGCGCCCGGCCGACTTCAAGGCGCAGCACATCGCGCCGCAAGTGATGACTACGCGTGCGCAGCAACTGGCGATGTATGTGGTCTACGAAAGCCCGTTCGCGGTGGTGGCCGATAGCCCGGAGCAATACGAAAACGTGCCGGCAGCGCAGTTCCTGCGCGATGTGCCGGCAAGCTGGGACGAGACGCGGGCATTGGACGGTGCCATCGGCGAACACATCGCACTGGCGCGGCGCAGCGGCAAGGACTGGTATGTGGGCGCGATGACCAACGAGCAGGCACGCACGCTGACCTTGCCGTTATCGTTTCTGGGCAAGGGCACCTGGACCGCGACCATCTACGCCGATGGCGAGGCGCCGACAGAAGTGCGTATCGACACGCGCGAGCTCACACGTAACGACACGTTGCAGCTTGCGCTGGCTGCAAGCGGCGGCGCTGCAGTGAGGCTGCAAAAAAAGTAAGAACAGCCATGCTTATGGCGGAGTGACCGTGCACACCTTTGCGCATTGGCAATACGCCGTACGCAAGGGTGTGCATGACCATCGACATGGCATCCGCTTAGCGCATTGCGCTTGGCGTGTGCCTGATGTCACGCAATGCGTGTTTGCCGATATATTCCCTTTTTAGACAGTTAGGATGCGCACGCCTTCAACGCAGGCATGCGCCACCGAACGAACCTCGGGACACAACTGCGACACTGAGAGCACTGTGCTGCATGGTGCGCCACGTGCAGGCAGTTTCGTTCTGGCGTCAGGGGAAACACACATGACCTTCCGTTCCAATCGGCCGATAGCGATCGGCCGCGCCGTTGCTGCGCTCTGCGTTTGTGCATTGGCTCCCGCCACTCACGCCGCCGCGTTGCTGCCGCCGTCGATTTCGGCAACCAGCGATCGCAGCATCGACACACTGATGCCACCGCTACTGCGGACGCCTGCCACGGCAAGCGTCGCACCCGTCCAGCGCGCTGCACTGCGCGCCTCGCTATCGGTGTCGGTCGCGCGCATTTCCACAGGTCACGCGCGAGTTCAAAACTTTTCTGGATACGCAGGCGCAGCTCAGTTACGCCACGCGTGGCGCAACTGCCAAGGTCACCGACCCCACCGCATTCGCCGAAATGCAGCGCTATGTCTTCAATCGTTACAACGGCTTGACGGTACTGCGCAGCGTGCGACAGGGCGGCAAGGTCTTCGACTGCATTCCACAATCACAGCAGCCGGCACTGCGTGATGGCAGCACGCCAGCGACGCCGCCCACCCTCTCAAGCAACACGGGTACGGTGACGCCAATCGATGCCGCGCAACGCTGCGATACCGGCAGCGTACCGCTCGAACGCATCGGCCTGGGCGAGATGAGCAAGCATGCGGATCTGCGCAGCTTTCTGCGTGGCACTACTCCCAGCGTGATCGCGCCAAGGCAGGGTGACGCCGTACCTGCGGCGCGGGAGGCAGCATCGGTGGTGCATTACTACTCCACCATCTATCTGGACACCGCCGGCTCGCCGGTGACCGGCGCCGGCGCCGATCTCAACACCTGGGTGCCGACAGTCACTGCCAACGATGCGCAGTCGATCAGCCAGATCTGGTTGGGCGGTTACACCCGACAAGGCGTGATCCAGACGCTGGAAGCCGGTTGGCAGACCCAGCTCGGTGCCGGTTGGGACACGCGGCCGATCCTGTTTATCTACTCCACGCAAGATGGCTACATCACCACCGGTTGCCATAATCTGGATTGCGCCGACTTCGTGCAGACCAGCACCGCCAATGTGCTCGGTGCAGCACCGGCTGGTGGCTTCAGTACCGCAGGCGGCAAGCAGGCGATGCTGCACGTGGAATTCCAGCGCAATGCCGATGGCTACTGGTGGTTCGGCTTGAATGGCGAATGGATCGGCTACTACAAGGCCGAACTTTACGCAGGCGATATCGCCGAGGGCAGCGCGAACATCTTCATCTCTGCGGGCGGCGAAATTTCCACCTGGGATGGTCGTCCCAGCGCACCGATGGGCAGCGGCCGGTTTGCGAACGCCGGCTATCGCCAGGCCGCATTTCAGGCCAACCATTTTTATCGCGATGCGGCGATGGCCGCGCATCCCGCGCAACGCCTGTCGAGCTTGAATGTGGCGCAGCCGTCCTGCTACACGCTGGCGATGGCCGGTTACACCTACCCGTATGCCTTGGGTGCAGGCGTCACCCGCACCACGTTGTCGCCGGAAATGCAGAACGGCGGCTTCTACTTCGGCGGGCCGGGCTGCGCACGCTGAGTGAGTTGAGGGAAGTCATCGCGCGTACCGTTTCGGTGCGCGCGATTTCAGTGCGCACGATCGCTTACGGCAAGTCCACGCCTGCACACACGGGCGGGCGCGCATCCCTGATTTGCCGCACGCTGTTGGCATCGAACTGCAATGCCGCATGCTTGGGCGCGAACGCAGGCCAGGCCGGCAATCCCTTGGTGTTGGGATTGCCACGCTGCACGAAAGCGGCCCAATAACGCTGCAAACTCACCGGCGGTTGCCCGATCGGCAGATCCTTGAACAGGAACGGCAGCTCCGCGCTATGCGTCACCTGCCCGCCCGGTGCGGCGGTATCGAACACGTAATGCCACACCGGCACGCCAAGCGCGGCCTGCTGCTGTGCGACGGTCACTGCCGGGCAACGGAAGGTGAGATCGGTCGACAGCTGCATCGCCGCATCGCCTTGACGCGCGGCACGCTGCGCCGCGTGTGCACGCTGCACTCGCAGTACTGCATCGGCTTGCGCGGGATAGTCGCGACGCAGCCGCGCCTGCGCGCCCTGCTTGCCGCCATATTCCAGCTCCTGCACCACGTAGCCGATCAACAGCGGTACCTTGGCCTGTGCACCTTCGGCTAGTAACGCGGCCGGCGCACGCGGCAGCACGCGTCCGTCGACAACCGCCTGCAACCAGATGTAGCCATCGTCATCCAATGCCGGCACATCGACACCCTGCCCAGCCTTGATCACTTGCTCCACCGGCAGCGCACGCAGCTGTGCCAGACGCGTTGCAGGATCATCAATGCCTGCACGCTTGGCGATATTCACACCCAGCGTGCGGTTCTCTTCCAGCGAGCGCGCTGGCAAGCCGAAACCGGCCGTGCCGCTCTGCTCGATCGCTGCGGAAAACAGGCCGCGTGCCAGCGGGCTGAGCATCAGCAGGCCCACGTCCTGACCACCGGCCGACTGCCCGGCGATGGTGACCCGCGCAGGATCGCCGCCGAACTGCGCGATATTGTCGCGCACCCACTGCAGCGCCGCGATCTGATCGAGCAAGGCGTAGTTGCCGGCGGCTTCGTTATCGCCATCGCGCAGTTCCGGCAGCGACAGAAAACCGAGTGCGCCAAGCCGGTATTGCAGCGTCACCACCAGCATGTTCTGTGCGACCAGATTGGTCGGCAGATGACCATCCGCGCCGCCAGCCACATTGGCGCCGCCGTGAATCCATACGAACACCGGCAGCGGCTTGGCCGGTTGCAACTTCGGCGTCTGCACTTCGACATACAGGCAATCTTCGGTGCCGCGCTTGGCCATGGCGTTGTTCCAGCCCAGCGCGGGCTGCACGCACGGTGTGGCCGCCTGGGTGGCATCGCGCACGTCCGACCATGCCGCAGCCGGCTGCGGTGGCCGCCAGCGCAATGCGCCCAATGGCGGGGCAGCGAAGGGAATCGCGCGGAACACCGCACTGCCGTCGTCCTGCCATTGCCCGCGCACCATGCCGCGATCGGTACGCACCTCGGGGGCGGCAGCCGCTGCGGCGGGAACTGCCACAGCAGTGCTGGCACTCAGCACCCCGCCAATGGCGAGCAACCACGCAGACGTACGCATCAGGACTGCCCGCTGAGCACGCGGGCGCGCCAGGCGGCCTGGAAGACCGCCGTGGCCGAGGCCACGTTGAGGCTTTCGACCTTGCCACTGCCGCGAATCGACAACTGCAGGTCGCAATCGCGTGCGAACTGGCGGTCCATGCCTTCGCTTTCTGCGCCCATCACATACACCAGCCGCTGCGGTAAAGCTGCGGCGAACACGTCTTCACCACCGTCTGCCAGCGTGGCCGCCACCGCAAAGCCGGCCTGACGCAGCTGCGCCATCGCCGTTGCAGTCTCGGGCAGCTGCACCAGCGGCACCGCTTCGGCGCCCCCTTCGGCAACGCGTGCAGCGGCGCCAGATAGGCCCAGCGTGGAGCCGGCTGGCAGCAGCAAACCGGCCACACCAAAGTGCGCGGACGAGCGCAAAATCGCGCCGAAGTTGTGCGGGTTACCCACGCCGTCCAGCCACAGCGCCAGCACCGGCCCGGCCGGCAACGCGGCCAGCCAGTCCTGCAAGGAATGCGGGGTAACGCGCAGCACCTCGGCCACCACGCCTTCGTGGTGGGTACTGGCGGCCAGCTTGCTGAGATCGGCGTCCTCGACCACGCGGTAGCCGATGCGCTGGGCAACGCACCAGGCCAGCAGCGCCTTGAACTGCGGAATGCGCGCCTCGCTCAGATACAGCTTGCGCAACGCCTCCGGCCGCGCCTTGAACACCGCCTGCACTGCATTGATGCCGTACAGCCGCACTTCGCGCGCGTTGCCGCCAGAGGTCGCAGGGGCAGCGGGCGTGGCCGAGGGCGCGTACTGCGCAGGCGCCTGCGGTGCGGGCGGGCGCGCTGCAGGTGCACGCGGCACGGCGCGGCCCCAAGGGTTGTGCGCGCCGCCGGAGGTGCCGCCATCGCGCGGCGGGCGTGAGCCCCGTCCATCATGCTGTGTCATCGTCGTATCCAGTCGTTCGTGTTTCTTGCAGTGCGGAACAGGCCGTTCTCGACCCCTCCCGCGATTGCTGTATTGGTCATCCTGCAGCGCCACCAGGGCCGCTGCCGCAGGAACAGTGACGACGATGGTAAGCCACTGGCGCGATGGGCCGTGTACGGCGGTTGGGATGAAGCCGATTTCCAAAGCCTTGCCTGTCTGCCAGGACCGACTTCTGGCGCGCAGGATCGGCGTGCCCCCATTTGGAAGGCTTCGCCATCGGCGTGTGTAAAAGGGTGCGGAAATTGTGCGCTCAACCCACGTGGCATCAGCGGGTCATGGCGCGCCGCAACAAGGCATCCAGGTCGTCCTGGCGCCAACGGCGCAGCACGACGACGGCTCCGTGCTGCGTCGGTGAATCGACCATCGCTTCGGCCTTGGTATGCGCAGCATCGACACTGCCGATACTGCGCACACAGACCGCACGCTGCAACTCAGCGCTTGGCGGTTTGCGCCTGCTTGAGTGCAGCGCACAGGCGGATGGTTTCGCCGGTCTGTGCGAGGCCGCGGTCGGCGCCGCTGAGCTTGGCCAGGCGCGGTTTGAAGAACGCATCCAGGCGATCGGCGTCTTCCACGCTGCAGCTGCCGGTTGCGCCCATTCCCGGCAAGCCGCCGCCGTCGAACGAGCCGCTGCGCTGCACGATGCGGTCGAAGTTGGCGGTGAACCATGCCCACATCGAATCGTGCGAGGCCTCATAACTGTGCCCGCGCGACAGCAAGCCCTTCATCTCGCCGACCTTGATCGCATCGGTGAGCGCGAAGTCGCGCGCCTGCTTGAGCAATGCCGGGTCCTGCAGCGTGCCCAGTGCGGTGATCATGGCGTTGCGCTGCGCAGGGTCGGCGTGCGTGCGCAACGCGCCGATCAAGGCCTGCACGGCGGGCGCACCACGTTCCTGTGCGGTCACCGCCAGCACGGTGCCTAGCAGATCCGGATTGGCCTTGGAGAAGTCCAGTGCGCCGTTGCCGCCAGCCAGCACCGCATCGCCTTGCGCGAGCAGCGCCTTGCGCACCTGCGCGTTCTGCAGCCGCAGCGCGAACAGGCCGGCCAGCGACGCGCGCAGCGTGGTGTCGTCGATCGATTCGCCGCTGCGCCGCGTGTAACCCAACTGCTGCAGACGCGGCAAATAGGCCTGTTCGGCGACCTTGCGCAAAGCACCGCGCTGCGCCTCGGTGGCGGCCTGGTAACGCCAGATCCACACGAAGCGATCCAGCAGCGCGGTCGAGACATCGGCCGATGCGGATGGCGCCAACTGCTTGAGCGCCGCCAGCACCGCGTCGCTGTCGGCATCGCCGTGACGGTAGGCCGCATCGATCGCATCGGCGTAGGCGAGCTGTTCGTTTTCGTCGAGCTGGCCGATCTGCTTGCCCAGCGCGGCCAACTGCTTCTTCGGCAGGCTGAAACGGTAATAGCCGGCGCCACGCGCGTTCGGGAACACCCAGGTGTTCTTGCCGGCGCCTTCCAGCACGATGCTGCCGCTGCCGTCTTCGAGCATCTGGCAGGCGGTGCCGACCTGGTTCTTGCCCTTGCCGTACTTCACGCACACCGGCACGCCCCATTGCTGCGCGGTGGAGCCGGTGGAGCCCAGCGGCAGGTAGCGCTGCTGCTGAAGTTTGACCACAGTCTTGCCGCCTTCGCGCGCAACCTGGGTCTGCAGATACGGCACGCCCGGCTGATTGAGGAAGCTGCGGAACGCGGCCTTGAAATCCTCACCCTTGCCGGCGGCCTCGGCGATCGCATCGACCAGATCGTCGGCGGTGGCGCTACCGAACTTGTGCTTGGCGATGTAGGCGCGCATGCCTTCGCGGAACACGTCTTCACCGACGAAGGCTTCGAACATCGCCAGTACTGCCGCACCCTTCTGATAGGTGATGCCGTCGAAGGCGGTTTCGATATCGCCGTTGCCGGTGATCGGCTGGCGGATCTTGCGCGCGCTGACCAGGCTGTCGTTGTCCATGGCGTGCTGTGCGCCGGTGATACGGTCCAGATTGGCGCGGTATTCGGGGTGCAGCTGCATGGTGATCTTCTGCTGCATCCAGGTGGCGAACGCTTCGTTCAACCACAGGTCGTCCCACCACTCCATGGTGACCGCGTCGCCGGTCCATTGGTGGGCCAGCTCATGCGCGTTGGTGTTGAAGGAGCGCTGCACGTTCTCTGCCGGCGACTCCTTGTCCAGCAACAGCAGCCAATCGCGGAAGGTGACAAAGCCGGGGTTTTCCATCGCACCGGCACTGAAATCCGGGGCGGCGACCAGATCGAGCTTGTCGAACGGATAGCCGAAGGCGTAGTAGTCCTCCAGCGCGGCGATGATTGCCGGGGTCTGGTCCAGTGCCGGGGTGATGCGCGGGCCCTGGCCCTTGGCGGCAATGCCACGCAACGGCGTGGCGTTGGGGCGCTGCGGGGTCACCGGCATTGCCGGCACGTCCACCACATCCCACGGGCCGGCGGCATGGGCGACCAGATAGGTCGGCAGCGGCACGGTCGGGGCGAAGGTCACCGTTTTCCAGCCCTTGCCGGCCGGCTTGGTCGAGGTGGCGATGGTGTTGGCCAGTGCCTGGTCGTCGGTGGGCACGGTCAGGCTGAGGTCAAACGGCGTCTTGAACGCGGGCTCGTCGAACCGGGGAACGCGTAGCGTGCGCTGATCGGTTCCATCTGCGTCATCGCATAGGACTGGCCCTGATACTTCACCTGGTACAGGCCCTGCAGCTGCTGATTGAGCGGCGCGCTGTAGACGATGTCCACGGTGAACGTCTGCGGCTGCAGCGTGCGGCCGAAATCCAGGCGCACCACACCGGCCTGCGCATCGGCTTCCACATAGCGTGCGGTCAGCGGCTTGCCTTTGCCCTTGACTCTTGGCCGGCGTGATCGTGACCTTGCTGACCTTCAATTCCTTGCCATGCAGCCAGAGGTGATCGGAGGCCTGCTTGAGCTGCACGCGAATGCTGGTGCGGCCGCTGAACTCGGTCTGGTCCGGGTCGATCTTGAACGACAGGCTGTAGCGCTCGGGCACTGCCCAGGCCGGCAAGCGGCCGGCCTTGGGCACCGGCTCGCCGGAGGATTGCGCCAGCGCGGTGCCGCAGCACAGCGCAAGGAGAGAGGGAGGCAAGCAGGCAGGCAAAACGACGCATCGGCAATTCCGGTCAGGGTAACCGCCGAAGTCGACCACAGCCGGGCATGACTGTCATGTGACCTTAGTCATTGCACAGGTTCGGACAGGCCAATCTCTAGATTCGCCAAAGCGCCGGCGCAGCTCCGCATCCGTCGTACACAGCGCTCTGGCAATGCGGCTTTGTCAGTGCAGAGTTGCTGGCCGGCGACCGATCTGCGGGCCAGGCGCTACGCACTGCCGGCGTGTTTGCCACCGCTGCTGACATAGTGACGACCGGCCGGGGTGCAAATGGCAATCGCGTGCGGGAGTTAGAAGACCGCGCGCGCGATGCTGCAACCTGCATTGGTCGACCAGGCTCAGGCGATTGCCGCCATCCAGCAATCGCCGCAGGACGTACAGGGCGAGCAGACGCTTTACCGCCATCGCATCGTCGGCACGGAGTTGCAGCCGCAATGGCGCGAAGCGATCGAACTGGCGACGCGGCGCCACGTTCGCTAAATGCAGGACAAGCCTGCGTTGCTATATTTCGTCGAAAGCGCTGTAGTTGGTACTCACTCTCTTCACGCTCGCGCCTTTCGACATGGAGTCCCCCGACATGTTCAACATCCCTAATCTGCATCTGACAAGGAAAAAGCCGGGCGAGCCATGGCCGTTGCGGTTTGATAGCTATTCGTTCGATGCGCGCTACTAGAACACCTTGCGATGCAATATCAAATTTTCTCGGCGTGTATGTTTATGCAAGGCATGTTGCGTCGAGTGCCAAATACTATTTCTGTTCAATAAAGGAGAAGCAACATGTTGGATCTTCTAAAGAGGTGGATGGGAGTTGGGCTGTTGATCTCAATTGCTATTGGGGTTTCGATGGATTTTGGCTTGAATTTTCCTTGGTGGTCGCCCTTCGCTCCTTTTGTTGCTGCACTAGCGTTCTTATTGGTAATAATTATTTCAGCGATCGTAAAGTCCGGTTAAGGGAAAAACACTTGGCAGTGACAAGGCTTTATGATTAAAGAGGCATGGGTTTTAGTGGCCTACAAGGTCGAATAATATCGGAAATAGGCGTCGCCGCAATATTTTATCGCCACTACATGTGATGTGACAGGATGTAAAGCCAATACAAAAATTTTAATTTTACTGAGACCATAGTTGATAGTGATGCGTGTACATCGGAGTTAATTATATTTTTAAGGAAGGTCTGAACAACGAGGCCTGAGAGTGCGGAATGTCGCATCGTTCCGGAGAGTCGCGTTTGGATTTTAGGATTTTCGCCATTTCTGGCGCTTTCCATGGGAGTTCCCAGGGCTACAGGCGCACGCTCCCCATGGCAGGCAGTAACTGCTTTCGCTTCATCCACAGGTTTGACAGCGCAAACAAGGTCAGCACGTGTGCGGTGTTCTTGGCCAGGCCGCGATAGCGGACCTTGGTGTAACCGAATTGGCGCTTGATCACCCGGAATGGATGCTCCACCTTCGCGCGCACGCTGGCCTTGAAGTGTTCCCAACGCTGTTCCCGAGCACGCTCGCGTTTGTTGCCGATGGCTTGCAGCGTCGAACGCTTGGCGGCAATGAAAAATGCAGCCTTGCAGGTCTGCAGTTCTTCGCGTTTGTCCGCACCGGTGTAGCCGCTGTCGCCGAACACGCTGTCTTCTTTGCCATGCAGTAATGCGTGCGTCACCGTGACGTCGGCGACATTGGCGGCTGTGCAATGGACGTGGTGCACCAGCCCGGAAAATTCATCCACGCCGATGTGCGCCTTCATCCCGAAATACCACTGATTGCCCTTCCTGGTCTGATGCATTTCAGGGTCGCGCGCGTGATCGGCGTTCTTGGTCGAACTGGGTGCAGCGATCAGCGTCGCATCGACGATCGTGCCCGACCGCAGGCTCTGCCCCTTGCGTGCCAGATGCGCGTTGACCGCGTCCAGCATCCGCGCGGCAAGGCCATGGGTCTCCAGCAGGCGCCGAAAGTTCAAAATCGTGGTCTCGTCCGGAACGTTGTCCAAGCCACCGAGCTGGGCAAAGCGCCGCAAGGTCGGAATCTCGTGCAGCGCTTCTTCCATCGCCGGATCGCTCAACGCATACCACTGCTGCAGCAGATGAATCCGCAACATCGTCGCCAGTGCGTATGGCTGCCGACCTGGGCGCCCCGACACCGGATAGTGCGGCGCGATCAGACCGAGCAAGTGTTGCCACGGAACCACCTGCTCCATCTCGGCCAGAAAGATCTCCCGGCGAGTCTGCTTGCGCTTGCCCAGGCCTTCAGCGTCACCGAACGTCAGTTGCATGGATTACTCCTCAACATGAGGCGGGTAGTGTCGCGTATCTATGGTGCGTTGTTCAGAGCTTCCCTAATGTCGTTGAAGGGTTCAGCCGCGACTTTGCGCCATGGAACCTCCGTCGACGCAATGGACCGCAGGAGAAAGCCCGCCAACTGGGGGGCTTTCAAGTACTTCTTGAGCGCGATCAGATTCGTAAGACAATACCGCCGGCGGTATCTGGCTCGCACTTGACGCTTGAGTCGTTACATCAAAAATCTCCACTGATGCTCTGACGTCATTTACAAGTCGATCTTCTTCATACTGTCGATCACGGCCGTGGGAATTCCGTCCACATTGATATCTTTCCCGACGTCGGGGTTTTGCGAATTGATGATCACGCCCTTGACTTTCCAACCTTCCTTCGCCAATCCCGCCATCTGCTGCACATCGGAGAGCTGGTCGCCGTAGGAAATAATCGGTACCTCCTTGCCTACCTTCAGCTGCTCCAAAACCCGATTCAGCCGGGTGGGATCCGGCTTTATGTGCATACGCCCTGTCGATTGCGAATTAGAATCAGGATGGGCATAGCATCGCGCTTCAATGAGCGTGCGACGAGCCACCTCACGATCGTCGCCTCGCAGTGCCGAAACAATGCGTTTCTGAAGATCCTCAGGCATTTTCTCTCGTCGCGTTGAGCCAGATATCACGTCGACTTTTTCCAGCAGATTCATATGTTTTACTTCGCCTGACAAGTCATCATGATCACGGTTGCTGATGACAGCAACACGCGAGTCAGGAGTACAAATCTTATCTAATAACTCTTTGGCGCCAGGCAATAGCTTGGGCTCGCAGTGAGGAAACGGAACTCCGTTTTTCTCAATCGGGCCACCCTTACCTATCGATCTATTATATTGTTCCTTAAAATTTGCGTGAATGCGTTCGGCTAGCGAAGCCGCTTCTTCCTTGCCCAGCTCAGGCAGCATCTTATCGACGAAGTCTCTGGCGATTTTGGGGCTGAAAATATGGTGCCTGACCATCAGATGCTTGGTGAAATCCTCCTGGGTCTTCATCAGCAACGGGGCGCTGTCAGTTGCAGGCAGCCCGCTTTGCATACGCTTGTTCAATTGCGCTACTGCCCGGCTTAATGGCGACGCTTCAGACTCTCTGGCAGTGATCGCCAACGCATTATGCAGGAGCTGGTAAGTCATTCCTTTCTCATCGCGAACGCAATCGTCCCAATCCAGCACCGCCAGCTGCTTTATCTCCGCAGCAGGTTCAGGGTTGCTCTTGCGAGCGGCATCACGCTCCTGCATTCTCCGCTGCGCCAATGTCGGCCCTCTCTGCTGGGGGGGGGGGCGTCACCGCATCTTCCCCACCGTCCCGTTGCTTTGCCTTGTCTTTCGATTTGGGCGGTGCGCTCTTCAGTGCCCGTAACTCCTGGCGCGGCGCATCAACGGGCAGCGCCGGGCCGTGCTTGCCTATAGGAAGCAGGGGATGTTGAGTGACTGCATTGGCAGTCGAGCATTGCGCAACATCACTTTTTCTCAGGCTTACAGGCTTCACTTGATCCTCCAATAGTCATTTAGTTAATGATATATATTTAAACCAAGGTGGCATGACTCGATTGCACACCAAACGCAAAATGACGTCCTGATTTGCGACATGACTGAGAGTGCCTGCCGTGGCACCGGCAATACTTCATCATGATGACCGTTTGATGATCAATGCGAGTGGCGAAGAAAGTCAGTTGTTTTTACAATGCAAGAAACATATCGGCCAGTGCAGTGCTGCGTGGCACGTCCTTGCGCAACGCTGCGCTGTGGAGTCGCTGACAATAGGCTGATACTCGTCAGCAAACAGACGGCCCGATCCCCGCTCAGACACCCATTGCCCAACCTCTTGCAAAACCGGCTCGCGACGCATTAAGGAAGGTCTGAACAACTCGCAGCGTTGCGAGCGAACTTGGGATTCCGGTCGATTGCGCTGGTCGCCCATTCTGAAAAATCAAACACTTGTGCGTGATGGAGCCTGCCTCAGATGTTGTTCGGAAACGCATTAAAGAGTTATTCAGAGCTTCCCTAACGCGTTGTCGCCGCAAGAATTCTTCGCGAAAAATCGATTGGCTCGACCTCCCGCTTGAAGTCCAAGGTGTAGTCACCGAACCGGTTTGATATGGCTGGTCCGATATGGCGACAGCCCGGCCAGCACTTCTGCGCTGATGTGTGCGCCGTCTTCCCGCAGCTCCGCCAATACGCGGGTCATTTGCTCCACGTTGTGCAGGATGACCAAATCGGCCACCAACTGGTTGTAACGCAGCCGTGGGGAGACCATCGCCAACACTGCGCGCCTGGCAGGCGCGAACGTGACCACCGTCAAGCGTGGGTGGGGATACCCTGCGGCTCTAGCAGCCGGGGCGCAAGGTGGATCAGCATGAGGGTCGGCAGGGATTCGTGTAAAATCCTTTACTGACAGTTATTTATCTCACTTTTGGCTTTTTTACACGAATCCCTGCCGACCCTCTCTTTGACGGCTACCGGAGCTCAACTGCACTTTCCGTTCCGTTGCGCCTCAACCCCCTATCCGGCATTGAGGCGCTGCCGGCGACGCGCCAGTGCGTGGAATTGAGGGAGCTATTGCCTCATTTAGGCTCAGTCGGAGACGTCGAACGTACGCCTGTGGAAGCCGGCTTCTTCGCCTGCTTGAGTACGCCAATGATCCAGTTGTCGATGAGGCGGCACTCATATAGGGCCTTCCCGGAGGGGTGCGAGGAATCCTATTCTTGTGTCAGCCCCTTGGGAATGACCCCACCACCCACCGCAGAGACTCGCCAACTCCACGTCACGATCGCAAGAGCGGCGTCATCTGGCAATAGCATGGATGTATCAAGGCACAGATGGTGGTCTGCTCGGATCGCGAGCGTATATGCGCATTGCTGCAGGATTACTGAGAGTTCACTACTGCTGTTCACCTTTCCGAAAGCGCGTCTGTCGATGTTTTCGACTCTGTCCAGAAGCTGCCTGCGCTGCGCGGTGAGCTGAACAAAGTGCGGCGTCACTAGATGATCTGCGCAGAGCGTCTTCAGCGCGTCGATGTACCAGTCGTCCTCCGGGCCGCCGTAGCAGAACGTCGTGATGATGGCGCGGGAGTCGGACTTAAACAGGAGCGCCAGCGCATGGAGCCTGAGTTTGCACGCAAACTGCCTGCGCGCATCGAAGCCGCTATCGGCACCCAGTAGCTCCATGGCGAGATCGTAGGTCAGGTGATTGTGAAACAGGCATGCGGACAGCCGATTCGCTAGCGCCTTCCCAACGGTCAATTTGCCGACGGCTGGCGGGCCATAGAGCATGACGAACTGTCTATCGTTGTGGAACAAGGGCATCCTCGCGTCATTGGGCTGTGCTTGTGGTCCCGGGCGCATAGTAGGTGACATTGAGCGTGTTGCGAGTGACGCTCCCCGTGGTGCACAGCCGCGTCACTTCGTGCCACGTGTCTTCGTAGGCCCCATCGCGAATGATCACTGTCGCATTTCCGACAATGGGGAGCACAACGTGGCGCGCGTCATGGTGATTGCGTGGATCAAGAATACGAAGCAGCCCGCCCCAGTCGCGCTCCCAGTGGGCGTTGAAGTAAATGATCAGGCGAAATCCCTGGCACAATGATGCATCGACGTGGGGCAGGTAATGGGTGTCCTGCCCTCCACGAAACGCAATGGCCTCCATCGGGAATTTGCTCAGGTCCGTTCCGCAAAAGTGGGACATTGCGGACCTGAAGTCCTCCGACACGAGCTCGCCGCACATCGCCTGCCACGCATCCGTTAGCGCCGCTGGCTGGTCGACGCCGAACGAGCCCAGAGGGATGATCGTGCGTCGATAAAAATGCCCGCCGTTGCGTTTCCGGAAGTTGAATCCCTCTGTCGGAAATTCATCTGCGAGTTTGTTCGCCAAAGCGTCGTTTTGCCATATGTTCTGCAGTTCTCCCCATTGGAACGGCGCGTCGTGGCGTGTTCCTCCTGCAATCTGCCTGAGCGCGAAGTATGCGGACGTCATGTTCTCCCTCGTACGAAAAGAAAGCGTCAGTGATGCGATGCTTTGTCTATCGCATGGCTCAATCGTTGCGCCAACTCGTCGATCTCGGCGTCATCGATCATGAACGGCGGCGCGAGCTTGAGATGTCGATCCGCAGCGCCAATGAACAGACCGTGTCGACGCGCGTCGTATTGCGCTTGGCTACATGCCGCTGGCGACGACAAGGTGATCGACAACATCAGTCCTTTCCCTTGCACACTCACGACATCGTCGGTCGCGGGTAGACGGTCACGAATCGCCTGCAGCAAGCGCGTGCCCTTCGCTTTGACCCGTTCGTAGCAATCCTCGGCATCCAGGTGCTCGAGAATGAATAAAGCTGCGCGGCAACCCAGCAGGTTGCCGGACTGGGTATGGCCGTGGCGGAAAAACGGGAGCGGCTGTGTTGCGAAGACATCGGCGATCTTGGCGGTCGTCATGACGGCGGTGATCGGGAAGCCGCCGCCGAGACATTTACTGAAGATCACAATGTCCGGACTAGCGCCCTGGGACACTGACTCGCACAGGACGCCGGTGCGTCCGATGCCACAATACACTTCGTCGAAGATCAGGGGGATATCGTACGCCCTGGCGAGCGACGACAGGACTCGCAAGAAGCCAGCTGGAAACTGCCGGGTTCCCGCCATCGCCATCACCGGTTCGATGATGATCGCCGCCACGGTCGATCCATGCTCGGCAAGAAGCGCTTCCCATTCTGCCACGTCGTCGATGCTCTGCGGCAATGGCATCGTCATTGAGCACTCTTCGACAAGCGCCAAGGAGCCTTCGTTGATGAAGGAGCGTCGTGTCGCAAGCATCGCGCCAAGCGTGCAGCCGTGATACGCACCGTCGATGGCGACGACTTTTATCCGCTGTGGCTGCCCGAGACCGCGTTGATACTGCCAAGCCATCTTCATTGCGGCTTCGACCCCCTCGCTGCCGCTTCCTACCAGGAACGTATGTACGAGTCCGGCGGGCGCCAATACATCGCCTAGCCGCTCTGCAAGCGCTTCGGGTAGGAGCGTACTCGTCCCGATGTTGCACGCGTGCACCAGGCTGTCCATCTGCCGTTTGACGGCGTCGATCAGTGCCGGGTGAGAATGACCGAGGCAGTGGTTGTAGCTGCCGGAGATGCCGTCCAGATAGGGTTTGCCCGCATCGTCGTAGAGATAAACCCCTGCGCCGCGCACGATCCTGGGGCGACAATCCTCAAGGGTCATTGGCGTATACGGCGGCCAATAACCGCGCGGCCTAGATGTAGCGTTCATAGGGTGTCCCTTTAATCGAACATCTCAGTTGCGCGTCGTTTTCAACTATCGATGAGATCGAAGCTGTTTCCTTTTTTCCGGTTCCCGGTTCCAGTCGTACGACCGATACCCCCAGGAACGCGAGCAGCTCGGCATGTGTGCTCTCAGGGTTGTCGAGCAGTTGCTCGTATTCGATGGAGAGGATGTCGTAGTGGCCGAAGCGTTCGCAGAACGCGGCGCGATTGGCAAGGTCGTGATCGATGAAATCTACGAGTTCCTTTTGCGCTACGGACAGCCGGACATACCCACGCGCGGACTCATCGTCCCTGCCGACATACCAGACATGATCGAGCAGGCTTTTTCTCAGAGAAACCATGCGCTCAAGGCGATTGCGTCGATCCAGCAGAATGATCTTCAGTTCAGGCAGGCCAGCCAACGTCTCCCAGACATTGACGCCCCCCATTCAGAGTCGAGATCGCGAAAGAGCACGAACCCGACAGCCTGCACGTACTCAAAGTACGGGCGAAACAGATGTCGCTCGAGGATGTGTTCCGCAGTGGTGTCCTGTACGGAATAGGGCAGCAAGTGCTGACCGAACCGATTGAATGCTTCGCCATGCATCTCGATGCATGGGTGGGAGCCGAGCAGCGTGCGCAACAGGTGCGTCCCGGAACGGGGCGTCGAGATGATGACGAATTTCGTGTACTGCTTCTGCGCCGTGGCAACTGTGCCATTCAGGCTGCCGCCCACCCATTTGTTGTGCTGCGCCTGGGCAACCTTCGAGCGGAAGAGATCAAAGACCTCTGGCGAATGCTTTGCCAGACCGAGCAGCGGTGCGATCACCTCGTCACCCCGCAGCCCTTTGCTACTCCAGTTTCTTCCACCGTTCCGGTACTCGCGAACGAACTCGACGATCGCCGCGGTCATGGGCGTGTCGATCGGGTGTTCTGCAAGATCGCTGCCAATGCGTGCCTCAAGTTCGCTGGTTGGGTGCGACAGCCACAAGGACCATTGGGACGCAAGCAGGGGAGCCGTTGTCTCAGCCATTCGAGCGGCGCCTGCTGTCAGGATCCTTCGACCGAAGCGCGGACCGTATCTGCACGGCGCATGCGCCAGGGGCGGAGAGGAACAGGCCTCGCAGCAGAATACGCGGGTTGCCCGGATCATCGACGTAGGCGCTTCGTCCGTGCGAGAGCTGGTCATTGCGCATGATCAATGCTTGCCCCTTTCGCAGCGGAAAACTCAATGTGTAGCCGCTGTCCGGCTTGGTGAGACGCGTCAAGTAAGCAGCCGCATCGAGCACTCTCGGGTCCATGCGCCGGGAATAGTCCCAGTCGGCCGTCACGTCCAGGGTAAACCCACCAACCATTGCGCCGTCTTCTTCTGCGAGGAAGATCGGGCCGACGTGCTCGTACTGCCTATCTAGCCGCGGATCGGTAGACCTGCGTCGGAACGCCGTCGGGGCCAGGAGGCATTGGGCGAGATCCGGGTGATGGTGGGCAAGCGTCTGAAATGCCGACACGCTGTCGAACAGGATCGATTCGCCGCCACGCAGCGCGTGCTGCTTGCAAAGGAGGATCGAGGTCTTGATCGTGCCGATGGGCAGATACGAACCGTCAGTGTGCAATGCCGCGCTTGACGTGCTGTTGAAGACATCATGCATACCTGTAGTCAAGCCACCGACTTGGTTCATGCCTGACGGCGACATGCCTTCCGTGTGCAGGCGACGATTGAAGTCAGAATGATACATCGGGCCAAGACGATAGCGCGCCGACATATGCTTAAAATCGGATGCATCGAATCGCCATTGATCCCTGACAATCGCGAATCCATATCTGCCGACGTCACGCATGACTGCTGTGACATCGTCCGCATCAAGCACCTGTGCAGACCAACCGCTGAAACGACTTTGCATACCACCTCATCTGATGGCGATTAAGTTTGGCGCATGACGCTCTGAAGAGAAACCCAGGCGTCAGGTTTGCGCCAGGATCGAGATGTTGTCGCCTAACATGCTCTCTTATGTACTCGACCAAATACCGCAGCAATCTGCTCTTGAGCGCGCCTTCGTCGAGCCTGTCAGTATCGTCGGCCACTTAAGGTCCAAGTGCAACAACCTGGCACCGAAGTTATGGATGGGACGACGAAGGAATTGACGCTGAGGATGATCCATACCTTCCCCAACAGGCTGAGCATCAGCCTCCTGGCGTTGCACTGGCTGCGATGGTCTTTTGGGTTCGCCAACTGGGTGCGGTGGCTGCATCTGCGCCAGGAGCTGCTCCAACGCGCTTGAGCCAATCGACTTTTCGCGAAAAATTCTTGCGGCGACAACGCGTTAGGGAAGCTCTGAACAACGCACCATAGATACGCGACACTACCCGCCTCATGTTGAGGAGTAATCCATGCAACTGACGTTCGGCGACGCTGAAGGCCTGGGCAAGCGCAAGCAGACCCGCCGGGAGATCTTCCTGGCCGAGATGGAGCAGGTCGTTCCGTGGCAGCACTTGCTCGGTCTGATCGCACCGCACTATCCGGTGTCGGGACGCCCTGGTCGACAGCCATACGCACTGGCGACGATGTTGCGGATTCATTTGCTGCAGCAGTGGTATGCGTTGAGCGATCCGGCGATGGAAGAAGCGTTGCACGAGATCCCGATCTTGCGGAGGTTTGCCCAGCTCGGTGGCTTGGACAACGTTCCGGACGAGACCACGATTTTGAACTTTCGGCGCCTGCTGGAGACCCATGGCCTTGCCGCGCGGATGCTGGACGCGGTCAACGCGCATCTGGCACGCAAGGGCCAGAGCCTGCGGTCGGGCACGATCGTCGATGCGACGCTGATCGCTGCACCCAGTTCGACCAAGAACGCCGATCACGCGCGCGACCCTGAAATGCATCAGACCAGGAAGGGCAATCAGTGGTATTTCGGGATGAAGGCGCACATCGGCGTGGATGAATTTTCCGGGCTGGTGCACCACGTCCATTGCACAGCCGCCAATGTCGCCGACGTCACGGTGACGCACGCATTACTGCATGGCAAAGAAGACAGCGTGTTCGGCGACAGCGGCTACACCGGTGCGGACAAACGCGAAGAACTGCAGACCTGCAAGGCTGCATTTTCATTGCCGCCAGGCCCTCGACGCTGCAAGCCATCGGCAACAAACGCGAGCGTGCTCGGGAACAGCGTTGGGAACACTTCAAGGCCAGCGTGCGCGCGAAGGTGGAGCATCCGTTCCGGGTGATCAAGCGCCAGTTCGGTTACACCAAGGTCCGCTATCGCGGCCTGGCCAAGAACACCGCACACGTGCTGACCTTGTTTGCGCTCTCCAATCTGTGGATGAAGCGAAAGCAGTTACTGCCTGCCATGGGGAGCGTGCGCCTGTAACCCGGGAATTCCCATGGAAAGCGCCAGAAATGGCGAAAATCCTAAAATCCAAACGCGACTCTCCGGAACGATGCGACATTCCGCACTCTCAGGCCTCGTTGTTCAGACCTTCCTTAGCCGTCATATCAGGCGTTTCCCACAATGGCAAAAAGTAAACACCTTCAAAAGGATCCATATGACAGATGTACAATCACCTTCATCGAAGCCCAGCGACTCCGGAACACGGCTAATGCAAGGCGAGCCAATCCTGCTTGCCGGAGATGGGACTTCTCGCATTGCCGGATTTTCAATGAACAGTGCGTCCAAAGGTGAAATGACCCATGTCAGCGTAAGAGCATCATTGACTTCAGATACGCCCCTCTTTCATAAACTTGTTGAAAGCCTTGAAGGGGTGATCACGCATGCGACAGACAAGCAGAGCATCACGATCAATCTTCGGCAAGCAAGTACGATTCTTATGATCGTCAAGCCTGATAACTCTTTTGAAATCTGGGTTGACGCAGCGGCCGTCGTACTTAAATGCAGAATAAAGCGTTCCATTGCAGCGAAGTCTGCAGTCTTTGAGCAGGATATCGCCGACATCACGCATATGCAGTTCCCGCATGTAGAGATTGGTGAGAGGGACGGAGTTCTTTGCTTGTTTAGAGAGGCATGGGCCTTTGGTCTTGCGTTTGATTTTAATGATGGTGGGGCGTTGGACCGCGAGCGGTTCGAGCGCGACCTTGGAAGCCTATATCGTGCGCTGCGGTATCGGCATCTGTACGAGGTCATGGACGACCCCGCTACCATGGCTGCTCTCAGATCCAAAGGCTGGTTCCCGTTCGCGGAGATCATCACCTCTGAGTTCCGACAGCTTGCGTCGCACATCAAATCGGGATTTAACACTTCGGAAATTGAAGCTGATCTCGTTGAGGCGTTCGATGATGAACGCCTGAACCGCCTACTTGAACGCTGGAATGCCAAGCCACACTTCGTTGCCAAGCAGGCATTGCTGGAAGAGGCCATTCAAGCGTTCAAGCAACGACGGCCTATAGCGGTGATAAAAATTCTACTGACGGAAATTGAAGGCATCCTGCGGGATGCCTACCGTGCCCTGAATGCAGGACAAAATGTCAAAGTAAAGGCTCTGCTGGAGTTCGCAGGAGAAGCGGGGGCGAAGAGCGCAGGGGCACCCGATACGCTACTTTTTGCCCATGCCTTCCGCGAGTACATGCAGGAACACACCTTTGCGAGCTTCGATCCCATGGGGCAGCCAGGAGAGGCTGGCTCACGTCACGCAGTGGGACACGGAGCAGCTACCCAGGAGAGCTACACCATGACTCGAGCTCTGCAGGTTATTTTGACTTTAGATCAGCTGGCCTTCTACACCTGAGTTATTTTTAGTCCTAGCAAACCTGGCGTAGATATCCAAAGCGACGCGATCTGCCGTGTTTAGGACCCAATCGGCTGGAAGAAAGTGCATGCGGGCGCTCTCCAACATGTTATGGGCCCTGAGGGGACGAGACGAAGGCACTACAAGCCCTGGCATCGCTCACGCATGCCCACCCACCGACGGCGTCTGCGCCTCCAGGGTCTCCAACTCGCGTGCCACTGCTTCGGGCGACTTGGTGAATGGCGCGATCAAACTGTAGAACGCCGGCACCACGTACAGCGACAACAGCGTGGACAGCGACACGCCGAAGATCACCACCACACCGATGGTGGCGCGGCTGGCCGAGCCGGGGCCGCCGGCCACCACCAGCGGAATTGCGCCGACCACCGTGGCGATCGAGGTCATCAGGATCGGGCGCAAACGCACCGATGCCGATTCCACGATCGCCTCATGCACGCTACGGCCCTCATCGCGCAGCTGATTGGCGAACTCCACGATCAGGATGCCGTTCTTGGCGGCCAGGCCAACCAGCATCACGATGCCGATCTGACTGAACAAATTGAGCGTGCCACCGGTGAGCCACAAACCGACCAATGCACCCAGCACCGCCAACGGCACGGTGAGCATGATCACCAACGGATGGGCAAAGCTTTCGAACTGCGCAGCCAGCACCAGATACACCACCAGCAAGGCCATGCCGAAGGTCAGCAATACCGCGCTGCCGGATTGCTGGTATTCGCGCGATTCGCCCTTCCAGTCCACCTGCGCGTACTCAGGCAATTCCTCGCGTGCGGTCTGCTGCGCCCAGGCGATCGCATCGCCGAGCGGGTAGCCCGGCGCCAAGCCGGCGCTGATGGTGATCGCCCGCAAACGATTGAAGCGGTTCAAGGTGCCCGCTTCGGCCACTTCGCTCAGCGTGACCAGGTTGGACAACGGAATCAGTTCGCCACGGATCGAACGCACGCGGATCGCGGTGAGGTCTTCCGGCGCCATGCGGCCTTCGCGGCCGGCCTGCAGCATCACGTCGTATTCCTCGCCATTTTCGACGAACGTCGTCACGCGGCGCGAGCCCATCATCGCTTCCAGCGCGCCACCGATCGCCGTCACCGGCACGCCCAGATCGGCCGCGCGCAGACGATCGATATTGACGCGCATCTGCGGGCGGGTTTCCTTGTAGTCGGAGTCGGGACCGACCAACCCGGGATTGGCTTCCATGCGCTGCAGGATGCGATCGCGCCACTGCGCGATCTCGGCATAATCCGGCCCGCCCAGCACCAGCTGGAACGGCTGCCCGCGGCTGCGCACCAACCCACCGCTCACCTGCGTGCGCGCACGCACGCCGCTGAGCACGTTGAGTTTCTGCTGCAGTTCGTCGGCCACTTCGGTGGTGGGGCGCGTGCGCTTTTCCCAATCCTGCAGGAACACGCTGACGCGGCCGGTGTGCATTTCCTCGCTGCTGCCAAATCCGCCGGGCACGCGCGGATTCGCACGCACGATGGGCTTGTCCGGCCCCACGTAGGGGCCAAGAATCGCTTCGACCTGATGCATCTGCCCCACGGTGTAATCGAAGCCGGCGCCCTCGGGGCCATCGATCATGATCTGGAAATTGCCGCGATCTTCGGCCGGTGCCAGCTCCGAGGGAATGCGGCTCATCAGCCACGCGCTGGCGCCCAGCGCCAGCAGCATCAGCAGCGCGAAGATCCAGGTGCGATGCACATGCCGCTCCAGCGAGCGCCCATACGCGCCGGACACCGCCTGCATGCGGCCATCGAACCAGCGATGGAAGCGATTGGGTTTGGCCTGCCCGTGCGAGCGCAACAACTTGGACGACATCATCGGCGTCAGCGTCAACGCCACGAAGGCCGAGATCGCCACCGCCGCCGCCAACGCCACCGCCAGCTCGCGGAACAGGCGCCCGGTATTGCCTTCCAGAAAGCCCACCGGCAAAAACACCGCCACCAGCACCGCAGTGGTCGCGATCACCGCGAAGGCGACCTGCCCGGTACCGCGCTTGGCGGCCACCAGCGGCGGCTCGCCCAGATCGATGCGGCGCTGGATGTTTTCCACCACCACGATGGCATCGTCCACCACCAGGCCGATACACAGCACCAGTGCCAGCAGGGTCAGCAGATTGATCGAAAAATCGAACGCGTATAGCGCGATGAAGGCGGCGATCAGACACACCGGCACCGTCACCGCCGGAATCAAGGCCGCACGGGCGCTGCCCAGAAACACCCAGATCACCACCAGCACCAGCACCACCGCTTCGATCAGCGTGTGGTACACGCGCTCCACCGCCGCATCGATGAAGGTGGTGGTGTCGAAGGCGACGAAGATGTTGGTGCCCTGCGGCAGCGATTTCTGCACTTCTTCGGCCTGCGCACGCGCTTCGCGTGCCACGTCCAGCGCGTTGGCGGTGGAGTTGCGCACGATGCCCAGGCCCACATTGGGCACGCCGTTGCTCTGGAAATACGCGCGTCGCTCGGCCGAGGTCAGCTCCACCTTGGCCACGTCGCCCAACCGCACCACATAGCCGCCCTCGCCCTTGCTCAACGGCAACTTGGCGAAGTCCTCGGGCTTGAGATAACTGCGCTCCACGCGCAAGGTGAAATCGCGCTGTGCCGATTCAATGCTGCCGGCCGGCAACTCGACGTTTTCGTTCTGCAGCGCCGCTTCCACATCGGCCACGGTGAGTTCGCGCGCGGCCAGCTGATCGCGGTCCAGCCAGATGCGCATCGCATAGCGCTGGCGACCGCCGATCCGCACCTGCGCCACGCCATCCAGGCTGGAAAAGCGGTCCACCACATAGCGCTCGGCGTAGTCGGACAGCTGCAGCGTGTCCATCGTGCTGGAGCTCATGTTGAGCCACAGGATGGGGTCGGCGTCGGCTTCGACCTTGGAAATTTCAGGCGGGCGCGCCTGGTCGGGCATGCGATCGGACACGCGGCTGACCGCATCGCGCACATCGTTGGCGGCCGCTTCCACATCGCGCGACTGCACGAACTCGATGCTGATGTCCGAGGAGCCATTGCGGCTGCGCGCCTCGATGGTCTCGATGCCTTCGATACCGGCGAGCGCATCTTCCAGCACCTGGGTGATGCGGCTTTCCACCACCGCCGCCGAAGCGCCGGTGTATTCAACATCCACCGAGACGATGGGCGGGTCGATCGCCGGCAACTCGCGCAGCGTGAGCCGGGTGAACGACATCACCCCCAGCACGATCAGCAACAGGCTCATCACCACCGCCATCACCGGGCGGGTAATGGACAGATCGGAGAGTTTCATCGCGCTGCCTGCGTGGGCGCCACTGCAGATGTCGATGCAGGCACGGGCGCGGCCTGATCGACCACCTTCAAGCCCGGACGCAGCTTGCCGGTGCCATCCACCACGATGCGCTCACCGGCCTTGACCCCTTCCAGAATTTCCACCTTGCCATCGCGGCGCTCGCCCAGCCGCACATCGGCGCGCTCCACGCTGCTGTCGGGCTTGACCCGGAACACGTAGGACTCGCGCCCCACCTGCACCACCGCAATCTCAGGGATCACCACCGCCTGCCGCGCCGGCTGGAACAGCCGCACATCCAGCAGCATGCCCGGGCGCAGCCGGCGATCGCCGTTGGGGAAATCCGCCCGCACCGTCACCGAGCGGGTGGTCTCGTCGATCCGCGAATCGATCGCCGCCACCACGCCTTCGAACTGCGCGCCTGGGTACGCCGCCGCCGTGCCATTGACCGCATTGCCGAGTTGCACCAGGCCGAACTGCGATTCGGGCACCTGAAAGTCCACGTACATGCGCTCCACATCGTCCAGCGTGGCGATCACCGTGCTGGAGGTGATCAACGAACCCGGGCTGATCTGGCGGATGCCGAGCACGCCGGAGAACGGCGCACGCACCTCGCGGTCGGTGATCTCCGCGCGCATCTGCTGCACGCGCGCCTGCGCCGCATCGCGCAGCGCGCGTTGCGTATCGACAGTGGACTTGGCCACCAACTGCTGGCCAACCAGACTCAACTGGCGCCGATACAACTGATCGGTTTCTTCGAAGGTAGCCTGCGCGGCGGTCAATGCCGCCTGCTGCGAATTGCCGCGCAGGCGCAGCAGCAACTGCCCGGCCTTGACCTCGTCGCCACTGTCGAAATTGACCTGCTCCACCACATCGCTCACCGCAGCGGTCAGCGCTACCGATTCGCGCGCACGCACGGTGGCGATCGACTGCACGGTCGAGTTCCAGGGCTGGGTGGTCACCGCCTGCACAGAGACCGGAATGGGTTTGGCAACGGCGGGCGCCGCAGCCTGACGGCTGCAGCCGGCCAACGCAGCGGCCAAGAAGAGCGCGGCACAAAAGCGCGCGCTGGGCAGAACAAGCATCAGAACATCCTGGCGAGGTACGTCGAAAGTTTAACGACCTAGCCGCCAGGGTGTTGACAGAAAGGCGTGCTTTGCACCATGACCAAAGACCCTTGCCGTCGTCAGCGCGATGCGCTGGTCAACGTTCCAGTTCAAGAAACTTGAGGACATGGCGCGCCAGCGCCTCTACATTCTCACCATCGGCGTGAAGATGGATCTCCGGCGCTTCCGGTGCCTCGTACGGCGAATCGATACCGGTGAAGTTGGGAATCTGCCCGGCCCGCGCCTTGCGGTACAGCCCCTTCACATCACGCGCCTCGGCGACCTCGAGCGGCACGTCCACAAACACTTCGACGAATTCACCCTGATCGAAGCGCTCGCGCGCCAGTTGCCGCTCGGCACGGAACGGCGAGATGAAGCTCACCAGCACGATCAGGCCGGCGTCGGCCATCAAGCGCGCCACCTCGGCCACGCGGCGGATGTTTTCCACGCGGTCTTCGTCGGTGAAGCCCAGATCGCGGTTGAGCCCGTGGCGCACGTTGTCGCCGTCCAGGATGAAGGTGTGATACCCCAGCGCATGCAGCCGCTTGTCGACCAGATTGGCAACGGTGGATTTGCCCGCGCCCGACAAGCCGGTGAACCACAGCACGCGCGGGGTCTGGCCCTTGATGCGCGCACGCGCGGCGCGATCCACATCCAGATGCTGCCAGTGCACGTTGCCGGCGCGGCGTAGCCCGAACTCCAGCGTGCCGGCGGCCACCGTGGCATTGCTCTGCCGGTCGATCAGGATGAAGCCGCCCAGCACGCGGTTGCGCGCATACGGCGAGAACGCGATCGGCTCGTCCAGCGCCAGATTGCAGTAGCCCACTTCATTGAGCTCCAGCCGCTTGGCGGCCAGCCGCTCCTGCGTGTTCACATCGACCTTGTGCTTGATCTCGCTGATGCTTGCGGTGACCGTGCGTGTGCCGATCTTGAGCCAGTACGGGCGGCCCGGCAGCAACGCAGCATCGTCCATCCACAGCAGATGCGCGGCGAACTGGTCGGCCACTTCCGGCGGGTCGTCGACCGCGGCGATGATGTCGCCACGGCTGATATCGATCTCGTCGCGCAAGGTCAGGGTGACCGCCTGGCCGGCGCGTGCGCTATCCACGTCGCCATTGGCATCCAGCACCGATGCCACCTGCGTGCGCCGCCCGGAGGGGACTACCACCACCGCATCGCCAACCCGCACCTGCCCGGCCGCGATGGTGCCGGCATAACCACGGAAATGCTGGTTGGGACGATTGACCCACTGCACCGGCAAGCGGAACCCGCTGCCCGCTTCCGGCGCCTCCAATTGCACGGTGTCGAGATGCTGCAACAGATGCGGGCCGCTGTACCACGGCATCCGCGTCGAGGCGCTGGACAGATTTTCGCCATCCAGCGCCGATAGCGGAATGCACTGCACATCGGCAATGCCCAGCTGCGCGGCCAGCACGCGATAGGCATCGGCGATCTCGGCGAATACCTGTGCGTCGTAGTCCACCAGATCCATCTTGTTGACCGCCAGCACCACATGCCGGATGCCCAGCAACGACACGATGTAACTGTGCCGGCGCGTCTGCACCAACAAGCCCTTACGCGCATCTACCAGGACTACCGCGACATCGGCGGTGGATGCGCCGGTGGCCATATTGCGCGTGTACTGCTCATGCCCTGGGCAATCGGCCACGATGAACTTGCGTTGGTCGGTATCGAAATAACGGTACGCCACATCGATGGTGATGCCCTGCTCGCGCTCGGCGGACAGGCCATCCATCAACAATGCATAGTCGATGCCCTCGCCCTGCGTGCCATGCCGGCGGCTATCGCTTTCCAGCGCGGCGAGCTGGTCGTCGAACAAGCGCTTGCTGTCGTACAACAAGCGCCCGATCAACGTGCTCTTGCCATCGTCCACGCTACCGCAGGTGATGAAGCGCAGCAGCGGCTTTGATTCGTGTTGATGCAGGTAGGCGCCGATGGCGCCGGGAATCGGGAGTGGGGAATCGGGAATCGCAACGGCGGTCTCCTCCCTCATTCCGTGCGCGGTGAACTGCTGTTCCGATTCCCCATTCCCGACTCCCCATTCCCGGCCCACTAGAAATACCCCTCAAGCTTTTTCTGCTCCATCGATGCACCCGGCGCATGATCGATCATGCGGCCCTGGCGCTCGGAGCTGGTGCTGACCAGCATCTCGGCGATCACCGCTTCCAGCGTGTCGGCGGTGGATTTGATCGCACCGGTCAGCGGATAGCAGCCCAGCGTCCGGAAGCGCACCGAGCGTAGTTGCGGCGTCTCGCCTGCGTGCAACGGCAGGCGATGGTCATCGACCATGATCCATGCGCCGTCGCGCTCCACCACCGGGCGCGGTGCGGCGAAATACAGCGGCACCACCGGAATGCGTTCACGGTAGATGTACAACCAGATATCCAGCTCGGTCCAGTTGGAGAGCGGAAACACGCGCACGCTTTCGCCGGGTTTGGTACGCGCGTTATAGAGATTCCACAGCTCCGGGCGCTGGTTCTTGGGGTCCCAACGATGCCGCGCATTGCGGAACGAGAACACACGCTCCTTGGCGCGCGATTTCTCCTCGTCGCGGCGCGCGCCACCAATGGCCGCATCGAAGCCGCCTTGCTCCAGCGCCTGCTTCAGGCCCTGGGTTTTCATGATGTCGGTATGCACCGCCGCGCCATGGCTGATCGGGCCTATGTCCTGGGCAATGCCGTCGGGGTTGATGTGCACGCGCAGGTCCACGCCGGTCTCGGCCGCACGGCGGTCGCGGAAGGCGATCATCTCGCCGAACTTCCAGCGCGTGTCCACGTGCAACAGCGGAATCGGCGGCGGCGATGGCGCGAAGGCCTTGAGCAGCAGATGCAGCAGCACCGAACTGTCCTTGCCCACCGAATACAGCATCACCGGGGCCCGGAACTCGGCGGCGACTTCGCGCAGGATGTGGATGCTTTCGGCTTCGAGCCGGTCGAGGTGAGACAGGGGCTGCAGAGTCATCGGGGTATCGTGGCGTCGGCGGGCAGACCAGCCGATGGTAGGGCAAGGCGCCGCAGTGTGTGGCGCAAGCAGCCCGCACCCAAATAAGCAGCCGGCATAACGCGATAACGGCTCATCCTTTCTGGCCGCCGCAACGTTTCCATAACATCACTGGTCTCATCAACGCCCCCGGATCCAAATGACCGCCGCCAGTTCCGCGCTACCGCCCAGCCCCTTGCCCGACGAGCGCAAGGCGCTGCTGGAACGGTTGGTGGATGGCCTGGATTCTGCGTCACTGTGGTGGCTGTCTGGTTACACCGCCGGGCTGGCGCATGGCCAGCCGCCGCGTTCGCTCGCCGTCTTGCCGGGCGGCCAGCCCCACGCGATCGCGCAAGCGAGCCAACGCCTGACCGTGCTGTACGGCAGCCAGACCGGCAATGCGCGCCGCGAAGCCGAACAAATCGCTGCCGAGGCAGAGGCTGCGGGCTTGAGCGTGCGCTTGCTGCGCGCCGACACCTACGCCACCCGCGAACTGGCCAGCGAGCGCTTGCTGTATGTGGTCATCAGCACCCAGGGCGAAGGCGACCCGCCGGACGATGCGATCGGGCTGGTGGAATTTCTGGCCAGCCGGCGCGCGCCCAAGCTGCCCGAGCTCAAGTACGCGGTGTTGGGGTTGGGCGATTCCAGCTACGCGGATTTTTGCGGCATTGCACGCCGCATAGACGAGCGCCTGGCCGAACTCGGCGGCAGCCGCGTGCAGCCGCGTGGCGAAGCCGATCTGGATATCGACAGCGTCGCCGCGCCCTGGCGTACGCAGGCACTCACGCACGCACGCGAGCACCTCAAGAGTGGCCCGCCTTCGGCCACCATCACGCCATTGCGCAGCAGCGCGGCCGCAGCAGTGTGGTCGCATCAGCACCCGTTCGCTGCAGAGGTGCTGGCCAACCAGATCATCAGCGGGCGCGACTTCAAAGGCCCGCAATTCCGAGTTTATGCATTGCCCGGCAAGCGCGTGCGTCATCTGGAATTTTCGCTGGAAGGCAGCGGGCTGAGCTACGAGCCCGGCGATGCGCTGGGCATCCGTCATCGCAATCCGCCCGCACTGGTGGATGCAGTGCTGGAGACGCTGCGCCTGGATGGTCATGCCGCGGTCACCATTGGCGAAGAGACTCTGGCCTTGAACGAGTGGCTTGCCACCCGGCGCGAACTCACCAAGCTGTCGCGGCCGCTGTTGGCCGCACACGCCGAGCGTGCGCGCGCCGAGGAGCTGCAGACGCTGCTCACCCCGACCCAGACTGCCGGCCTGGCGTCGTTGCTCTCCGATCACCAGTTGATCGACGTGCTGCGACGCTGGCCGGCGGATTGGGACCATGGCGGCCTGCTGGCCGCCCTGCGTCCGCTCACCCCACGCCTGTACTCGATCGCCTCCAGCCGCAAGCGCGTGGGCGAGGAAGTGCACCTGGTCGTGGACGAACTCACCTACCAGGCGCATGGGCATGCGCATTTGGGCTCGGCCAGCGGCTTTCTTGCCGCCCTGCGGGAAGGCGACACCGCGCCGGTCTACGTCGAGCCGAACGAACGCTTCCGCGTGCCGGCCGACCCCGATCGCGACATCCTGATGATCGGCCCGGGCACCGGCGTGGCACCGTTCCGCGGCTTCGTGCAGGAACGCGCCGAAACCGGCGCCAAGGGCCGCAACTGGCTGTTCTTCGGCGCCCAGCATTTCAATACCGATTTCCTGTATCAGGCCGAATGGCAGCAGGCCCTGCAGCGCGGCGAACTGCATGCATTAGAAGTGGCGTTCTCGCGCGACCAGGCCGAAAAAATCTACGTGCAACACCGCCTGCGCGCACGCGGCGCCGAGGTCTACGCCTGGTTGCAAGGCGGCGCGCATGTGTATGTGTGCGGCGCCATCGGCATGGGCAAGGACGTGCACGCCGCCCTGCTCGACATCGTCGCTACCCACGGCGCACTCGATGCCGAAGCCGCCGCTGCGTATCTCACCCAGCTGCAGGTGGAGGGGCGGTATGCGCGCGATGTCTATTAGTGCCGGGAATCGGGATTGGGGAATCGGGAATCGGTACAGCCCGCAACTGACCTTTCCTGGCAGACCAATCAGCTTTTTGCGATTCCCCATTCCCGACTCCCGATTCCCATGACTCACTCCGTCGAAGACATCAAATCCGAAAGCCGTCGTCTGCGCGGGTCGCTGGAACAGAGCCTGGCCGATGCGGTGACCGGTGCGTTGCGCGAGGACGATCAGACACTGATCAAGTACCACGGCAGCTACCAGCAGGACGATCGCGATATCCGCGATGAGCGGCGTCGGCAAAAGCTCGAACCGGCGTATCAGTTCATGATCCGCACGCGCACGCCGGGTGGGGTGATCTCGCCCACGCAGTGGCTGGCGCTGGATAGCATCGCCACGCGTTACGCCAATCATTCGCTGCGCATCACCACGCGCCAGGCATTCCAGTTCCATGGCGTGATCAAGCGCGAACTCAAGGCGACCATGCAGGCGATCAATGCGACCTTGATCGATACGCTGGCCGCCTGTGGCGATGTGAATCGCAATGTGCAAGTGGCAGCCAATCCTCTGCTGTCGCAGGCGCATGCCACGCTGTATGCCGATGCTGCGCGCGTGTCCGAGCATCTGCTGCCGAATACACGCGCGTATTACGAAATCTGGCTGGACGAAGAGCGCGTCTCCGGCTCCGGCAGCGAAGAAGAGCCGATCTACGGCGACCGGTACCTGCCGCGCAAGTTCAAGATCGGCTTCGCCGCGCCGCCGCTCAACGATGTAGACGTGTTCGCCAACGATCTGGGCTTTATCGCCATCCTGCGCGAGGGCCAATTGCTCGGCTACAACGTCAGCATCGGCGGCGGCATGGGCGCTAGTCATGGCGATGCAGACACCTGGCCGCGCGTGGCCAACGTGATCGGGTTTGTCACCCGCGATCAGTTACTGGATCTCGCGACCGCCGTGGTCACCACGCAGCGCGACTTCGGCAATCGCACAGTGCGCAAACGCGCACGCTTCAAGTACACCATCGACGATCATGGTCTGGACACCATCGTGGCCGAGATCGAACGCCGCGCCGGTTTCGCGCTGCAGCCGGCGCAGCGGTTCGCCTTCGAGCACAACGGCGATCGCTACGGCTGGGTCGAAGGCGAAGACGGGCTGTGGCATATGACTCTCTCGCTGCCGGCCGGGCGCATCGCCGATACCGAGGCCGCTGCGCACCTGAGCGGCCTACGTGCGATTGCGCAATTGAACGTCGGCGAGTTTCGCATGACGCCCAACCAGAATCTGGTCATCGCCGGTGTGCTGGCCAGCGAGCGCGCGCGCGTCGATGCCTTGGTTGCGCAGTACGGCCTGGATGCCGGCAATCGCGCGCCCACCGCACTGGCACGCGGCGCGATGGCCTGCGTGTCGCTGCCCACCTGCGGCCTGGCGATGGCTGAGGCCGAGCGGTATCTGCCCGACTTCAGCGCGGCCTTGCAGCCGCTGCTGGAGCAACACGGACTGGCCGACACCCCGATCGTGCTGCGCCTGTCCGGCTGCCCCAACGGCTGCTCGCGCCCGTATCTGGCCGAGATCGCACTGGTGGGCAAGGCGCCCGGTCGCTACAACCTGATGCTGGGCGGCGATCGCCGTGGCCAGCGTCTGAACACGCTGTATCGCGAGAACATCACCGAAGCGGACATCCTCGCCGCACTCGAACCGCTGCTGGCGCGCTATGCGGCCGAACGCGACCAGGCCGGCGACGAAGGCTTCGGCGACTTCCTGCATCGCAGCGGCCTGATCGCCCTGCCGCCCTACCCCACCCACCGTCACCTCGACCTGGAATTGCTCGCATGACCGCGCTGCCTGCTGCATCGATCGCACCTTCCGCGCTGGACGACCTGGACGCGCTCAACGCGCAGCTGGAAGGCCTGCGTGCCGACGAGCGTGTGGCCTGGGCACTGCAACACGGCCCGCAGGACGCGGCGCTGTCGTCCAGTTTCGGCGCGCAGTCGGCGGTCACGCTGCACCTGCTCACCCAGCAGCGCCCGGACATTCCGGTGATCCTGATCGACACCGGTTACCTGTTCCCGGAAACCTACCGGTTTGCCGACGCGCTGGCCGACCGGCTCAAGCTCAATCTCAAGGTGTATCGCCCGTTGGTCAGCCGTGCCTGGATGGAGGCGCGCCACGGTCGCCTGTGGGAACAGGGGATGGTGGGCATCGACCAGTACAACAACCTGCGCAAGGTCGAGCCGATGCGGCGCGCATTGGACGAGCTCAATGTGGGCACCTGGTTCACCGGCCTGCGCCGCAGCCAGTCCGGCGGCCGCGCGCAGACGCCGATCGTGCAAAAGCGCGGCGAGCGCTACAAAGTCAGCCCGATCGCCGACTGGACAGACCGCGACGTGTGGCAATACCTGCAGGCGCACGATCTGCCGTATCACCCACTGTGGGAGCAAGGCTACGTGTCGATCGGCGACTTCCACACCACGCGCCGCTGGGAACCGGGTATGCGCGAAGAAGACACGCGTTTCTTCGGATTGAAGCGCGAGTGCGGCATTCACGAAGATATCTGAGCACAGCAGCGCGTCGTGATTTCTTCGCGAAAGTTTCAAGCGCTGTGGCGCGCTGAATGTTTCTGCTGGCCATCCCAAGAAGTAAGGCCTCGCCGCAGCGAATGCTCAGCGCGATGCAGCCGCAGACACGCCGACCCTCATGGCGCTGCGATGCCAGTTTGATCGCGCTGCATCCAGTAGCGATCGAACAGCCACATCAACAACAACGACAGCCCGACCAACGGGAAGATCAGCCCGCATAGCACCAGCAGCACCATCAGACCGCGCAGCGTACGTGGATCTGCCGGCAGCGGCGGCACGCCCAGCCCGCCGGCCGGGCGGCGCTTCCACCACATCACCGCAGCGCTCACGCACAACAACACGATCGCCGCGCACGCCAGCAACAGGATCAACTGATTGGCCGTGCCATATTGCTGGCCCAGGTGCACGTTGATGCCCCATTCCAGCGCGCGCCCTATCAGCCCGTAATCGCGATAGGTCATGTCCAGCAGCACCGCACCGCTGTACTGATCCAGATGGATCACGCGCTGCCGTTGCAGGTCGGCCGGATACACCGAGGCGGTGTACACCCCGGTAGCGCCACGCGGCGGCGAGATGCTGTAGCCCGGCACGATGCCGAGCGCATCGAAGCGCGCCATCGCCGCATCCAGCCCTATCGCACCATGACCGGGCGCAGCGACGCTGCCGGTGCCGCCGTGGGCTGCATGTTCCGACTGGCTTGGGTGTTCGGAGTGTTCGGAGTGTTCGGAGTGTTCGGGTGTTCGGAGTGTTCGGAGTGTTCCGGGTGCTCCGGGTGTCCCGGGTGTCCCGGGTGTTGTGAGTGCGCTATGTGCGCTATGTGCTCTATGTGCTCCAGATGTTCTGCATGAGCAGGATGGAAGTTAGCCCCTCTCCCCTCGGGGCGATCAGGCACCGCTTGCGCGCTACTGGCGGGCGAGCCTTGGAGCGCCGGCGCTGCTGGCGCGGGCCGGGGCGCGGAGCCGGGGTTGGAGTGAGGGTCGACCGCACGCACCGCATCCGCCCGCGGCACACGCACCCGCCCGTCATGCAAACCCTCATCCACCCCCACGGCTCCACGCCCAGGCACAACAGACTCCGGCACGCGCGCCTGCCGCAACGACCACGCCGGATCGGTCGTCTCGGTCAACCGCTGCTGCGACATCGGCTGCTGCACCCGCAGCCCTGCCGGATACCCGAAATCATGCCCATTGACCCAGCGATTGACCTGCGCGCCCCACAACCACGACCACGGCATGCCGGTCAGCGCCAGGAACAGCAATACCGCGCCCACACTCGCCCCGGTGACCGCATGCAGATCGCGCCAGAACAGCCGTTGCGCCGGCTTGCCGCGCACGCTGACCACCCCGCCGCGACGCCCGCGCGGCCACCACAGATACACACCGGTCAGCACCAGCACGATCGCCCAGCCCGCCGCCATTTCGATCAACCCGCGCGCAAACGGCCCGATCAACTCCAGGCTGTGCAGCCGACGAATCGTCCAGGCCAGGGTGCCATGCTCGGGCAGAGTGCCGAGCACGCGTGCCCGATACGGATCGACATAGACCACCTGCCGCATGCCGTGCGCATCGACCAGCCCGATCTCGGCGCTGGCATCGGCACGACTCGGCGTGGTGTAACGGAACAAGGTGCCGCCATCGCTGCGCTGCGCCGCATCGACCAATTGCTGCGCAGACACCCGCAGCGCGCCCACCGGCACGACCTTCAACCCGTGGTGCACGCTACGATCGATCGCGTCCTGATACAGAAACGCCGCACCGGTCAGCGCCAGCCAGATGATGAAAGGCAGCACCAGCAAGCCGGCATAGAAGTGCCAGCGCCACACCGCGCGATAGAAGCGCCAGCGGCTGTCCTGACGCAGCTCGGCACCAGCACCCCGAGCAGTCGATACGCGCATCAGAAGCTCCAATCCCACGACAGCGACAACGCACGCCCATCGCCCGGCGAATAACCGGAACTTCCGGTGTCGTACCACGCGTACACATATGCACGATCGGTCACGTTGCGCAGCTGCAGGCTGAGCGCATTGCGCGCATCCACGTTCCAGCGCGCGCCCAGATTGAGCAGGGCGTAACCACCGGTGCGGCCCAGCGTATTGCTGCGCTCCAGATAGTAATCGCCTTGCGCATTGCCCCAGGCGCTCAGCTGCACGGCAGAAGTGAGCTGCCACTCCAGCCCGGCAGTCGCCAGCCAATGCGGCACGTTTTCGATCTCCTTGCCGCGCGTGGCCGACGCGCTCGGGTCGGGCGTGGCGATGCTCGCCTTCTGCCGCGAATACGAGACCCAGGCACGCCAATGTTCGGCCGGCTGCAGATTCAGTTGCGCATCCCAGCCGCGCCGCAGCGTGCGCCCCACGTTGGCCACATCGCCGACACCGGCCACGCCGTTCACTCCCAGAATGGTGGCGACTTCACCGGACGCGCGCTGTTCCCAATACGCCAGGCGCCCGTCCATTACAGCCGATGGAGCGAACTTGAAACCGGCCTCCCAGCCATCGTTGATCGATGGACCCAGATTGCCGGGCTGGCGACGATACGCGCCATCGCCGCTGCCGATCTGGAAGCTGCGGCCCCAATTGGCGTACATGCTGCTCTGCCCGACAAGCCGATAGCTGGCGCTGAACTTGGGCTGCTTGATGGTGCCGTAGTCGTAGGTGGGCGCGTAAATGCCGGCGCGCACATCGTGCAGCTGCCCATCGACGCGATCGATGCGATAGCCCGGCACCACCTGCAGGCGCTCGAACGGTGTCAGCACCGCCTGCACATAAGCTCCGCGTGTGCGCAGGTCGTAATCCCAATCGCGCAATTGCGCACCGCGCACGCGCGCCACGGTGCGGTAACGCTGCGACTGGTTGTCCTGCCACTGCGCATCCACACCGGCTTCCAGGTTGGCGCTCAGCGCGCCCCAATCCGGCTGCCAGTTGCCACGCAACAGCAGGCCGCGATGGGTTTCGTCGGTATCGCGTTCCTGCTGCAGGCCGGCTGCGGAAAACCGCACCCAGCGTCGATTGCGATAGTCGTTCTGGTAGGCCTTTGCGCTCCACTGCGCATCGGCGCCCAGCGTGCCGTCCGCATGCAATGCGGTCTGCCGTAGCTGGCGTTCGCTGCGATCGTCCTGCGCATAGTCCGGCGAACTGCGCGGCGCAGCGCGTGCGCTTGCCGCATCCAGATAACCCGCTTCCAGCGCGTGATTGTCGTAGTAACGCGTGGTGAGCCCGGCACGGAACGCACCATCCGGGTCGGTGTAGAACCACTTGCCGGCCACGCTGCGCTTACGCGCGTCGGCATGGTCGCGATAGCCATCGGAATCGCGCCACGCTAGTACATAGTTCTGGCTCCATGCGCCATGTTCGAAGCCCTTGCCCAGCTGCACCTCGCGCGCACCGAAGCTGCCGCCCGTCACGCTCAGGCGGCCATCGTTGCCGCCGGTGCGGGTCAGCACGTCCACGCTGCCGGCAATCGCATTCAGACCGTAGCGTGCATCGTTGGTGCCGCGCACGATCTCGATCGCACTGATGTCCTGCGGAAACACCGCATCCAGATACGGCATGCCACCGGCATTGTCGTTGCTGGGGATGCCGTCGATCAGCAGCTTCACCGCATTGATCCGCCCCTCGCCGTTGAAACCACGGAACGAGAACCGCCCCGCATCGGTGCCCATGCGGAACTGGGTGACCTGCACGCCCGGCGCGCGCATCAACAGCTCCCAGCTGTAATCCACGTGCTGATCGTGCAGCAGCTCGCCGCCGATCACATCCACCGAACTCAGCACGCGCGCCTTGTTCGGGCTGCGCTGGGTCTGGCTCACCTGCACCTTGCCCAGCGTCAACGCCGCATCCTGTGCCTGCACCTGGCAGGCAGGCCACCACACCAACGCCAACGACGGCGCATACCACATCGTTTTCAATAACCGCAGACGCATGACCAACCCTTCGCCGTGCCGGCACGGCAACACCGCCATGCGCCGCGGCATAGCAGCGGGCACAGGCATCACTTCAGGAAAGCGGGCCGTCCATGCAGCGGCAGGCGGGCACGCCGGAAGACCAGGCGTGCAATCAACACAACGCAGCGGACGCCCGCGATGGGGCCAGACTCACGCGTGCAGCGGCGGCCCACGTGCCCCGAGTGCGGCCCAGCGCACGACCGACCACGCCCGTGCATGGGTGTGCATGGGCGCCGGCGCCGACCGGAGTTGCAGCAGACACAGCACCAGCAGCGCCAGCCACGGCAGCAGCCGCGCGGCCAGCACGCAGTAATCGCAAGCTTCGCCGTGCATGCCGGCAGCGTGTTCGCCAGATGGAGGCTTGGCTGACGACGCGGCGCTGTCGTGATGATGCGCGGCAGTCTGCGCCGGCATGGCCTGGTGGCCTGTGTGCGACGAACCGCCTGCGTCCAATGCCGGCCCGCTCATGCACATCGGTTCGACCGACTGCGCCTGGCTCCAACGGCTGATCAGCGGCGCCACCAGCATCAGCGCCACCGCCAGACAGACAAGCAGGTGCAGCCAACGGTGATGAGGTAACGAACGCATCGCGCGAGTGTAAGCCGCCGCCCGCCGCGCGGCGATGCTTGCGGCCGGTGCGCGACCGGATGTCGCACCCTGATGTCGCATCCTTGAGTCGTCGCACCCCCTTCGTACTGATCCTTGCTCCGCCGCAACACACCGCGCAATCTGCATCACGACATCGCAAACAAACCAAAACGCCACCCCTCCACTGTCGAGGCCGGCAGTCACAGTTCCATCCACGAGCGTGATCGCACCCACATGCCAGCCCCTGCCATGCCCTATGCTTATCTCTTATCCAATTAATTCTGCGCGCGCATGAGCGTCTTGTTCGATCCAGCGGCTGAGCCCTTTCCCTGCGCGCCCAAACCAGTGAGCGAAGCGTTGCGCCTCCAGGCGCTGCGCAGCTACGGCATTCTCGATACGCCGCGCGAGGCGGCATTCGAAGACATCACCAAGTTGGCCTCGATCATCTGTCAGACCCCGATCGCGCTGATCAGCCTGGTGGACGCCGACCGCCAATGGTTCAAGAGCGAGCGCGGCATGGGCGAGCGCGAGACGCCGCTGTTCAAGTCGATGTGCGCGCATGCGCTGCTCGACAACGACGTGCTGGTGGTGCCCGACACGCGCGAAGACATCCGCTTTGCACGCAACCCGCTGGTCACCGGCGAGGTGCCACTGCGTTTTTATGCCGGTGCGTTGCTCAAGACCAGCGAAGGCCTGTCGCTGGGCACGGTCTGCGTGCTGGACCGGCAACCGCGTCAACTCACTGACGAACAGGTCGAAGCGCTGCGCGCACTGGCACGCCAGACCATGGCGCAGCTGGAACTGCGCCGCGCGCTGCAGACTGCCGAAGAGTCCGACCGCTATCGCAGCCGACTGATGGCGATCGCCGGGCACGATCTGAAAACTCCGCTGCGCACTGCGGCCTATGCCATCGACAAGATGCGCCGGCACGCCAATGTCGATTCCATTCCCACCCTGGTCACTGCACGCGATGCGATCGGCGTGGTGGCACGCAGCCTCGACGAACTGGCCACACTGGCCGCCGCGAGCAAGAGCTCCACCCCGGATCTGCAGCCGCTGGCACTGGAAGACGTGCTGCACGCGGTTCTCGGCGTGTGGCGGCAGCCGGCGAGCGACAAATGCCTGGCCTTGCGCCACGTGCCCACTTCGCTGCGCGTGCGCAGCCACGCCACGCTGCTGACCACGCTGATCGGTAACCTGGTCGGCAACGCGGTCAAGTACACCGAACGCGGACGCGTGCTGGTCGGCGTGCGCCGCCGCCCCGGCTATGCCGAGGTGGAAATCATCGACAGCGGCATCGGCCTGAACCTGGACCACCCCGAACAGGTGTTCCAGGCGTTTCGCCAAGCCGACCCGAACAGCGAAGGGCTGGGCATCGGTCTGTGGATCGTGCACCGCACTGCCGAAACCCTGGACTGCGAGGTGGATGTGCGCCCACGCCCGGCAGGCGGCACCTGTTTCTCGGTGCGCATCCCGCTGGCCTGAGCGCGGCAATGCGTCGCGCATAAAAAAAGGCGGACCCGGGCTCCCGACCCGGATCCGCCGCCAAGCACGCCAGGTCTCTCCCCAGGGACCCGGGTGCGCCAGCCGCGCCATCGCGCAGCCTCGCGCAATGGTGATGCGACAGCGCTGGCAACCCCTCGACGACACCGCCAAACACACCGGCCATGCGATCACTGCATCGCCGGTCCTGCGCCGTCCACCCCTAGACGTCCGAAAGTGTCGCGTTATGGTTGCTATAAGGATTTACGACAGCGCAGCGCGCAACTTGATACGGACCGATGACGCCGATCCGGCAGCCCTGACACGTGTAGGGAGAATCACTGACAGCGTGTTTCCGGGTAAGTGCAAGCCTGCGCGCAGGCTGTTGATCGCATTGGGATTTTTCGCAACCACGTACGCTGCAGTGCAGCATCCAGAGCAGTCGCGCGTGCAACAGATGAGGCCGTCAAAGCTCAGGTTCGGCCGCATCCTGCCGCGCAAACCACTCGGCCGAATGCACCTCTTCGGCTGCGACCTCCAACAGCTGACGCAGCACCGCCAGCGGAATCTGCACCCGGGTGTCGCCGGCCTGCACTGCCACCCATAACGCTTCGTCGTGCGGGTCGGCCAGTACCGTCAGCAACGCATGCTCGCGTCCGTCGACGTTGGCCGACAGCTGCAACGACATGCCGCCGTCCTGGTCGGGCGACCACAGCCGGCTCAGAGGCGGACGCAGTGGCTCGGTCAATCGCTCGGTCATCGGTTGCAGCGCCTCACAGTGGCGAACGGGGATCTCGCGCGCGCAGCAAACCGGAATCGGTACACCCCGCGCGCAGACCGCAGTGTACGAACAGTCCCTACCGATTCCGAACACCGACCGCCAGCATGATGCAGTTGCAAGGTTTCGACGTGGACGTACTTGCGGTGTGTCTCATTCTGGTTACGCATGCAAGCGCCATTAGTGACCGGAGCATTCGCGTAAAACTGGCAGGCACCGTGAGCGGCGATAGTCGATGCGCAGTGCCGCATCCGGGAGCGGGACACGCCGCAAGTACGTCCATGTAGGCTCGGTGGCGGCATCCATGCCGCCACACGGTCCCGCACCCGGATACGGCACCACGCTTCCACTCTTTGCGGCTGCTGATGGGCAAGCAATGATTTCAGGTACGCATAATGCTTGCGGGTTCCACAGTCGATTTCTGCAGTCGATGTAGTTGGCATCCATCCATCGTTTCGCCATTGTGAGGTCATGATCCGAAGAAGGGCCAGTGAACCAGACACCGTTTTTCCTTCAACCACCGACAACACCTGGTGGTGCTTGCGCGCGTACCGGCGTGGGACCTTACGCGGCATGGATGCCGCGTAAGAGCCTACATGGACGTACTTGCGGCGTGTCCCACGCTGGTACGCGAGCAAGCGCCCTTTAGTGACCGAAGCACTCTCACAAAACCGGCAGACGGTGGGTGGGGGATTGGCCTGTGCGCGGCCGCTGATCGGCAGGTAATGCCTTCGCTTTCCTGCAGAACATGCATCGCATCGATCCGGCAAACATGCAGCTTTCGATAGCCGCTCAACCAGCGCTCATGCGGCCGTCGCCAGCCGCTCAGCTGGTAATGGTCTGGGTCAGCGATTCCCAAGTCGGCGGCAGCGGCCAGTTCGGCGCCTGGTTGCCATCCAGCACACGCCGCAGATCGCGCTTGTCGATCTGCGGCGCCAGCACATGCACCAGATCCAGCGCGTAATCGCGCAGAACGCGGTCGCGCGGCAGCACCGCCCAGGCGATGCAATCGGCAATGGGCGCCGGCGCTGGCCAGGCGCGCAGATCCTCATCGTTGGCGCTGACCGCCATCTCCGCCACCAGGCCAACGCCCAGGCCGGCACGCACATAGGTCTTGATCAGGTCCGCATCCAGCGCGGTCAACGCGATGCTCGGCTCCAGCCCGACCTGCGCAAATGCCCGCTGCAACGACGAACCTGGCCGCGTGGACGACTCGTAGCTGATCAACGGGTATTGCGACAGCGCCTGCATGTCCGGCGCGGTACGCGCCTGATCCAGCGGATGACCGCGCGGCACGATCACCAGCCGACGCCAGCGATACAGCGGCACCGCAATCCCGGCGCTCGGCTCGCCACCAGCGGTGCTGACCACCGCAATATCCGCATCGCCCTGGCTGAGCAGATCCAGCGCCGCACTTTCGGCGGCCTGCTGCAGATGCACGCTCACCTGCGGGTAGGCGTGCTTGATCTGCGCCACCGCCGGCGGCAGCACGAAGCGCGCCTGGGTATGGGTGGTGGTCAGGGTCAGCTGGCCCTGGCTCTCGCGGCGCTGGTTGGCCGCATAGGTGCGGATGTTATTGGCTTCCGACAGCACCGAACGCGCACGCTCGATCACTTCCACGCCCGCCGGCGTGACCGCATCCAGGCTGCGCCCCTTGCGCACGAACAACAGAAAGCCCAGTTCGTCCTCCAGCTGTTTGAGCTGCTTGGACAGACCGGGCTGGGTGGCATGCACACGCGCGGCGGCCAGCGTGATGTTCAGCTCGGCATCGGCGATGGCGACCAGATAACGAAGTTGGGTCAGCGTCATGGGCTTATATCCAAAAAAGCGCGAGGCGCCACAGGGACTCGACTGTAGAGGAGTTCTATGGGCCAGCTTATAACCGAACGCTATTTCCAGGGTGTATGAAGTCATTTCCGACGGCTATATGCCGGCGTTACGGTCTGGCCCTCCCTTCTCGATGCCCCTGCCGTGCCCCCTGTGTTCCCGCTCATTGCCGACCTGCGTGGCCGTGCCGTCTTGGTGGTCGGCGGCGGCGCCGATGCCGAGCGCGCCACCGCCGGGCTGCTGCAGGCCGGCGCGCTGCCGTTGGTGGGTGCACCGGAACTCACCATGCAATTGCGCAACTGGGTGCAGGCCGGGCAGGTGCGCTGGCTGCTGGGCGGGTTCGACCCGGCGTGGCTGGAACTGCCCGACCAACCGGTCTGGCTGACCATCGCCGCCAGCGCGACAGCCGAACTCAACGAAGCCCTACGCGCTGCAGCCACCGCGCGCCGCCTGCTCACGCACGACGCTACCCCGGCCGCTTCAGCAGCGACACCCGCAGCATCCCCCACGCCCCGTACCGCAGTCGGCACGCTGGCCCCCGGCAGCGTGACCCTGGTCGGCGCCGGCCCCGGCGATCCCGGCCTGCTCACCCGGCATGCGTTGCGCGCACTGCGCCAGGCCGATGTGCTGCTCTACGATCGCCTGGTCAGCCCACAGATCCTGCGCCTGGCACGTCGCGACGCACTGCGCGTGGAAGTGGGCAAGGCCGCCCAAGGCCACAGCACCCGCCAGGAGCAGATCCACGCGCTAATGCTGGAGCACGCTCGCGCCGGGCGCCGCGTGGTGCGGCTGAAAGGCGGCGATCCGTTCGTGTTCGGCCGCGGCGGCGAAGAGCTGGAGTTCCTGCGCGCGCACGGCATCGGCTTCCAGGTCATTCCCGGCATCACCGCCGCGATCGCCTGCGCTGCCTACGCAGGCATTCCGCTCACCCATCGCGACCACGCGCAATCGCTGCGGCTGATCACCGCGCACTGCAAGGATTCGCTGGACACGCTGGACTGGCAGGCGCTCGGCCAGGAACGCCAGACCCTGGCCTTCTACATGGGTGTGGCGGGCCTGGACGGCATCCAGCAACGCCTGTTGCAGGCCGGCCGCGCGCCCGCCACACCATTCGCGCTGGTGGAAAACGGCTCGCGCCCGCAGCAACGCGTGATCACCGGCACCCTCGCCAGCCTGGCCGCCACCGCGCAGCAGCACGCCGTGCGCGCACCGGCCTTGCTGATTCTGGGCGAGGTCGCCGGGCTGGCCGCCAGCCTGCACTGGTTCGGCGCACCGCCGTTGACCGCCCGGCCGCCCCCGCACTCACCCATCGCAACGCCCGACGCGCCCACACTCGCCCACGCAGCCTGATTCCGACGGAGACCCCATGGCCCTGTACGACAACATCCTCGACACCATCGGCCGTACCCCGGTGGTCAAGCTCCATCGCCTCGCGCCCGAGCACGTGACCCTGTACGTCAAGGTCGAGGCGTTCAATCCGGGCGGCTCGGTCAAGGACCGGCTGGCGCTGGCGATCGTCCTGGACGCCGAGCAGCGCGGCCTGCTCAAGCCCGGCGACACCATTGTCGAGGCCACTTCCGGCAACACCGGCGTGGCGCTGGCAATGGTCGCCGCCGCGCGCGGCTACAAATTCGTCGCCACCATGGTGGAAACCTTCTCCATCGAGCGCCGCAAGCTGATGCGCGCGTATGGCGCCAAGGTGATCCTGACCCCGGCCGCCGAGCGCGGTAGCGGCATGGTGCGCAAGGCCAAGGAACTGGCCGAGCAGCACGGCTGGTTCCTGGCCAGCCAGTTCGCCAATCCGGCCAATCCGGCCTACCACCGCAACACCACCGCGGCCGAAATCCTGCGCGATTTCGCCGGCCACCGGCTGGACCATTTCGTCACCGGCTGGGGCACCGGCGGCACGCTCACTGGCGTGGGCGAAGTGCTGCGCGTGGCCCGCCCGGAAGTACGCATCACCGCCACCGAGCCGGCCGGCGCCGCCTTGCTGCAGGGCCAGGACTGGAAGCCGCACAAGATCCAGGGCTGGACCCCGGACTTCGTGCCGGAGGTGCTCAATCGCGATGTCGCGCATGAAGTACTGAGCGTGGAAGACACCGATGGGATCACTGTGGCCCGTCGCCTGGCCGCCGAGGAAGGCATCTTCACCGGCATCTCCGGCGGCGCCACCGTCGCCACTGCATTGCGCGTGGCCGAAAGCGCGGTGCCCGGCGCCGTCATCCTGGCAATGCTGCCCGATACCGGCGAGCGTTACTTCTCCACGCCGCTGTTCGCCGACATCAACGAAGGCTCCGACGACGATTGGTTGGCCGGTCTGCCCTGATCGTCGCGTTGTGTCTGCATGCAAGGCCGCGCCCACAGCGCGGCCTTTTTGTTTGTGGTCGGTCCAATCATCGGCCTCGCCTTCCTCGGCATGCGATCGCGTCATGCAATCGCATGGTGCCGCAGATACCTCGGACATCGCAAAGCTTTTTGTAGATCGTTGTGTGCGGAGCAGCTCGCACTACGGCACCCGTGCACTCCCGTCCATATCAAGGAAACGTTAGGATGGCGGCCGTGATGCAGGGAGACACAGTGTGAGCAACCGGCCGTACGGACACAGCGACACCCGCACCGCGCGGGCGCCATGGCTGGTCAAGATCACCTCGCCTGCTCATTTTGCGCTGGCACTGGGCCTGGGTGCCTGGCTGCAAAGCGCATTGAACCTGCCTGTGCCTGCGCCAATCCCGTTGGCGTGGATCGAGCTGGCCGGCGGCGGCATCGCCGGTCTCGGGCTGGCGCTGGCGGTGAGCTGCTTCATCCTGTTCGCGCGCCGGCGCACTACCATCATGCCCAGCGGCCATCCCTCGCGGCTGGTGCTGGACGGCCCGTATCGCTTCACCCGCAATCCGATGTATCTAGCGCTGGTGCTGAGCTACGTCGGCCTATGTCTGCAGCTGGGTCTGCTGTGGGCGGCTGCGCTGTTGCCGCTGCCATGGCTGGCCTTGCAGCTCTACGTCATTCCGTTCGAAGAAGCGCGCCTGCGCAGTGAATTCGGCCGCCATTACAGCGCCTATTGCGCGCGCGTGCGGCGCTGGTTGTAGCTCTCGATTGTCGGTGACATCTGCGTTGCGATTGATCCGATCGATCACATCGGTACCTTCGCACAGTCGCAGCATGCCATCGACGCGCGGCATCGACGTACGCGCGCCGGGCGGTCGCAGCAGATGAGATGAATGGGCGATAGCGTGCCTATTCCGCAACGCGCGCCCCATCACGCGTTCCTCATGCAAATCCGTTAACTATCGCGCTATGAAGATCGAAGTCTGGCAAGGCGACATCACCGAACTCGACGTCGACGTCATCGTCAACGCCGCCAACGAATCGTTGTTGGGCGGCAGTGGCGTCGATGGGGCCATCCATCGTGCTGCCGGCCCGCGTTTGCTGGAAGCCTGCGAAGCGTTACCGCAAGTGCGCCCGGGCGTGCGCTGCCCGACCGGCGAAATCCGCATCACCGACGGCTTCGATCTGAAGGCGCGCCATGTGTTCCATACCGTCGGTCCGGTGTGGCGCGACGGCAAGCACAACGAGCCGGAACAACTCGCCAATTGCTACTGGCAGTCACTGAAACTTGCCGAGCAGATGATGCTGCATTCGATCGCCTTTCCGGCGATCAGTTGCGGCATCTACGGATACCCGTTGTATCAGGCCGCACGCATTGCCGTGACCGAAACGCGCGACTGGCAGCGCTCGCACAAGGTGCCCAAACACATCGTGCTGGTGGCCTACAACGAGGCGACCTTCAAGGCGTATCAGCAGGCATTGGCCGCGCAGGAAATTGCGGCTGCCTGAGGCGCGATGCAAAGGTTGAAGTGACGAGCGCCGCGAGGCGCTCGTTGCGTTTTGGCAAGGCGATTGACGTGCAGAGCCATCACTGCCGCCGACAGTCTTTCAACGACTTCAGTGCCGTATGAAGGTGTGGCCCGGAATCGCGCCCGATCAGCGCTATCGCTCCTGATCGAGGCAAATAAAAACGCCGGCATTGCTGCCGGCGTTTCGTCTTATCGATGCGACGGCCTTGCAGCCGTCGTCAACCGATCAGCCCTTCCACTTGCCCAGCGCGGCCAGGCCATTTTCCTTGGCGCGCTCATAGATGATCTGCTGCGCCTTGGCGAAGTTGCCGGTCATGTCCTTGGCCCACAGCTTCAGTGCGGCCTGCTGCATCGCACGGCCGTAGGAGAAGCTCAGCGGCCACGGCAGATTGCCGAGCTGGTGCATCTCGTTGAGGTGCGCGGTGGACTGCTCGTCGCTCTGGCCGCCGGACAGGAACACGATGCCCGGCAGGATCGCCGGCACGGTCGACTTCAGGCACATCACGGTGGACTCGGCCACTTCTTCGATGCCGGCCTGCTCTTCGCAGCCCTTGCCGGAGATGACCATCGAGGCCTTCAGGATGGTGCCTTCGAGCACGACATTCTGCTCATACAGTGCGCCGAACAGCGAACGCAGCGTGGCTTCGGTGACTTCGTAACAGGTCTCAATGTCGTGGCTGCCGTCCATGATCACTTCCGGCTCGACCATCGGTACCAGGCCCTGCTCCTGGCACAGCGCGGCGTAACGCGCCAGCGCATGCGAATTGGCCTCGATGCAGGTGCCGGACGGGATGTCTTCGCCGATGTTGATGACCGCACGCCACTTGGCGAAGCGTGCGCCCAGCGTGTAGTACTCCTCCAACCGCGCGCGCAGACCGTCCAGGCCTTCGGTGACCAGCTCGCCCGGCATGCCGGCCAGCGGCTGCGCACCCTTGTCGACCTTGATGCCCGGAATGATGCCGTGGGCGGTCATGTACTCGGCGAACGGCACGCCGTCCTTGGTCTTCTGACGGATGGTCTCGTCGAACAGGATGGCGCCGGAGATGTAGTCGCTCAGCTTGGGCGTGGTCAGCAGCAGTTCGCGGTACGCACGACGGTTTTCTTCGATGTTCTCGATGCCGACGCTGGCAAAACGCTTGGCGATCGTGCTGGTCGATTCGTCGATGGCGATGATGCCCTTGCCCGGGGCGACCATAGCCTGGGCGGTTTCGGCAAGCTGTTCGATGCTCATGTAGTTCCTGTGGCAGCTGCGGGGGAGAACGAAAGTATAGCGACGAAAGTCGCAGACATTCCTTCACGGAATGTCTGCAACCGATTACACGTGTCCTGCGTGACAGGATGTGTGGCGCGGCGCGCATCGCGATGTGCACGCATGCCGACGATGCCGGTGGCCGCGCATCGGGCGGATGCGCGCATGGGTCTTGTCTGGCGTCTTGCGTGCGCAAACGGTCCGCAACAGACCTCACCCGAACATGCCACACAGCACAACGGCGACCCGCAGGCCGCCGTTGTGTTTGTCCTCGCGATCACCACACAGCGCGCGTTTCGCACGCGCGCTGCGGCATCACCAAACAGGCGTGACTACAGCTCGCCCAGTCCGCTGGCGCGGCCGTCTTCGCCCACTTCCAGCAGGCGCAGCGTGTTGGTGGCGCCGTGGGTTTCCATATGCTCGCCGCTGGTGAATACCACACGGTCGCCAGGTCCCATGCGCTCGTTCTCCACCAGCAGACGGATCGCCGCACGTGCGGCTTCGCGCGGGGTCAGGCCGCGGCTGTCGAAGCTGATCGGGAACACGCCACGCATCATCGCCATGTGGCGGCGCGCGCCATCGTGACGGGTGAAGGCGTAGATCGGCATGTTGGAGCGGAAGCGCGACAGGTAACGCGGCGTGCCGCCGGATTCGGTCAACGCGACCACACCGGCCAGACCGATGTGCTCGGACAGGAACATGGTCGCCATCGCGATCGCCTGGTCGGCGCGCTGCAGGTTGCGTTGCGCGGCTTCGAAGTCGGTGTCGAATTCGAACTGGCGCTCGGCACCCAGACAGATGCGCGCCATCGCTTCCACCGCACGCACCGGATAGGCACCGGCCGCGGTTTCGGCCGAGAGCATTACCGCATCGGTGCCGTCGATGACCGCATTGGCAACGTCCAGCACTTCGGCGCGGGTCGGGATCGGGCTTTCCACCATCGACTGCAGCATCTGCGTGGCAGTGATGACCACTTTGTTCTGCGCCAGCGATTCGCGGATGATCTTCTTCTGCAGGCCCGGCAATTCGGCATCGCCGATTTCCACGCCCAGATCGCCGCGCGCCACCATCACCACGTCGGAGGCTTCGACGATTTCGACCAGGTTCTCGATCGCTTCGGTGCGCTCGATCTTGGACACCAGCGCGGCATCGCAACCGTGCTGACGCGCGATGCGGCGCGCATCGTTCATGTCTTCGGCGTTGCGGCAGAACGACACCGCGATGAAGTCCACGCCGATCTTGGCGACGATGCCGATCAGTTCCTTGTCGCGCTCGGTCAGCGCGCCGAGCGACAGGCCGCCGCCCTGCTTGTTCAACCCCTTGCGATCGGACAACACGCCATCGTTGAGCACGGTGGTGACGATGCGCTGGCCCTGCACTTCGGTGACCTGCAACTGCACCAGGCCGTCGTCGAGCAGCAGCACGTCGCCTGCAGTGACGTCCTGCGGCAGGCCCAGGTAGCTGACGCCCACCTGATGCTGATCGCCGGCCGGGGCATTGGCATCGGCCACCAGGTCGAAGCGCTCGCCCATGATCAGCTTGATCTTGCCTTCGGCAAAGCGCTCGATGCGGATCTTCGGGCCCGGCAGGTCGGCCAGGATGCCGACCTCGGCACCGACACGCACCGCAGCGGCGCGTACTTCGGCCGCACGCTTGGCCTGGCCGGATGGGTCGCCGTGGCTGAAATTGAGGCGCACCACGTTGACGCCCGCCTTGAACAAAGCGTCCAGCACACCGGGCGGATCCGTGGCCGGTCCGAGCGTTGCGAGGATCTTGGTGCGGCGTTGACGTTCTTTCATGATGGCCTCCCTGTAAAAGCCGCGAAACTTAACACACGCGTCACGTACCAAGGATGGCATTGCGGCATAGCCACCCTTGCATTCCGGCATGTCCTGAAGACAGTGCGGGACAGTACGTACGCTTTCCGCACCACGCTGACGCGCTGCGGGCTGAAACTGTGGGCTGCCACCGTAACGCGGCGGCGGTGAAGAACAGACTTTTCAAGCGTCACTTAGTTGCGTCGATCAATTCAGGCAACTCGGCCGGGCTGTGTGCGATTGCGCCGGCACCGGCGGCGCGCAGTTCGGCTTCGTCGCCGAAGCCCCACAACACGCCGATGCTGTGGATGCCGTGGTGATTGGCGCCATCGATATCCATGCGGCGGTCGCCGATCATCACGCAGCCGGTTTTTTCGATCTGCAAACGGCGCAATGCTTCGGCGATCAGGTCGGGCTTGAAGCGGCGCTCGCCGTCTTCGCTGGCGCCGATCACGTTCTCGAAGCACGCACCGAAGGGCAGATGCTCGACGATACGGCGCGCGTAGCGCTCGTTCTTCGAGGTCACGACCGCCAGGCGATGGCCGGCGCGCTGCAGGTCGATGACGACCTCACCGATACCGTCGAACACGCTCAGTTCGGTCCAGCCCACCGCGTCGTAACGCGCGCGGTAGGCGGCCAAGGTGCGCTGCACCAGCTCCGGATCATCCGGAAAGCACTCGGTGAAACTGTCGCGTAGTGGCGGGCCGATCCAGGCGCGCAGGGTCTGCGGCGACGGACGCGGCTGGCCCACCTCGTCGAAGGCATGCACGATGCTACCGACGATGCCCGGTTCCGAATCGACCAGGGTGCCATCCAGATCGAAGAACAGCGTGGCTGCACTCACTTACCGCGCGCCTCGAGTGCGGCCACCGCCGGCAGGGTCTTGCCTTCCAGGAACTCCAGGAACGCGCCGCCGCCGGTGGAGATGTAGGTGACGTCTTTGGCGATGTCGTACTTGTCCACGGCGGCCAGGGTGTCGCCACCGCCGGCAATCGAGAATGCCCTGGAGCTGGCGATCGCACGCGCCAGGGTTTCAGTGCCATGGCTGAAGGGCTCGAATTCGAACACACCCACCGGGCCGTTCCACACCACGGTGCCGGCGCTGGCGATCAGCTCGGCGTAGCGCTTGGCGGTCTGCGGGCCGATATCCAGAATCAGATCGTCGGCCTCCACGGCATCGAGCGACTTCACGGTGGCCTGCGCATCGGGCAGGAACTGCTTGGCAACCACCACATCGGTGGGCAACGGAATCTCCGCGCCGCGCAGCTTGGCATCGGCCACGATCTGGTTGGCAGTGGGAATCAGGTCCGGCTCGTTCAAGGACTTGCCCACGTCATGCCCGGCTGCGGCGATGAAGGTATTGGCGATGCCGCCACCGACGATCAGCTGGTCGACCTTGTTGACCAGGTTGGACAGCAGCTCTAGCTTGGTGGAGACCTTGCTGCCGGCCACGATCGCCAGCAGCGGCTTGGCCGGGTTGTCCAGTGCCTTGGCCAGCGCATCGAGCTCGGCCATCAACAGCGGGCCGCCTGCAGCCACCGGAGCGAAACGGATCACGCCATGCGTGGAGGCCTGCGCGCGATGCGCGGTGCCGAAGGCGTCCATGACGAACACATCGCATAGCGCGGCGTACTTGCGCGACAGGGTCTCGTCGTCCTTGCCCTCGCCGACATTCATGCGGCAATTTTCCAGCAGCACCACCTGGCCCGGCGCCACCTCGACCCCGTCGACCCAGTCGCGCACCAGCGGCACGTCCACGCCCAGCAGCGCGCTCAAGCGCGCCGCCACCGGCGCCAGCGAATCTTCTTCGGTCCAGCTGCCTTCCTTGGGGCGGCCCAGGTGCGAAGTCACCATCACTGCAGCGCCCTTTTCCAGCGCCAGCTTGATGGTGGGCACCGAGGCGGTGATGCGCTGCTCGGAGGTGATCTGGCCGTTGTCGATCGGCACGTTGAGATCCTGGCGGATCAGCACGCGCTTGCCGGAGAGATCGAGGTCGGTCATGCGGACGATGGACATGGGGTCAGCTCGCTAGGTCTGGGGAATGGAGAATCGGGAATGGGGAATCGAAGAAGCCGCCAGTGCGCAGAGCGCTGACGTCTGCGCGCTGCGCAGGTAGGTGGCTTGGTTGGGACAGCCGTTGCACGCTGCCGTTGCGTCCCCGTGCAGATCGCTGGGATCGCACATTGCCTGTCACGCATGTCGCTGCCAACAGGGCTGGCGACGCGGGAGGTGGTCGGTCGAAGACGACGGGCAATGCGGATGCCTTGGCGACGGGGAACGCCCATTGTCGGACCTTCGCGCCGCAGCGGCAAACCGCAGTGCGGCGCACCTCGTTATCAGGCGTTGCGATTGGCCGCCGAGCTACGCAGCAGACTCACTGCGAAACCGCCCACCAGCAAGGCGCCGCCAACCAGTAGGCCCCAGAGCAACCACTGCTTCCAGTCGCGTGGGGTGGCGGCCGGCTGCAACGCCACGTCACCAGCCAGCGGCTGTGCCTGCGCAGCGACGCTGGCCTGGGCCGGTTGCCACTGCGCACCGCGTTCGCGGCGCAATGCCTGCAGCATTGAGGCCAGCGGCGCTTCACCGCGTTGCACGCGCGCGCTGCCGGCAACCACGGCATACGGCGGCTGGCCCTGCGCGAGAAACATCACCCGCTCCGGCTGGTAGCCCACACGCAGCGTCGGCACCGCAGTACTGCGCCCTTGTGCGGCGAGCAGCCGCCACTGACGATCGCGCACCGGTGCAGACAGCACTTGCGGCGGCGAGGCGGCCGCCGCGCCATTGCCCAGGCGATAGGCCAACCACGGCCCGGCCCGGCGCTGCCACGGCGCATCGTCGGCGTCGCGGCTTTCCACGATCCATTCGACCGCTTCGGCCTGACCACCGCCGACATCGATCTGGGTGATCGGGAAGCGCCCCGGCAGGACGTAGACCACGGCTGCGTCCTGCGCAGTGCCCGGCAGCTCCAGCCATTCGGAGTGGGTGGGCGCGGCGATGCCGTCCAGTTCTGCATCGACCACCCGCAAGGCCGGCAACTCGCCCGACACCGGCACGATGCGCAGATAACGAGCGCCCTCGTCCAATGCGATGCGCCGTTGCTGCAGGCGCTGCGCCTGATTGTCCAGCGCCATCACGGTGGCGTCGGAAGCGAGCACGCGCCAGTCGCGCAGATCGTCGCTGCCTTCCACGCGCAGTTGGGCTTGCACCGGTGTGTTGCCGTCCCAGTCCAGCCACAGCGCACGCACACGATCGCGCAATGCGCTGGCATCGATCAGCCAACTGCCGCCGGCGCCCGCAGCTACCGATGTGCCGGTGGCAAAACGGCCTTCCAGCCGGCGCACCGCGCCACTGGCATCGCGCTCGGCAATCAGCTGCAGATCGCCGTTGGCAGGCGCCGCACCCGCCGGTAGCGCAAACAACGGCAAGCGCTGCCGGCGTGGCGCGACGGCTGGCGCTGCGTCCACGGCGAGTAATGCAGTTGGCACCTCTTCGCCACGCGCATCGATCACCGTGACATCACGCAACCCTGCGTCATCTGCGCTGCGATAGAGCGCATCGTTCAAGCTCAGCTGATACATGCCGGCATCCGAGCCGGCCACCTGCAACGGCCATTGCTGACGATAGTCCTGGCGCACATCGGCTGCTTGCGCCATCAGCGGCACCAGCAGCAGCCATCCCCATTGTCTCGCTTTCATGCCTGATCCTTTTCGACGCCATCGTCTGCGACAGCATGTTCTTCAGCAACCGCCTGACGCGGCGGCGCCGGTGCCAGATAGCCCACCACGGTGCACAACAGGCCGTAGGCCATGAACGAGCCGATGCCGAGCAAGTTGCCCAGATGCTGGCGATCGACCAACACCAACTTGGCCAATACCAGGCCCATCAACAACGCCCCACCCAACCACAGACCGCGTTGACCGCGACGCGAGCCGATCACCCAGCCCAGCACGCCCAGCACGCTCCACACGATGGTCAGGCTGGTCTGCGACAAGGTGGCGTTGATCAAGGACACATCCCACGCCACACCACCCCAGTGATGCACGCTGTGCAAGGTGCTGCCGGTGATCAACACCCAGCCCAGCACACCCAGCGCCGTCACACGCCACCGTTGCAAGGCCAACGGCGCTTGCGCAGACCATGCCCAACGCGCAAGCAAGGCCAGCACGGCCAGTTGCGCCAGCTCGGCCGGGTTGAGTACGGGCAGCCACGGCAATGGCGCGGCGCTCACCGGATCCAGCAACACGATCAACCAACCGATGCCCAGCACTGCGAACACACAGCTCAGCAAGGCATTGCGCGCAGGATCGAAGCTTGCCCCCTGCGGCCACGCCAGCCACGGCCAACGCAGCAGACCCACGGCCGCCACGGCAAGCCAGGGCGCGGCGAGCAATGAGCAGCGCCAGCCGTTGGCAAGCAGGAATGCATCGGCCAACCAGGCTGCGCCCAACGACACCACCAACGGCCACAGCAACCACCAGATGAACTGCGCGGCCACAGCGCCGGCACCGTGCTGCATGCGCAAGCACCACAGCGCACGCGCACCGGCCAACGCAAACGCCAACCACGCCAACGCGCCCCAATGCGCGAACGGCTGGGTATGCGCATGGCTCTGCCAAAGCGCCAGCGGCACGGCCAGCGCCAGCCCGGACATCACTGTCCACACCAACGCCGTTGCGGGGCGACGACGATGCACTTCGGCCGCAATCCACAGCGTAAGCGCGGTAAAGCCCAGCAGCAGATCCGGTTCGCTGCGCAGATCGCCAGCAAAACTGAAGATCTCGTGCATGCCAAAGAACGCCCACCAGCCCAGCCCCCACAGATACGCAACCAGTGCACGCCGTGGCTGCCCTGCATCGCGCAGGAACCAGGCACTGGCGCAGCCGGCAATGGCAAGCAGCAAGGTGCTCATGCAGGTGGCATTTGCAATGGCCAACACGTCGTAACGCCACGCATCCACGCCGAAGGCGACGCCGACCGCCGCAAGCAACTGCAGCGCCACACCGCTGAACTGCGAGATGCGTCGCTGCTGCCGCAAGCCCCACCACAACAAGCCCACACCTTCGAGTGCGAACACGCTGGCGGTGGCACGCGCCGACAATGCCAACGGCACCGCCAGCGTTGCAAAGCCCACCGCCAGCATCGCGTGTGCTTCGCCCAGCAAGCGCGTGGAGGCACGCCGCAGCAGCCAGCTCGCCAGACCTGCATACAGCACTGCCACGGCCAGCGCGCACAAGGCCAGCGGCAACCGATCGCCTTCCAGCAGACGCGCCTGCAACGCGAACGCCACCAGCGGTGTGCCGAACAACAGGCTGCCGTCGATGACCTTGCCTGCACTGCCATCGCCGCGACGCGCATGCAGCACCGGAATCGCCACATACATGGCGAAGAACAGCAGCAGGAACGGCTCGGTACTGGCGAATTTTGCCGGGCTGTATTGCAGCGCGCCCCACAGCGTGCCGATGCCGAAGGTGAAAGCGAATCCGAGCAGGTTCAGCACCCGCCACGGACGCGTCCAGGCGATCGCCACGATGCCGGCGTTGAGCACGGCGTAATACGAGAACAGTGCAACATGATTGCCGCTGCCGGTTGATAGCCAGATCGGCGCGAGGAAGCCGGCCAATACACCGAGCACCGCCAGCGTGCGCGAATCCTGCACCACCGCCAGCACGCACATGCCGGCAATCAGCACCACGCTGATCCCCATCGCCAGGCCGGCGCCCAGCAATCCATACAACTTGAAGGCGGCGAACACGGTGAGCAACAAGCCGCCGATGGCGCCACCCTGCAAGGCCAACGCAAAGCCCGGGCGCTGCAGCCGTTGCTTCCAGCCGAACACCAGGCCGGCCAATGCCAGCACGCTGATCCCGGCCAGCCGCAGCTCGACCGGCATGCGCATCCAGCCCTGGTCGCTGGCGTACTTCAACAGCGACGCCACACCGGCCAACAACACCAGCATGCCGACCTTGACCGGCACATTGCCTTCGGTGAACCAGCGCTTCACTGCGCTGGCGGCACGCGAGATCGGGCCGGGTTCGGATGGGATGTAGTGCGGTTGCTGCTGTGGATCAGACTGTGCAGGCGCAGTGGACGAAGTCGGCGCATCGCCAGTGCTGCGCGCTGCCGAAGACGCGAGAGCTTCTGCCGGCAATGATGGCGGCATCGTCACGACAGGCACCGGTGCAGCTTGCAGGTCTGCTGCGCGAGGCGAGTCGGGTTCGCCAAATGTAGACACACCGACGTCGGATGCGTCTTGCTGCGGCTCCCACGCCCTGAAAGGCGTTGGCATTGGCGAATGCACCGCCGCCGCATCCGCGGCCCCCGCCCCGTCCGCTGGCCTGCCACTGCGCAAGCCGCTGCTCCAGCGAATCCACGCGTCGCCGCAACCCGGCAATCCACACCAGTGCGATCACCAATCCCACCGGCAACGCAAGCAGAAACAGCACTACCAGCCCGATCATCGTTTCCAACGCAGCAACCCCCTGAGTCGGCATCCGGCCGAATGCGCGAACCATACAGGCTCAGGACGCGTCTGGGCAGCCAAGCCGGGGGGAAAGCCCTGCAACGCGATGACGTCAGCAGCTCCGGGACGCAATGGCTGCACGTACGCAAGCGCGCCAAAAAAAACGCCCGGAGAACCGGGCGTTTCAAACTTATTCGCGGTAGCCGCTGTCGTTCTTGTTATGGATGATCCAGACCAGGTTGCCGCCGGTACCCATCGACTTGCCGGCAAACACCAGACGGCCCTGGCCCTTGTAGGCCATCTCGTACCGGTAACGGTCCCCACCGAAGAAGAACGGAATGAACGCCTTGCCAGTCACATAGGAACCCTGGTCGTCCGGCTGCCCGATCAGATCGGTCACCTGCTTCATCGGCATGCCGATCTGCAACTGGGTGAACTTGCTGCCCGGCGCAGGCTTGCCGGTGATTTCGCCTTCGTAATCGTTGACGCCCTTGACGGTCTCGCCATAGCCGGCCTCGACGTCGGACGACTTGATCACTTCACCATCGGCATTCATCCAGGCCGGCGTACCGCTCTGCTTTTTCGCCGCCCAGCTGTTCAACGGAGCCGAAAACGCAATCACCACACCGAGCGCCAATGCGCCCGCCAGAAATTTATTCATCGTTATGTTCTCTCGATCCATGGAGTTCCCCGATCCTTCGTACACGACACGGGAACGGCCGCCGTGCGCGCAAATTAGCGCACGTGAGCCTCTCAAAGTCCACATCTTGTACTGGCGACGAAGCGGTGACGGCGCATGTGCACATCACATTCCGACAGACAAAAAACGAAAGGCCCCGGCATGCCGGGGCCTTCAACGCGTCGCCTAAGCGCGCGATTTACTTCGCCACAACCCGCACCATTTCCAGGCACTTGTTGGAATAGCCCCACTCGTTGTCGTACCAGGACACCAGCTTGACGAAGGTGGAATCCAGGGCGATGCCGGCGTCGGCGTCGAACACCGAGGTGCAGGTCTCGCCGCGGAAATCGGTCGCCACCACCTTGTCTTCGGTATAGCCCAGCACGCCCTTCAAGGCGCCTTCGCTCTGCGCCTTCACTTCGGCGCAGATCTCGGCGTAGGTGGCCGGCTTTTCCAGTTCGACGGTGAGGTCGACCACCGAGACGTCGGAGGTCGGCACGCGGAAGCTCATGCCGGTGAGCTTCTTGTTGAGCTCGGGAATCACCACGCCCACGGCCTTGGCAGCGCCGGTGGAGGACGGAATGATGTTCTCCAGGATGCCGCGCCCACCGCGCCAATCCTTGTTCGACGGGCCGTCCACGGTCTTCTGCGTTGCAGTGGCCGCGTGCACGGTGGTCATCAGGCCGCGCTTGATGCCCCACTTGTCGTTGATCACCTTGGCCAACGGCGCCAGGCAGTTGGTGGTGCACGAAGCGTTGGAGACGATCGCCTCGCCCTTGTAGGTCTTGTCGTTGACGCCGAACACGAACATCGGCGTGTCGTCCTTGGACGGTGCCGACAGGATCACCTTCTTGGCGCCCGCGTCGATGTGCTTCTGCGCGGTTTCCTTGGTCAGGAACAGGCCGGTGGATTCGATCACCACCTCGGCACCGACGGCATCCCACTTGAGGTTGGCCGGGTCGCGTTCCTGGGTCAGACGGATCTTGTTGCCGTTGACGATCAGCGTGTTGCCGTCGACCGATACATCGGCCTTGAAGCGGCCATGCACCGAATCGTACTGCAGCATGTAGGCCAGATAGTCGGGCTCGAGCAGGTCATTGATGGCCACGATCTCGATGTCATTGCCGAAGTTCTGCACCGCAGAGCGCAGCACGTTGCGGCCGATGCGACCGAATCCGTTGATGCCAACCTTGATTGCCATGTTCACTAGCTCCTGCGGCCGCGACAGCGCGGCGGATGGAAAGGGACGGCTATTCTAGCAGCGTCGCACTCGCGCAGCCGTGCGCTTGAATGCTGCGCAGTACAGCGTGCAAAGACGTTGTGGTCAGGTGCAGCCGCACCCGTCGCAGTCATCCCCGAACCACTGCCGGTAGACGCGGTGCCGGCTCTGGATATCTGCGCTCGCTGCATGCGCGATGCAAGGCCCCACATGCAACGAGAGACCTGCTGATCCAGCGCCAGCATGCACCGCACTGGCAGCGGGCTCGGCAATAGCCTGTGTCCTTTAAGAAGGCAACGGCGCATCGCTCTCAAATGGGCATCCGCACGCGTTGCTCAGCGCTCGACGCTCGGCGCAACGAACATTTGTCCGCACAACAGGCAAAACCTGAAGATGGCCATAAATCCTCATTAAATTATTTATTTTCAATCTCTTAGAAATATCCAAACTACGCCATACAGCATACTCAAGACTATGCCGAACAGCAGAATTTCGGCGCTCCGTGGATTTCGATACTGGCCCTGCCTGCTGAGGCACCCATCAATCACAACGGAGATTCCCCCATGCGTCGCACCCTTCTCTCTCTGGTTCTGGCTCTGGCCGCCACCCCGGCGCTGGCTGGCGGCGTGATGCATTACACCGAAAAGGCAACGCTGCCCGCCGATGGCGAAGCGCGCGAAGTGGCTGCACTGTTCGACACCTGGAACGCGGCGCTGGCCACCGGCAACCCGCACAAGGTTGCCGACCTGTATGCACCGGACGGTGTGCTGCTGCCGACCGTCTCCAACGAAGTGCGCGCTTCGCGGGCGCAGATCGAAAAGTACTTCGAGATGTTCCTGACCAAGAAGCCGCAGGGCGTCGTCAACTACCGCACCGTGCGCGTACTCGATGAAGACAGCGCGGTGGACGCCGGTGTCTATACCTTCACGCTGACCGACAAGGACGGCAAGAAGAGCAAGGTGCAGGCGCGCTACACCTTCGTGTACGAAAAGCGTGACGACAAGTGGCTGATCATCAACCACCACAGCTCGGCGATGCCGGAAGTGGATGCGCCCCAGGTCGCCAAGGTCAAGTAAGTGCTCGATCCCTGCAGCCATCCGCTCGCGGCCTGCTCCATCGCGCACGCAAGCGTCGGCGCTCCTCCCCCGCCGCCGCTTGCGCCAAGCGCATCGCGTTGCACCTCGGACGCGATGCGCCGGTGCGATCACCGCCACGGCGCGCACCGCTGTTGTCAATGCCAGCTCCTGCTCACACCGCTGCATGACCCACAGCGTCATGGCGCCAACGGATTGATCAGGATCAAGGCAGCCGTCGGGCAAACCCACAAGACTTACTCCATCTTCTGCACACAACGAGAATTTCTATGCGCATGCGCTCTACCCTTCTGCTCGCCGGCCTGGCCGCCAGCTTTGCCAGCGTCCCCGCATTGGCTCAATCCAAAGGCGACTGGACGGTTGCCGTCGGCGCCCACCAGGTCGCGCCCAAATCCGATAACGGCCGTCTGGTCGGCGGCACGCTCGAAGCAGACGTCGGCAAGGACATCAAGCCGACCTTCACTGCGGAATACTTCATCGCCGACAACCTGGGCATCGAAGTTCTGGCTGCGCTGCCGTTCGAGCACGACATCGCGCTCCGCGGCATGGGGCGCGTCGGCAGCACCAAGCATCTGCCGCCGGTGATTTCGCTGCAGTACCACTTCAACAGCCAGGGCAAGCTCTCGCCGTTCGTTGGCGCGGGTATCAACTACACGCGGTTCTTCAGCACCGACACCCGCGGCGCGCTGGCCGGCAGCGATCTGGAACTGGACGATTCCTGGGGTCTGGCGCTGCATGCAGGCGTGGACTACAAGCTCAGCGAGCGCGGCGCACTGCGCGTGAACCTGCGTTGGATCGATATCGACACCGAAGCCAGCCTCGATGGCAACCGCATCGGCACGGTCAACATCGACCCGCTGGTCTATGGCGTGGCGTACGTGCACCGGTTCTGATCCACTGCGTACGCGGTGCATCTCTGGCACACTGGGCGTCCAGGGACGTGCATCCACCGCCGGAGTTGCGGACAGGTTGGTCACGTCGACCGCCTGTCCGACCTACCGGGGATTCCATGAGCATGCTGATCCGTACCGCCCTCGCCATCGCACTGGCCGCTTCGGCCACACCCGCCCTTGCACAGTCGGCCGGCCACTGGACGACCGGCTACGGTGCCGGCTATGTCTCGCCCAAATCCGACAGCGGCACCTTCGGCGGCACGCGTGCCGAGATCAAGGGCGCACCAGCGCTGTCGTTCACCTACGAATACTTCATTCGCAACAATCTCGGCATCGAGGTGCATGCCGCCGTAGCGGGCAAGCACGATCTGGAACTCGACGGCATCGGCAAGGTAGGGAGCTACTGGTCGGTGCCGCCGAGCGTGCTGTTGCAGTACCACATCAACGGCTACGGCACGGTGTCGCCGTTCGTGGGTGTGGGCATCAACTACACCACCTTTCTCGGTGAAGACGTCGATGATGCATTCGGCAATGGCGATCTGAGCTTCGACGATTCGGTGGGCGCCACCGCGCATGTCGGCGTGGACTTCATCTTCAACGAACGCAGCGGCCTGCGCGTGGATGCGCGCTGGGCCGGCTCGCAAAGCAACGTCGACTTCAACGGCGCGCGGCTGGGCAAGGCGAAGATCGATCCGCTGACCTACGGTGTGTCGTATCTGGTGTATTTCTGATCGTATTGCAGACGCCGCGCTGAGGCGTGGCTGTCGTGCGATGGGGACGGCCATCAAACCGTCCCAAAGCGATGCGTACAATTACGGGATGAAGACTTTCTCCCCTTATGTTGTCGTTCTTGCCGCCGCCGTTGCGGCACTCCAGCCCATCGCCGCATTCGCCTGGGGCCCGCAGGGTCACCGCTTGGTGGCGCGCGTTGCAGAAACCGAACTGACGCCGCAAGCGCGTGCGCAGGTGGCGCAATTGCTGGCAGGCGAGTCGCATCCGAGCCTGGCCGGGGTCGCGACCTGGGCCGATGAACTGCGCGAACACGATCCGGATCTGGGCAAGCGCTCCGGGCCCTGGCATTACGTCAACCTGGGCGAACACGAGTGCGGCTACGTGCCGGCGCGCGACTGCCCGGATGGCAATTGCGTGATCGCCGCGCTCGAGCAGCAAACCGCGTTGCTTGCCGATCGCAGCCAGCCGTTGGACGTGCGGCGGCAGGCATTGAAGTTCGTGGTGCATTTTGTCGGCGACATCCACCAGCCCATGCATGCCGGCTACGCGCACGACAAGGGCGGCAACACGTTCCAGCTGCAGGTCGATGGCAAGGGCAGCAACCTGCATGCGCTGTGGGACAGCGGCATGCTCAACGACAGCCACCTCAGCGACGATGCATATCTGCCACGTCTGCTGGCGTTGCCGGCTGCCGCTGCAATTTCTCCGGTGCTGCCGCCGCCCGCTGCTGCCTGGGCGCAGGCGTCGTGCAAGATCGCGATCACGCCGGGCGTGTATCCGAGCGAGCATGTATTGCCGGATAACTACATCGCCACCTATCGTCCGATCGCCGAGACGCAATTACGGCTTGCCGGCGACCGACTCGCCGCCGTGCTCAATGCGGCGCTGGCTACCCCCTGAGATGGAGACGCCGATGCAGCCCGAAGTCCTTGCGTTCTTCCACGCCGACAGCAATACCTTCACCTATGTGGTCGCCGATGCGGCAACCGGTGCAGCGGCGGTGATCGACCCGGCGCTGGACTATGCGGCCGACACCGGCGAGGTCAGCACGCACGCCGCGCAGGCCATCGTCGATGCCATCGCCGAACACGGCTGGCAGGTGCAATGGCTGCTGGAAACCCACGCGCATGCCGATCACCTGTCTGCCGCGCAATGGCTCAAACAACACTGGCCACAGGCGCGCATCGGCATCGGCGAAGGCATTCGGGATGTGCAACAGACACTCGCACCGCGTTATGCCTTGCCAGAGGACTTCCGCGCCGATGGCTCGCAGTTCGATCACCTGTTCGCAGATGACGAACGCTTCCAGCTCGGCGGCATCCAGGCGCGCGTCATCGCGGTGCCCGGGCATACCAGCGACAGCATTGCGTATCTGATCGGCGATGCGCTGTTTCCCGGCGATTCGTTGTTCATGCCCGACGCGGGCACGGCGCGCTGCGATTTCCCCGGTGGCGATGCGCGGCAATTGTTTGCCTCGATCCAGCGCCTGTATGCGCTGCCGGAAGACACCCGTGTGTTCGTCTGCCACGACTACGGCCCGGGCGGCCGCGCTGTGGCGCATCAGACCAGCATTGGCGAACAGCGGCGCGGCAATATCCATGTGCGCGATGGCGTCGAGATCGAGGCGTTCGTGGCGCAGCGGCAGGCGCGCGATGCCACCTTGCCCGAGCCCAAGCTGATCCGGCCGGCACTGCAGGCCAATCTCCAGGCTGGCCGATGCGGTGGCGTGGATCGGTAACGTTCCAGTGCGGTCGCCACGCGGCGCACGGGGTGCAGCCGCTATGATCGGTGTCTGACCCTGCTGGAGCTCACCCATGCGCACGATCGGTTTTTGGCAGCGCGCGCTCTGCGTGCTGATGCTTGCCCTGCCCGTCCTGGCCACTGCGCAGACCGCGCCGGTAACCGTGTTTGCCGCGGCAAGCCTGAAGGAATCCATGGACGAGGCCGCGGCCGCTTACGAAAAGGCGACCGGCACGCCGGTACGCGTGTCGTATGCCGCCAGCTCCGCACTGGCACGCCAGATCGAGCAAGGCGCACCGGCAGACGTGTTCTTCTCGGCCGATCTGGAATGGATGGACTATCTGCAGCAGCGCGGCCTGGTGCTGCCGGCGCAGCGTCACAACCTGCTCGGCAACACGCTGGTGCTGATCGCCCCGGCTGCCAGCAAGATGCACGTGGACCCGCGCAAACCTGGCGCGATTGCCAAGGCGCTCGGCGACAGCGGCCGGTTGGCGGTTGGTCAGACCACCAGCGTGCCGGCCGGCAAATATGCCGCCGCATCGCTGCGCAAGCTTGGCCAGTGGGACGGTTTGAGCAACCGCCTGGCCGAGTCGGAGAGCGTGCGCGCGGCGCTGATGCTGGTCTCGCGTGGCGAGGCGCCGCTGGGCATCGTGTACGGCTCTGACGCACGCGCCGACCCCAAGGTGCGCGTGGTCGCCACGTTTCCCGACGACAGCCACGATGCGATCGTGTATCCGGTCGCTGCATTGAAGAACAGCAGTAATCCCGACACCGTCAAGTTCGTGCAATGGCTGAGCAGCAAACCGGCCAAGGCGATCTTTAGCCGCCGCGGTTTTTCGTTGACCGATTGAGGCGCGCCGTTGTCGATGTTCACCCCGCAAGAGCTGACCGCGATCGGCTTGAGTCTCAAGGTCGCGATCGTTGCCGCCATCGCCAGCCTGCCGCCGGGTATTGCCTGCGGTTGGTTGCTGGCGCGGCGCCGCTTTCCGGGCAAGGCCCTGTTGGACGCGTTGCTGCACTTGCCCTTGGTGATGCCGCCGGTGGTGACCGGCTACGCGCTGCTGGTGGTGCTGGGCACGCAGGGGCCGGTCGGTAGCTGGCTGCTGGAATACTTCGGCATCCAGTTCGCGTTCCGTTGGACCGGCGCGGCGCTGGCATGCGCGGTGATGGGCTTTCCGTTGATGGTGCGCGCCATTCGCTTGTCCATCGAAGCCACCGATCGCCGCCTGGAAGCGGCCGCCGCCACGCTCGGCGCCGGTCCGTGGCGGGTGTTCTTCAGCATCACCTTGCCGCTGGCCTGGCCCGGTCTGGTCGCTGGCACGGTGCTGGCCTTCGCCAAGGCCTTGGGCGAGTTCGGCGCAACCATCACCTTCGTCTCCAACATCCCTGGCGAAACCCAGACCTTGTCGTCGGCCATCTACGGCTTGATGCAGGTACCGGGCATGGAATCGGGCGTGTGGCGGTTGGCTGGCGTTGCGTTGGCGATTTCGCTGGCCGCGCTGCTGCTGTCCGAATGGCTGGTGCGCAGGCCAAACCCGCGTGAGGACGACTGATGCTGGACATCGATCTGCAACTACAGCGCGGCAACTTCCAACGGCATATCCGGATTCAGGACGCTGCGCGCGTGGTGGCCGTGGTCGGCCCGTCCGGTGCAGGCAAGACCACGGTGCTCAACGCGATCGCCGGGCTGGTGCAACCGCAGGCCGGGCATATCCGCATTGATGGGCGGTGTCTGTACGACGCCCGGCAAGGCGTGGACCTGCCTACGCACAAGCGCAGCATCGGCTACGTCTTTCAGGATGCGCGGCTGTTTCCGCATTTGGATGTGCGCCGCAATCTGCGTTACGGCCGGCATGCGCGTGGCGCGGCGCCGTTCGGTTTCGACGATGTGGTGGCATTGCTGGGGATTGCGCCGTTACTGCAACGCCGGCCGCGCAATCTGTCCGGTGGCGAAGCGCAACGCGTGGCGATCGGCCGCGCCTTGTTGTCGCAACCGGCGATTCTGTTGTTCGACGAGCCCCTGTCGGCGCTGGATCAGGCGCGCCGCGAAGAATTGATTCCCTACTTGCAACGCGTGCGCGACGAGATCCGTCTGCCGATGCTGTACGTCAGCCACAATCCCGATGAAGTGCAGCGCATTGCCGATAGCGTGCATGTACTGGAGTAAGCGCAGCCGGCAGCGCTGGTGCGTTGCGTCCACCCGCTGACGCAAGGCCTGCGTCAGCGTGCAACCTTGCCGGTGCGCACGCTGACCTTGCCCTGCCGCACCTCGAAGGTGAATGCGAACGACAGCGTCACCGGCACCGGTTCTTCGCCGGTTGCGCCGGTGCAGTCGTCCAGCGCCGCCGGTTGTGCCACACCAGGCGCAAACGTGCACATCGCGGCCGGCACGAACTGCCATTGCTGCACCGTGGTACGCACCGCCTGCACCAGATCGGCATTGCCCTGCAGCAGACCGGCCGCGCATTCGTCGCGATCGGACATCGGATCGACGCGCTGCACCGCGCCTTCGGCAGTCAGGATCACATGCGCGCAGACGGTGGTCGGCGGCAAGCTCTGCCGTGGCGAATCGGCCGGCAGCACCGGCGCCGCGCTGCGTAGCGCGCGCGGCATGCGGAAGCGTTGTGTCGGTGCCAGCGTATAAGGCTGGATCGAAGAATCGCCGTCGCCGCCCGACTGCGCGCTCAGCATGCGCTGGTCCACCGAATCTTCGCGCTGGCTGCGCTGCTGTTCCTGCACACGTGGCGTTGCGCATGCGCCAAGCGACAGCGCCAGGACTGCGGCGCAGATCGGAGCACCTCTCATCGCAGCGCCTCCTGCATCGCGCAGCCTGGCCAAGCGCAACCGGCAAGACGCTCGGACGGTGGCGCATCCGATCGTGCGGCGCTGGCGCTGGCATTGGCGGTCTTGGTGGTTTGCTCAGGCGCATCCAATTCGAACTTCACCGGCACGCGCACGTTCGATGCAATGGCCTTGCCCTGTGCGTACGCAGGTTTCAGTCGCCATTGGCGCGCTGCATCCAGCACCGCTTGATCGAAGACACCAGCTGGCGTGCTCCGCACGACGGCGATGTGCTGCGGTACACCGCCTGGGTCGACCTCCATCTGCAGTTCGACAAAGCCCTCGATGCCGCCATCGAACGCAGGTGCAGGATATTTAGGCGGTCGCATCGTGGTGAAATCCGCATAGTTCGACTCACGCATGCGAGTGACACCCGCCGCATCGTTGTCTGCAGGCGCGGCGTAAGACGCTGCTGCGATACGCGCTGGCTGCAGGGCCCAAGCGGCGGCACTGAGTGTTACCGCGAGCAACAGCACACCCCCACCGCTCCAGCGCGAACGCCTGGCATCTTTCAGTGGCTTGCGCAGCGCTGCAATGCGTTGCGTCAACGGATGCGAGGCAGCCCAGTGACAGGCGAGCGGTGTGCACCCAGCACCCAGCTGGGTCTTGAGCATTGCCGTGGCATAGCTGCGGCGCTTGCCTGGATGCTGTGCCAGCACGGCCGCATCGCAGGCCAGTTCCTGATCCAGCCGGAACGCACGCCAGGCCAGATGCATCAGCGGGTTGAACCAACCGATGCAGAGCATCAGGGCCGCAAGCAGATTGGCATGCAGATCGCCGCGGCGCAGATGCAGCCGTTCGTGCGCCAGCACCAACGCACGTTCGGCAGCGCAATAGCGCGTAGTGAAATCCGACGGCACCACGATACGTGGGCGCCAGATTCCCAATGATGCCGGCAGCCCGGCGTCATGCGTTGCCGACCACACGGCATTGTCCAACGCGTACAAAGGCCCAAGGCTGCGCACGAAACGATGCTGCCGCCGCCACAGCATGGCTGCCATGAGCGCGGCGCCAGTCAGCCATACCGCCAATGCCAGCGTCGTCCACGCAGTAGCACCGTCATGCGCGTTGGAGAGCGCCGGCATCGCAGCAAGCAGCGGCACCTTCAATAGCGCAACATCCGATTGCGGGCTTGGCAGCACGGCGGCCAGCAAGGCGAGCGGAACGCATGCCCAGATCGCGTACGCCGCCGTTGCACCAAGCCAGCCGCGCAATGGGCGCCGCAGGAGCAGACAGATCGATAGCGCGGCCGCGGTGTAAAGCGTTGGGCGCAGCAGCAGCGGGACCAATGTGTCAGGGCTCATCGTCCAACTCCTTGATCAGCTTTTTCAATTCCGCGATGTCGGACGCGCTGAGCTTTCCGCGTTCGCTGAAATGCGCCACCAATGGCGCCACCCGCCCACCGAAGAGCCGTTGCAGCAATCCTTCGCTCTGTTGCTGTACCCACTGCTCGCGTTGCAGCAGCGGGGTATAGAGATATTTGCGCCCCTCCTTCTGCGCGGCGATGGCGCCCTTGTTGAGCAGGCGATTGAGCAGCGTCTTGATGGTCGGCTCGGCCCAATCGGTCTGTGCCAGCGCTGCGACCACCTCTTCTGCCGTGCGCGGAGCGCCGTCCCAGAGCACTTGCATCACCACCGCTTCCGCATCGCTGATCGACATCCGATTACATCCGTAATTTTTACTGATTACATGCGTAAACCCCGGGGTTGTCAAGCCTGTTCCTCCTCGGGCTTCGAGCAGCGATTGCAGCGACCAACCGCAACGCCAACTGCTCAAGCAACCGGCTCGCCATCGGCTCGGCTACCCTGCACGGATGACCGAACATCTCACTGACCTGCCCTCTGCCGTGGAGCGGATCCTGCAACGTATCGAAGGCCCATTGCGCGTGGGTGCGCCCTTGGGCATCGGCAAGCCGCATCGGCTGTTGAACGCCTTGTATGCGCAGCTCAAGGACACGCCGTCACGACCGCTGGCGCTGTACACGGCGTTGTCGCTCAATCCGCCCAGGCCAGGTGCGGGGCTGGAGGCGCGCTTTGCCGCACCGTTTGTTGCACGCCATTTCGGTGACGACTTTCCGCGCTTGGCGTATGTCGACGACATGCTGCGCGACGCATTGCCGGCGCATGTGCAGGTGGAAGAGTTCTACATGCAGTCCGGCGGCCTGCTGCACTCCACCCAGGCGCAGGCCGACTACACGAGTCTGAACTACACGCACGCCGCTGCGGCGGTGGCGCAACGCGCGCCCAACCTGATCGTGCAAAAAGTCGCGCGCGAACCGGGCGGCACGCGGCTGTCGCTGTCGTGCAACAACGACATCACCCAGGACACGCTCGATGCGGTGCAGGCACTCGGCCTGCCACGTCCGCTGTTGGTGGCGGAAATCGATACGCAACTGCCGTGGATCGGCGGCACTGCAGCGGTGGACGAGGCGTTCTTCGATCTGGTCATCGACCTGCCCGGCCCGTCGCCGCGCCTGTTCGGCTTGCCGCGGCAACCGGTGAACACCATCGACTACGCGATCGGTTTGTATGCCAGCACGCTGGTGCGCGATGGCGGCAGCTTGCAGATCGGCATCGGCACGTTGGCCGACGCGCTGAGCCATGCCCTGGTGCTACGACACACCGAGAACGCCACCTATCGGCGCGTGCTGCATGCGCTGGATCCGGAGCTGGAACAGCATCCTGCGGTGCGCACCAGCGGTGGTCTGGCACCGTTCGAGATCGGCCTGTACGGCTGCAGCGAAATGCTCAACGAAGGGTTCAAGCAGCTGGTGGACAGCGGCGTGATCCGGCGCAAGGTGCATGACGATCTGCCGCTGATGCAGCGCATCGCCGACGGCAGTGCCGATGCAGCCGATCACGCGCGGCTGGCACGCGAGGGCGAGTTTCTGCATGGCGCGTTCTATCTTGGTTCGCCGGACTTCTACCAATGGCTGCGCACTCTGGATGCGGAGACCCGCGATGCCATCGGCATGCGCCGCATCAGCGAGATCAACCAGCTCTACGGCGGCGATGAAACATTGGAGCGCTTGCAACGCCATCAGGCACGCTTCTTCAACTCCTGCATGATGGCCACCGCGCTCGGTGCGGCGGTGTCCGATGGGCTGGACGATGGGCGCGTGGTCTCCGGTGTCGGTGGCCAGTACAACTTCGTGGCGATGGCGCATGCCTTGCCGCAGGCCCGCAGCGCGCTGATGCTGCGGGCCACCCGCGATGCCGGAGCACATGCGGCCAGCAATGTGCGCTGGAATTATGGGCACACCACCATCCCGCGCCATCTGCGCGATCTGTACATCACCGAGTACGGCATCGCCGATCTGCGTCACCAGACCGATCAGGACTGCGTGCTGGCGATGGCGGGCATCTGCGATGCACGCTTCCAGGACGCATTGCTTGCCACAGCAAAGACATCGCGCAAGCTGCGTAGCGACCCTGCACTGCCTGCCCGCGCACAACGCAATACACCGCAAGCGCTGGAACAGGCATTGGCGCCGTTTCGCCGCGACGGCAGCCTGCCGGACTACCCACTCGGCAGCGACTTCACCGAGGTCGAGCAACGCGTGCTACGCGCCCTGACCTGGCTCAAACGCGCCACTGCCAGCAACAGCGCGAAACTGACGACGGTGTGGCGCGCACTGCTGTCACGCAATGCGGGCGATGCGAACGACGCTACCTGCCTGCAACGCATGGCATTGGACACGCCACGCGGCATCGGTGAGCGCGTGCAGGCGCGGCTGCTGGCATAGGCCTTGCGCAAGACCAGATCGCACTGAGAGCGGCTTTGCCGGGATGTGCCCAGAAACGATGTCATGGCGCGTTTATCGCGCTGTGACCCACGACGGCAACACTGCGGAAAGCGTTGCGTCAAATTTGGCCGGGATGATGGCGACCACCTTCTTTCCGGCATCGGTGCATGCGCTTTCTACACGCTTTTTCGGCTTTGAATCCAGGCGATGACAGCAAAGCGAAGCCATCGCGTGCCAAGCGAAGCAATTCGAGACATGCTGCATTTTTCGGCGTGTTGATGATGGCCAGCGTCACTTCACACGCCGCACCTCGCCTCACCGATCTGCAGTACATCGGTAGCCACAACAGCTACCACGCCGGCTTCGCCCACAGCGAAGCGGCACTGCTGAAACAACTGAGCCCGGAATTGTTCGCAGCACTGGATTATCGCCATCCAGCGCTGACGCAACAGTTGGACGATGGCGTCAGACAGCTAGAACTGGATGTGTTTGCCGACGCGAACGGTGGCCGCTACGCGCACCCGGCGATCGTCGCGCAAGTTGCCAAGGCTGGCCTCCCGCCAGCGCCGGCGAGTGCACCTGCCGGCGTGATGGACAAGCCGGGCTTCAAGGTCATGCATGTGCAGGATGTGGATCAGCGCAGCAACTGCCAACCCTTGATCGCCTGCCTGCAGGAAGTGCGCGCGTGGTCGAAGCAGCACCCTGGGCACGTGCCGATCTTCATCCTGCTGGAAACCAAACAGGCAGCGGTGAAGCTAAGCTTTCCGACCGTGCAGCCGGAGCCGTTCGATATCGCGGCGCTGGATGCCTTGGATGCCGAACTGCGCTCGGTGTTTAAGCCCGGCGAGTACCTTAGCCCCGACCAAGTCCGTGGCACGGCAGCTACGCTCAACGCCGCTGTGCTCGCGCATGGCTGGCCATCCTTGCACGAAGCACGCGGCAAGGTCGTGTTCCTGCTCGACCAGCGCGCGGCCGGTGCCAGTTACCTGCCCGGGCATCCCTCGCTGCGCGGACGCGTGTGCTTCACCAACGCCGTGCCGGGCGAAGACGATGCCGCGTTTACTGAACTCAACGATGGCCCCGTCGAGAAGATCAACCAGCTGGTGAAAGCCGGCTATCTGGTGCGCACGCGGACCGACGCAGACCTGAAAGAAGCGCTGCACAACGACACTACGCGCCGCAACAGCATGCTGGCCAGTGGTGCGCAATTGCTCAGCACCGACTTCCCCGCACACGAGCCAGCCAGCAACGGTTACGTGGTGCGCTTCGACGGCGATGCGGTCGCACGCTGCAATCCGCAGCTTCCGCACGCGCATTGCAAGGGCGTCGACCTGACGCATTGAGTGGGGTCACGTCCGCAATCGCACCACCCACGCCAAACCACACAGACCTGTCGCAATGGAAGGCGTCGGCGATGCACGCCTGCGCCCGCGTTATGGGGCCTGGCACCCCACGTTCTCCAACTACGCGAGCCAACTGCATGCAGCACCCCCGCACTTTTCATCGTCTGACCTGCGCCATTGCGCTGGCGCTGTCCGCACCCGCGTTCGCCGAGACTCCTGAGCCCGCTACCACCACATTGGATTCGGTCAACGTGCAGGCCAAGCACGCTGCCACACCGGGATCGCTCAACGAGCAGCGCTTGTCCAGCAGCGTCAACAGCGTGATGAGCAAGCAGCAGATCGATGCCATCCCGTCGGGCGGCATCGCCGATGTCGTGTCGCACATGCCGGGCCTGTCGGCATACAGCGACATGCATCTGGGCCAGGCCACCACCGGCGAGAACGCCTACGTCAGCATCCGCGGCATGGATGCCAGCTACAACGCCTACACGCTCAACGGCTTCGGCATGCCCGAGACCGATTCGTCCACGCGCGCCATCTCGTTGAACATGCTGGCGCCGTTCGGCGTCCAGTCGGTGCAGGTTTCCAAGTCGCCCACACCCGACATGCCCGGCGACTCGATCGGCGGTGCGATCGATATGCGCACGCCCAACGCTTTCGACTTCGATCGTGATGTCTATGCCAAGACCACCGCGCAAGGTCAGTTCAACGCGCTGGCCTCCGACCTGGGCGGCAAGGACACCGGCGGCACCTTCCAGCAGGAGCTGGCCTGGAAGTTTGGCGACGGCCATGCCTTCGGCGTCTACGCATCTGCCTATTACGGCAAGAACAACAACATGGCGCAAGCGCCGGCGCCCAACAGCAAGTACGTGCCGGCCGATCCTGCATTCGCCAGTGCAACGGACCTGCGCGATGTCGGTCCATTGATCAGCACCCGCTACAAGTACAGCCTCTACACCAGTCAGATCGAACGCTATGGCGGCAATCTCTCGCTCGACTGGCAAGGCGACAACAGCGCACTCTATGCGCGTGCCATCTACGGCAGCTACGGCGTGACCGGGCAGCAGGATCAGTCCAGCGCGCGCCTGGAAACCTATCGCAACCAGCCAACCGCCGTGCGCGGCGGCTACTTCAACACGCACGATATCGACGAGAAGCTGGCAACGCTGCAACTCGGTGGCCAGACCACGCTGGATCGCTTGCGCTTCGACTACGGCGCTTCGGTCGGTCGCGGCACCCGCAGCCGTCCGGACTATGTGTCGGCCAGTCTGTATGGTTTTACGCCCGGTAGCTTCGCCTTCGACCTCAGCAATCCACGCTATCCGAGCATCGCGCCAAGCTCGCCTGCATTGAAGGACTTCTTCTACAACCTGGATTCGTCGCTGTTGTGGAAGGTGCAGGGGCATGACGCCGGCAGTCACGACAACCGCGTCAACGCGCACACCGATATCACCTACCAGGTCGATGGCGATGTGCTGGACAGCGTCAAAGTCGGCCTGTCTGCCGATCACTCCGACCGCGGCGCCTACGATCATCCGTTCTTCCACAAGGACGGCAACTTCGTCACCAATGGTCCTTACTTTGGTGGGCCCAATTACGCGTTTCCCACTGCTGGCGGCCCGCCGCTGAGCGCGATCCCGGGACGTGTCACCAATAACGCGTTCGATGGCCGTTACGCAGGCCCGTTCAAACTGCTCAACCGCAACTGGATGCTCGCGCAGGCGTTGCCCTACAAGTACGTCAACGATCCCAATGGTGCAGGCGTCTATACGGCCAACGACTACAACGCCAACACCACCTCCAGCACCGAGGCGATCTATTCCGGTTACGCGATGGCCGCGCTGCACATCGGTTCGGTGAGCGTGCTGCCCGGCGTGCGCTACGAATTGACGCGCTACTCGGCCCAATCCTGGCAATCCAGCGGCGATGGCAATACCGGCAGCTTCGTCGGCACCGGCAGCACCTATGGGCAAGTGTTACCCGGCATCAGCGTCAACTATCGGCCCGACGATCTCACCTTATATCGCGCTTCATTGCGCCGCAGTTTCAGCCGCCCGGCGTTCGGCCTGATTTCCGGCGAGACGGTGTACACCATCGACGACACCCAGCAGGTGGTCGGCATCTCCAAGCCCAATCCCGATCTGCATCCGAGCAAGGCCGACAACGCCGATCTTTCTGCCGAGTTCTACGACCACAACGGCGGCGTACTCAGCGCATCGACCTATTACAAGCGCATCACCGGCTTCATCTACACCTCGCAATCGGCGACCAGCAACGACAACACGCTGGGCGGCCTGGTACCGACCGGCACCACGTTCGAAAACGGCGTGCCGGTGACGATGCCGCAGAACGGTGGCACCGCCAAGCTCTATGGCCTGGAGTTGGCGGCGAGCAAGCGCCTGCAGGACTTGCCGGGCATCTGGAGCAATTTCGGCGTCACCGCCAACCTCACGCTGCAACACAGCGAAGCAGACAGCAAGCGCAGCGATCAACCGGAAAAGACCTGGCTGCCGCGCGCACCGGAGCGCATCTACAACCTGGATCTGTTCTACGACGATACGCATCTGCGTACCGACCTGAGCTACAACTACACCGGCCTGCAATTACTGGGCTTGACCAGCGACCGGCTCAACTATTACCTGCAACCGGTGAAGTCGTTGGACTTCAATGCCACCTACCATTTGCCGCACCATATCGATGTGGGTGTGTCGGCCAAGAACCTGCTCAATGCCGCAACGTTTTACGAAACACAGGGCAAATCAAAACGCTACATGGCCTACGATCCCGGCGCCGATGGTGCGTATGTACAGACCGGCCGGGTGTACATGCTGACGTTGGGCTATACCTACTGACGGCAGACATGCAGACAGATGCGGCACGATGTCTGCAGCTGCAACGACCAGGTTTCCGCTGATCCAATCGATCGCCTGACTGACATACAGGCGATCGATTATTGCGCGGTGCACGACTCCCTACGCCGCCCGGGTGGACACATGAGCAGCAGGCGAACGCGTCGACTCGGCAGCTGCGCAGAGGCGAGATAGCAGGTATCCACTTCTGACCCGCATCGATACTGCGTTTTCAGTCAGTCCCGGTGCAGCCATTTCACGCAGACCACGCAGGCAGCTCGGGCAAGGTGCGCACATGCCTCTTTCGGACCTGCTCATGCCCTCACGCTCCTACGCTCGCGCCTGCCTGCTCACTCTCGCCCTGAGCGCTTCACTGTCTGCACTGGCGCAAGCGCCGCAGCCCGCCGCTGCACCTGCGCCTGCAGCAACGCCAGCGGCGAAAGTCGTGCCGAGCGGCCCGCGTTCGGATCTGCACGCGCAGGTACTGCTGGATCGCGCGCATTTTTCACCGGGGCAGATCGATGGCGAGCGCGGCTCCAATCAAAAGCGTGCCGTCTCCGGGTTTCAGGCCGCGCACAACATCAAGGTGACCGGTGAGCTGGATGACGCGACCTGGCAGGCCTTGCAGGCCGACGCCACGCCGGCGCTGGTGCAATACACGCTCACCGCTGCCGATGTCGCCGGACCGTTCCAGCCCATTCCCAAGGGCCCGGCCGAACAGGCCAAGCTGCCCTCGCTCGGCTACACCTCGGTGGATGAGGCACTAGGCGAGCGGTTTCATGCCGACCCCGAACTGCTACGCCAACTCAACCCCGGCGTGGACCTGAGCAAGGCCGGGGGCGTGATCCAGGTTCCCAACATCGACGGTGTCCCGCCACTGGCCAAGCCGGCTAAGCTTGTGGTCGACAAGTCCGAGTCGACGCTGCGCCTGTTTGATGCCGACGGCAAGGTCTATGCGCAGTTCCCGGTGTCTTCCGGCAGCAAGCACGACCCGCTGCCGATCGGCCGCTGGAAGGTCCTGGGCGTCGCGCGCGATCCGGTGTTCAAGTACAACCCCAAGCTGTTCTGGGACGCGAAAAAGGGCGATCAAAAGGCGACCTTGCCGTCGGGTCCGAACAATCCGGTCGGCCGCGTGTGGATCGACCTGTCCAAGCCGCATTACGGCCTGCACGGCACGCCGGAACCCGGCCATGTCGGCAAGACCGAATCGCATGGCTGCGTGCGCCTGACCAACTGGGACGTGGTCAATCTGGCCAGCGTGGTCGGCCCGTCCATGCCGGTGGTGATGCAGGAGTAAGCATGAAACTGCTGATGATGCTGGTCGTGGGTGTGCTGCTGGGTGCAGCCGGCTATTGGTGGCTGGAACGTGAGGCGCCGCAGGCGGCAGTAGAGCCAACGCCCACTGCTGCACCCGTGGCAACACAGCGCGACGCGGCGCATGCCGAACTGGCATCTGCTGCTCCGGCATTCGCGCCACCGCCAGCCGTTGCCGCTGCGCCGGCAACCGCTGCGGCGCCAGCAAATACGCCTGCGGCAGCAACGCCCGTGCCACCAGCTGACGCCGCAGTTTCAGGTGCTGGCTTGTTGATTCCGGTACAAGGCATCAGCAGCAGCCAGCTGCAGGACACCTTCACCGACGCACGTAGCGAAGGCCGCGTGCACGATGCCATCGACATCCTCGCACCCACCGGAACAGCGGTCCTCGCAGTGGCAGACGGCACGGTCGAGAAACTCTTCAACAGCGAACGCGGCGGCCTGACGCTGTATCAGTTCGACCCGAGTGGCACGTATTGCTACTACTACGCGCATCTGGAGCGCTACGCCGATGGTCTGGCGGAAAAACAGCCGATCAAGCGCGGTCAGATCATTGGCTATGTGGGCAGCACCGGTAACGCAGATCCTGCGGCACCGCATCTGCATTTCGAGATCCATCGCCTCGGGCCGGAAAAAGAATGGTGGAAGGGCGAAGTCGTGAATCCGTATCCCGTCTTGCATGGCGATCAAACACTGCAGTGATGCACTGACGCGGTGGCGCACACAAAGGCCTGCGCGTCATGCGCAGGCCTTTGTACTTAAATCAACATCCCACCAGACACCTCAATGCGCTGCGCATTGATCCAACCGGTGCCCGGCGCCAGCAATGCAGCCACCACCGGCCCGATATCGTCCGGCAGCCCAGGGCGGCCTAATGCAGTGACCGAGGAAACCATCGCGTTGACCTGCGCGTTATCACGCACGCTGCCGCCATTGAAGTCGGTTTCGATCGCACCCGGTGCCAGCGTATTGGCACGAATGCCACGCGCGCCCAGCTCTTTGGCCAGATAGCGGGTGAATACTTCCACCCCGCCCTTCATCATCGCGTAGGCCGACGAACCCGGCAGTGCAAAACGTGCAAGGCCGCTGGACACGTTTAGGATGCGTCCGCCATCGGCAATCAGCGGCAACAACGTCTGGGTCAGAAAATACGGGCCTTTGAGATGGATGTTGAACAGCGCATCGAATTGCGCAGGCGTGGTCTCGGCAATGGGCGCATGCAAGCCGGTGCCGGCGTTATTGACCAATGCGTCGAAGTGGCTGCGACCCCAACCGGTCAACACTTCCTTCAGTTGAGCGGCAAATGCAGCGAAGCCCTCGACATTGGCAACATCCAGCTGCAAGGCATGCGCGCGACGCCCCAGCGTCTGGATGTCTGCGACGACTGCAGCAGCCTCGCCTGCTTCGCTGCGATAGGTCAGCACAATGTCGCTGCCGTCGGCAGCGAGCGCGAGCGCGGCGTTGCGGCCCAGGCCGCGGCTGCCGCCGGTGATCAACGTGATGGGGGTGGTGTTCGACATGCTTTACTCCGAGGGCGAGGGATGATGCCGAGAACGACCGCAGGCCTGTAAGGATGTCAGGCGCGTCGGTGCTTGGCATCGGTGTCTGCCAGTGATGTTGTAGCGCGCGTTTGCGCGCCAGCCTGCGACGGTATGGGTATCGCGTCGTTGCAAAGACTATTGCGCTTGCCGCGCCGCATAAATCAGCTCAGGCTGATTGCACCGTTCAAAAGTATCGACCAATCGATGGACACCATGGAGTCGTTGCGCGCCTTCCTGCGTGTGGCCGAGCTCGGCAGTTTCACTCGCGCCGCCGAAACCTTGGGCCTGCCCAAGGCCAGCGTCTCCACTGCCGTGCAACGGCTTGAAGCGTCGCTCGGTACCCAGCTGTTGCATCGCACTACACGCCGTGTGCAACTCACTGGCGACGGCACCGCGTTCTATCAGCGCAGCCGCGATTTGCTCGATGACATGGACGAGTTGCAAGGCATGTTTCAGCGCGACCGTAGCCAGTTGCGAGGGCGCTTGCGGGTGGACATGTCGTCCGGCATTGCGCGCAATTTCGTGATTCCCGCCTTGCCGGTATTTTTGGCACTGCATCCACAACTGGAAGTGGAGATCAGCGGCACCGACCGCCGCGTGGATGTGGTGCGCGAAGGCTTCGATTGCGTGTTGCGCGTGGGCACGCTCGAAGACACCAACCTGGTCGCGCGACCGCTCGGCGCGTTTCGCATCATCAACTGCGCCAGTGCGGATTACCTCGCACGACGGGGCACGCCGCAGCGCCTGGACGATCTGGCACACCACGACTTGGTGCATTACGTGCCGACGCTGGGCCAGCGGTCGCCCGGCTTCGAGTACCACGACGGGCAGACCTATCAACTGCTGCCAATGCGCGGCCCCGTGACGGTCAACAACGGCGATGCGTATCTTGCTGTCGCATTGGCGGGCCTGGGCATCATCCAGGCGCCGGCCAGCCCGTTACGTGCGCACCTGGATAGCGGCGCCTTGATCGAGGTGCTGGCCGCCATCGCGCCCGAACCGATGCCGGTCACGCTGCTCTACGCGCAGCGTCGCCACCTGCCGCAACGCGTGCGCGCGTTCATGGATTGGGTGGCAGAAGTGATGGCGCCGCATCTGGAACCGCTGTAGCCCTGGGCTACCGTCGATGCGATTGCCGGCACGCCTTCGCGTGTGCGTGCGTGTGCAGGCAAGTCTATGCAACGTGCCGACACTTGCGGGAAAGGCTTCCGCTTGCGCGCCAGCTCGGCACCACCGAAGCAAACTGATGTCAGCACGCAGCGCAGGCGGTAGAAAGCGCAGCAGATCTACGATCACCCAGCAGGGATGCAGACACAAAAAAAAACAGGCACCTTTTGCAAGGTGCCTGCATCGTTGCAACAACAGGCCAGCCGCTGAAATCGCGCCCAGCCTGGTCTACGATCAGAACGTGTAGTTGAAGGTCAGCATGCCATTACGCGATGCGCCCCATGCGCCATAGCCGCCGTTGAACTGCGAGTAGTAGCGCTTGTCGAGCAGGTTGTCGACATTGAGCTGCACCGAAAACTGCGGCGACAACCGGTAGCGCGCGAATGCACTGACCAGCGCATAGGCGCTCTGCTGGAAGGTGCCGTACACCGGGTCCACGTAGTACGAACGGTTCTGCCAGTTGACGCCGCCGCCCACCGTGAGATCGCTCCACACACCTTGCGGGGTGTAGCTGTTGAACAACTTGATGGTGGTGCGCGGCAGATGCGTATTGATCGACGTACCGCTGTCGTCACGGGCGGTGTAGTGCGAGGCACCGAAGGTGGTATTCCAGCCAGCGGTCACGCGGCCGGAAATCTCGAAATCAAAGCCTTCGCTGACCACGCCGTTGGCGGCCTGGTACGCCGATTCGCTGCTACCGGGGACGAAGCCGCCGGTGGCAACGCCCAGGTTGTCCTGCTCGATGCGAAACACCGCAAGCGAGGCGTTGAGCTTGTCGTCGAACCACGCTGCCTTGACGCCGGCTTCGTAGCCCTTGCCGCTCAACGGGTCCAGATAGCCGCCATTGGCATCGCGCAGAGTCTGCGGGTTGAAGATTTCGGTGTAGCTGACGTAGGTCGACCACACATCGTTGATGTCGTACACCAGGCCGGCGTACGGGGTGACTTCGGTCTGGGTGTCGGAGAACGGCACCAGGCCTTGCGTCGTCGAATCGAAGTTGCGGCCATCGATCTGCCAATCGGTATAGCGCGCGCCCACCAGCAGCGTCAGCGGATCGGCCAGCGAGAACCGTGCGGCCACGTAAGCGGCCTTCTGCTTGATGGTGCCGTCGCTCTGCACCGTGCGCGGGCTCCAGTTGGGTTCCGGGTACGCGCCGGTCCAGCCGAGGTAACTGTCCAGCGGCGCCGGGAAATCGAAGGTGCCGTTGTTGACGTATTCGCGGCGGTTGTAACTGGCGCCGGCAACCAGATGATGCTCGCGGCCGAACAGCTGGAACGGGCCTTCCGCATAGACATCGGCGCCATCGGCCTTGCGCTCGGTCAGGTAGTTGCCCGAATACGGCACCACGCCGCCACCGGTGGCGCGGTCGAACCCAAAGATCGTATAGAACGGGTAGAACAGGTGATTGGCCGCTTCGGTCTTCTCATGGCTCAGATTGGCCTTGAGGTTCCAACCGTTGTCGAAGCTCTGCTGCAAGCTGGCGAAGGTGCGCTGCAGACGCGTATCCCAAAAGGTCCAGTCGGCCGCCGGGTTGAACGAGCGGTCGTAGTTGGTGCGGGTGCCATCGCTGTAGAACAGCGGGAAGCCGCCCCAGGTGACATCGTTCGATTCCTTCTTCTGGTACTCGTAGCCCACGCTCAGCAAAGTGCTGTCGGTGAGGTCGGCATCGATGATCGCCGAGCCGATCTTCTTGCGCATGCTGTAGCGGTCCATATCCGACTCGCCATCCTGATACACGCCGATCACGCGCGCGCGCACGGTGCCTTCTGGGCTCAGCGGCACGGTGACATCGGCCACGCTGCGGGTCTTGTTGAAATCGCCGCCGCCGACCGACACGGTGCCGGTGAAGTCGCGGCTGAGCGCGTGCTTGCGCACCAGATTGATCGAGGCCGACGGATTGCCCGAGCCGGTGAGCAGGCCGGTGGCGCCGCGCACCACTTCGACGCGGTCGTACAGCGCCACGTCCAGCGCCGAATCGCCGTAGCTCCAGGCCTGCTCCATATAGGCCGGGATACCGTCGAACTGGTAGTTGTCGATGTAGAAGCCGCGCGAGAAGAACTCCAGCCGCTCGCTGTCGCTCTGCGCCACCGAGATGCCGGTGACGTTGTTGAGTACGTCGGTGATGCTCTGCAGGTTCTGGTCGTCCATGCGGTCACGGGTGATCACGGTGACCGACTGCGGAATCTCGCGCAGCGACAGATTCATGCGCGTGCCGGCGGTGGTCTTCTCCACCGTATAGCCCTTGGCCTGCTCGCCCTGCACGATCATCCGGTCCAGCGTGGTGACCTCGGCATCGGCGGCGGCAACGGGCGTTTCGGCCAGGGCCTGGCTGGCGGCCAGCGTGCACAGCGCAGCGAACAGCGCGCGCGGCAGGGCATGGCGACGCGCGCCCACGGAAACAAGACGCAACTCGGTACTACGGATCATCGGGAACTCCAACGCAGACGGAACCAGACCACGCGCTGCGAAGACGCTGCGCCGGCAACAAGGGGGAGGAAACGGTGTGCCCTACCAGCGGCAGTGCGCCATTTTAATGGGAATGATTCACATTTTAAATAGCTGGATTGACATTTTTTTAGCATTTGCTTGACATAAGCGAGCGCTACCTGGATGAGAGCGCGTTTCGCAGGATCTGGTCCAGCGGAGATCAGCAAGGCCTATTTCGATGGTCTTTCTGCCCCGAGCAAGCAATTCCTGCTGCTGCCACGCACCGGGCACGATCCCAACCCGCCGATGATGGACGCACAGTTGAAGGTGCTGGCCAGGATCCGCGCCTCGGCGCTGGCCAACGACGCGCACTGAAGCACGCCACGCTTCCGTTGAACGATGACGCACCCGCGCATCGCTCACGAGATTCAACAAAAAAGCCGGCTTTCGCCGGCTTTTTCTTTAACGCAACACGCCAGGTCTTACAGCGCCTTGGCTGCCGCCACTACATGCTCGGCGGTGATCTTGAAGTACGCGTACAGCTGATCGGCCGGCGCCGAGGCACCGAAGGTGTCGATGCCGACCACATCGCCATCCAGGCCAACGTACTTGCGCCAGAAGCCGGTCACGCCCGCTTCCACCGCCACGCGCTTGCGCACCGCGTTCGGCAACACAGATTCGCGATAGGACGCATCCTGACGATCGAACACATCGGTCGAGGGCATCGAGACCACACGCGTCTTCAAACCGGCCGCATCCAGGGTCTGCTTGGCTTCCACCGCCAGACCGACTTCCGAACCGGTGGCGATCAGGATCACGTCAGGCACGCCGCCTTCGGCATCGGCCAGCACGTAACCACCGCGTTCGATCAGCTTGAGCTGCGCGTCGCTGCGCGGCTGGTGCTGCAGGTTCTGGCGACTGAACACCAGGCAGCTCGGGCCGTCCTTGCGCGTGATCGCTGCCTTCCAGCTCACTGCCGATTCCACCGCATCGCCCGGGCGCCACACGTCGTTGTTGGGGATGTAGCGCAGCGAGGCCAGGTGCTCCACCGGCTGATGGGTAGGGCCGTCTTCGCCCAGGCCGATCGAATCGTGCGTGTACACGTGGATGGCATGCGCCGGATTCAGCGCACTCATGCGCACGCCGTTGCGCGCGTAATCGCTGAACACCAGGAAGGTGGCGTCGAAGGGAATAAAGCCGCCATGCAGCGCCAGGCCGTTGGCAATGGCGGTCATGCCGAACTCGCGCACGCCGTAATACACGTAGTTGGCATCCGGGTCGTCGGTGGCCACCGACTTGCTGGCCTTCCACAAGGTCAGGTTGGAATGCGCCAGATCGGCCGAGCCGCCGATCAGTTCCGGCAACAGCGGCGCGAACGCTTCGATCGCCAGCTGCGAGGCCTTGCGCGAGGCGATGGTCTGGCCATCCTGCTGCGCCTTGGCGATGTAGGCATCGGCCTGGGCGATGAAGTCGGCCGGCAGCTCGGCGTGCGAGCGACGGGTCAGTTCGGCAGCTTCGGCCGAATACTGCTTGCCGTACTTGTCGAACAGCTGCTCCCACTCGGCCTGACGCAGTGTGCCGGTGCCACCTGCGCGCCAGCCGGCGTAGATCTCTTCGGGAATCTCGAACGGGCCGTACGGCCACTCCAGCGCCTTGCGTGCGCCTTCCAGTTCTTCCTTGCCCAGCGGTGCGCCGTGCGAGGATTCCTTGCCGGCCTTGCTAGGTGCGCCGAAGCCGATCTTGGTGCGGCAGCAGATCAGCGTGGGCTTGTCGGTGTTCTCCAGCGCGGTCTCGATGGCGGCCTTGATCTTCTCGGCGTCATGTCCGTCCACATCGCGGACCACATGCCAGCCATAGGCCTCGAAACGCGCCGGCGTGTTGTCGCTGAACCAGCCATCGGTGTTGCCGTCGATGGAGATGTGGTTGTTGTCCCAGAACGCAACCAGCTTGCCCAGACCCCAGGTGCCAGCCAGCGAGGCGGCTTCGTGCGAGATACCTTCCATCATGCAGCCATCGCCCATGAACACCCAGGTGCGGTGGTCGACGATTTCCAGCTCCGGGCGGTTGTAACGCTGCGCCAGCAACTTCTCGGCCAGCGCAAACCCGACCGCATTGGCGAAGCCCTGACCTAGCGGACCAGTGGTGGTCTCGATGCCGGGGGTTTCGCTTCGCTCGGGGTGGCCGGCGGTCTTGCTGTGCAGCTGACGGAACTGCTTGAGCTGCTCGATCGGCAGGTCGTAGCCGGACAGGTGCAGCAATGCGTATTGCAGCATCGACCCGTGGCCGTTGGACAGCACGAAGCGGTCGCGGTTGAACCACTGCGGGTTGTTCGGGTTGTGCCGGAAGAAATCGTTCCACAGCACTTCGGCGATATCGGCCATGCCCATCGGCATGCCGGGATGGCCGGATTTGGCGGCTTCGACCGCATCTGCGGCAAGAAAACGGATGGCGTTGGCCAGCTGGCGGCGGGTGGGCTGGGTCATGGGCGTCTATGGAAGCGGAGGGGAACACCGCTGAAAGCGGAGCCGCTTATTCTCCCACAGAGCGCGTTAGGGAGCCGGGATTGGGCAGTCGGGATTCGGGATTGGTGAAGCCGGAGCCGGAGCCTCTGCAGCCTCGTCCGCAGTGCAATAGTGCAGCAGGCGGCGCAGACGCTGCCACGACACCGCAAGACCTGACCTGGCACCTGCCGGTCGCAACAGCCCGCTCCAACAAATCCCCAATCCCCAATCCCGACTCCCTACTCCTCGCCCTTCGCCACCAACGTCGTCAGCGCCAGATCCCCGGTCACATTCAGCGCTGTCCGGCACATATCCAGGAAGTGATTGACGCCCAGGATCATGCCGATGCCGACCGGGTTGACCCCGACCATCGCGCAGATCAGCGCCACCACCGGCAGCGAGCCCGACGGCACACCCGCGGTGCCTATGCCGCCCAAAATGCAGACCAGCATCACCATGAACTGCTGGCCGATGCTCAGGTCCACATTGAAGAACTGCGCCAGGAAGATCACCGTCACCCCCTCGAACAACGCGGTGCCGTTCTGGTTGGCGGTGGCGCCCACAGTGAGCACAAAGCGCGACACCCGCGGCGGCAGGCCCATCTCGTCGGCCACGCGCAGGGCGGTCGGCAAGGTCGCGTTACTGGACGCCGTCGAGAAGGCCATCATCGTGGCCTCCTGGGTCTGCTTGAAGAACCGGATCGGCGAGTGCCCGGCAAACTTCACCGCCAGCCCGTAACTCACCACCATGTGCAGACCCAGCGCCAACACCACCACGCCCACATAAGCGCCCAGGCGGATCAACAGATCGAAGCCGAACAGCGCAGCCAGATTGAACATGAAACAGGCCACCGCATACGGCGCCAGGCGAATCACCAAGCCGATCAAGGTCATCGAAATTTCGAAGATGCCCTCGATGCCGCGCTTGAGCGTGGCGACCTTTTCATCCGCGGTCAGCACCATGCCCACGCCGAACATCACCGCAAAAAACATCAGCGACAAAATCGCGCCATTGCTGGACGCCGCAGCGATCACGTTGCTGGGCACGATCGACAACAGCATGTCCATGCCCTGCGGCTGGGTGCCGGAGCTGGAAATGATCTCGCGGGTGCGCTCGGCGTTTTCCTGGATCAACTGATTGGCCAGTTGTGGATCCACGCCAGCCCCAGGCTTGAGCACATTCACCAATACCAGGCCGAGCAACACCGCCACACCGGACAGCACGACGGTGTAGCCCAAGGTGCGCCAACCCACACGGCCGAGCGCACGGATGTCGCCCATTTCGGAAATGCCCATCACCAATGCCGAAAACAGCAGCGGCACGATCAGCATGAAGATCAGATTGAGAAAAATCTGCGAGAACGGGGTGGTGACGTACTTGGTCACCGTGCGCACCCAGTCGGCATCGCTGCCGGCAAGGTAGTAGACGGCCAATCCCAACACCAGGCCGACGGCGAAGCCAATGCCCATCTTCCAATGCAGGGGCAGGCCCGGGCGGCGTGCGGCTGGGGATGCAGTCATTTGGTCGGGCCTTGATCTGTACACAAAGGCCGGAGCTTAACAAACGCCATCGATGCGGCCACCTACCCGATGTGCCGCTGCGCGCCTGCCCGAGGGTAGGTGTCCCTCTCGACGTCAGGTGATGCAAGCGTTGGCGCGGGAGCGGGCGAGAGTCCTGCAACCAGTCTGCTGCCCTAATCGATCTGCAATTGGCGCATCCACATCATCTAATCAGCTTGAAGTGGCAAAGATTTCGAGTCTTGCCATTGCTAGATGCAG